>SHWG01000126.1 GCA_009693905.1 Rhodospirillales bacterium | reverse complement strand
AGCCTGCACCGATTCGCGGTTGCAGGCGCCGAGCGCGAAAACGCCCGCGAACGTAAACGCGAGAAGTGCGAGGCGGATAAAACCCATGGCCGGCCGGAATCCCATTCGAGGATACGTAATTATACCAGAGCCTCGGGACGCGCCATAACTCTTACCCGCGCCGGGCGCCCCGGAGAGGCAGGATCGCCCCGATCCCGGCAATTCCGACCGCGCCCGAATCCTTGAGTTTGAGCGCGGTCTTCGGGCCGATGCCGCCGATCCCATAAACCGGGATCGGGCTATGGCGGCAGAGGCGGGTGAAACGTAAAACTCCCAAGGGGGCCGCGCCCGGGTGGCTTGCGGTCGGGAATACGGGGCCTAAAATCACCGCGTCGGCGCCAAGCCGCGCCGCCCGGAATATCCCTCGCAAAGAATGTACCGCTATCGTAACGATTGTAGATTTTAGACGCATCCTTGGGCCGAGGGCGAGGGGGAGCTTGAGCCGGGCCTCAGGGAGGTGAAGGCCCGAGGCGCGGACGCGCTGGGCGAGGGGCGGATCGCCCGCGACCAGGACCCGAACCTTGAGCGCCCTGGCCCGCGCCACTAGGGCGCGGGCCAGGGCCTCGCGCCCGGGCGCGAAGGCGCCAGAAACAAAAGACCCGGCGGCATCGTTCGTGCCCGGTCTTTGGTTTTGGCGGCCTGCGCCACCGGGCGCGAAGGCGCCAGAAACGGGCGCGCCGTAGTGGCGAAAAACGATGCCGGAGCCCGGGGGCAAGCGATCGAGCGCGGCCAGCGGATCGGGAAGCCGAACAGCGTCGCTGAAGAGGAGCAAGGCGGGAAGATGGCGCGCCGCCGGGTGGCGCCGCCGCGCGCGCGCTTTGAGACGGTTTGCGATGTCTGCTACGGTCGGCACGGTTTTGCGCGAGCTTTCCTTGCGGCGG
Organism: Rhodospirillales bacterium; assembly: GCA_009693905.1. GTDB lineage: Bacteria > Pseudomonadota > Alphaproteobacteria > Rhodospirillales > 2-12-FULL-67-15 > 2-12-FULL-67-15. The sequence continues at coordinate 4,625 of SHWG01000126.1, read as the reverse complement.
CGCCATGGCGGCCGAATTTCGATCATGACTGAAATCGACGTCGTCGCCAATCTCGCCCAAGTCCGGGCCAGGATCGAGGCGGCGGCGCTTGGCAGCGGGCGCGACCCGAGGGAAATCACCCTGGTCGCGGTGAGCAAGACCCACGGAGCGGCGCCGATCCGTGCCTCGATCGCCGCCGGCAACCGCGTCTTTGGCGAGAACCGGGTGCAGGAAGCGGAAGACAAATGGCCCGTTCTCAAGGCCGAATTTCCCGGCGTTCGCCTGCACCTGATCGGGCCGCTTCAGAGCAACAAGGTCAAACGCGCCGTCGCGCTGTTCGACACGATCGAGACGGTGGATCGGCCGAAACTCGCGCGCGCGCTGGCCTGTGAGATGGCGCGGGCCGGCCGCCGCCCCGCGTGCTTCATCGAGGTCAACACCGGCGAAGAGGCGCAGAAAAGCGGCGTCCGGCCCGCCGAGATCGACGCTTTCGTGCGCGAATGCCGCGAAACCTACGACCTACCGGTCGAAGGGCTGATGTGCATCCCGCCCGCCGACGAGGAGCCGTCGTTGCACTTCGGCCTGCTCGCGGAGATGGCCAGGCGCAACGGACTCAAAGCTCTCAGCATGGGCATGAGCGTGGATTACGAAATCGCGATTGCCTTCGGCGCGACCCACGTGCGGATCGGCACCGCCATATTCGGCCCGCGCCCCACCTTTCGGGGCGCCGAAAAATGACTCGCCCGAGCTTCACGGGCGGCGGAGATTGACGATCAGCCGGTCGCCCGGGCCGACGGCGGCGAGCAGCCGGACGAGATCCGCGTGCGCGAGCGCGACGCAACCCTCGGTCGGCGCCCAGCCCCGGGCCGCGACGTGAAGAAAGATGGCGCTGCCCTGTCCTGGAACCGCTGGCGCGTCGTTCCAGCCGAGCACGACAATAAGGTCGTAGAGACCGTCCGCGCGCCACAAGGTTTCATGCCGGCCGGGGAAAGGGCGGCGGACGAGGGAATTATATTCGGGCCGCGCCGGATCGTCGCACCAGCCGTCCTCGGGCGCGATCGCTTGCACCGCCAGGCGCGTCGCGGGCCGCGTTTCCCGGTCGGGACGGTAAAAAACATAACGCAACGGCAGATCGCCGGCCGGGGTCGCGCCGTCGCCTTCGCGCTTGGCCGCGCTTACGCCCGCCCGGCCAAGGGCGCAGCGGGCCTCGCCCTTCGGCCAGGCGATGGTGCCCGAGGCCGGAGCGTCGGACGGGTTCACGACGATCTCCATGGCGCTCCTTATTCGCGCTTAGTTGACGACGTTGACTCCGCCCGGCCGCGCCGCTTCCGGCGCTTGCGGCCCGCGCAAGCGAACCGCGTCTTGGTATTTGGCGAGCGCTTCGAACATCGCGTCGGAGAACCAGCCGCCCTCGGCGGCGAGCGCGCCCGGCGGCGCGGCTTGTGGCTCGCCTGCCGGCGCGAGCCTGGGCGCGGCCAGCGTCCCGGCCATCGCGCCCGGCGTGCGCTTGGCGGCGAGCGCGGCCATGGGATCGGGCGCGAGCGAACGGCGCATGGCCAGCGAATCGATGTTTTGTTCGTCCGCCGGCGGGACCGCGTGCACGCTTGCGGTCCGAGGCTCGGGCGGAGAGTAGAACCCTTTCCAGCCGGGGCCGGCGATGGGCCCGAGCGGCGGCGGGGGCGGCGGCAAATCGTCGTCGCTGGCGGCGGCGTAAGACATCGGCGCGGGCGCGATTGCGCCCGGCGGCGCAGGCCGCCAAGATGAAAGACCGGGCGCCGGATTTGCCGCCGGGTCTTGAATGTTCGGCGCTAACGCGCCCGGACGAAGCGCCGCCTGGGTAAATTCAACGCTCCGGCCGGGGAGCGGAATCGCGCCCGGAGGCAGCAGTTCGGCGAGCGCCTTTTCGTCGGAAATGGATGCGGACTTCGATTCGGTTTTTTGCCCGCCCGCGGGTGCGTTTGAATTCGCCGCGAGCGCGGTCGCCGCGGCCGGATCGTCCTTGAACAGCGCGATCGCGTGATCGCCGACGTCCTTGCCGCTCGCTTCCAACATGACGATATTGGCGAGCGCGGACAGGCCGCCGAGCGGGCCCATGAACAACACTCCGCCCGCGAGCCGCGCGCCGTGGCCGATGCGGTCGCCGGTGAGATCGCGATAGAGCGACGAAACGATCGGGATATGTTGCAGCGGATTGATGACGTCGAGGAGATCGGCGAGCGAAAAATCGCCGTTCTCGAACAATCCCGGCGGCGGAGGCCGCTCAGACGAAAGATCGGGCGCGGATGACGCCGCCGGGTCATTGGTTTTGGGCGCCTGCGCGCCCGGCGGTTTGGAATCGGGCGGGACCGCTTTCGTTGGACGCGCTTCGGCGGTCTCGATCCGCCTGGGATCGTCAACCACCGGGGTCGATGGCCGGGCGGGGCCGGTCTCGATCCGCGCGTGCCAACCGCCGGCCTCGTCGCTTTGGGCCAGCGCCGCGCTCGCCATCAGCGCCTGCCAGGGCGAAAGAGAGGCCCCGCCGCCCTGCGGATCCGCGGCGCGGATGGGGTCGGCGGACGCACCCCAGGCGCGGGTCCCCTCGATCGCGAGACTCATGGCACGTTCCCTTAATCCACGACGGCCGATCGTTGCGGCCTTTCGGGCCCGGACAAACGCTCCGGTTTCCCGCTCTTGGCCTTCAACCACGCAAGGGGTGTGCCAGAATAATATCATTTTAATTCAATATATTAGTTAGGGGCCGGCGGCTCCCGGCCCGCCCGGGCGCGGCAAAAACTGCCCGGCGGTCAGATCAGATGCCCGCCCTTGTGGGCCTTGGCTTGCAGGTAAAGCTCGTTGTGCTTGTTGGCGGGGAAGGAATGGGGCACCCGGCCCTCGACCGCGACCCCGCACGCCTTCAAGGCCTGCACCTTGTCGGGATTGTTGGTCATCAGCCGCACCCGGGAATAGCCGAGCAGGGCGAGCATCCTCGCCGCCGGAAGATAGACGCGCTCGTCGGCGTCGAAGCCGAGCTGCTCGTTGGCGTCGATGGTGTCGAAGCCGCGGTCCTGCAACTCGTAGGCGCGGAGCTTGTTGACGAGGCCGATGCCGCGGCCCTCCTGGGCGAGATACAGCAGCACGCCCCCGCCGGCGCGCGCGATCTCGGCGATCGCGCCGCGCAACTGATCGCCGCAATCGCAGCGCAGCGAGCCGAGCAGATCGCCGGTGAAGCACTCCGAATGAATGCGGACCAGAACCGGGCTTTCCGGATCGGGCGTCTCGATCACGATCGCGAGATGCTCGAGCCCGCCGTCGTGCGGGCGGAAGGCGATGATCCGTGTGTTTTCCGCCTCGGGCAGCGGCACCCGCGCCTCGCTCACCCGCGCGAGCGTGCGCGCCGAGGTGGTGTCGTACTGGAACACGTCGCCGGCGTCGACCAACAGAAGCCCTTGGCGCGCCGCCCAGGCGGCGAGGTCGGCCGTGCCCGCCAATTCGAGCGGCGCGACCAGCGCCGCGGGCAGAAGCCGGGCGAGCTTGACCAGCGCGACGGCGGCGGTCTCGCAGCCGAACGGCTGGGGTTCGCCGATGGCGAAATTGAACGCCCCGGCGTTCACGCCCGACAGCGGATCGGCGAGATCGCGCACCAGCGCGGCGGTGAAACTCGCGGCGGTCAGCGTCACGACCCGCGCGGGCCTATCGCCGAGGCCGAGGACCTTCGCCCGCCGGCCGGTAATGGCGAGCACGGGCCGGCTTTGCGCGCGTGTGCCCAAGGCCTCGAGGGTGGCCGGGGTCGCGGCCTCGGCGGCGAGCGCGAGCGCGCTCAAGCCCCGGGCGGCGGCGATGACCACCATGCGGCCCTGGCGCAGTTCGGCGATCGCGCGGTCGACCGCGAGCAGCGAAACCGGCTCGCGGCTCAAAGGGATGGTCGGGGCTTGGGATCGCTCGGGCATGGGATTTCGAGAGCTCGGCCTCAAAGGGGAGGAGGGGGGTGATTCTAGGGGATCGGAAGACCTTTCGCCGCAACGGAAAATCACGTATTTTCAATCTGTTCGGAGGAAAGCCTCAAGGCCCGAGAGAATCATGGCGGGATTGGCCAAAAAACTGTTGCTGGTGGACGACGATCCGGCGTTCGTCGCGACGCTCGCCGAGCAGTTGCGCCAAAGCGAAGGGTTCGTCGTGACCACCGCGGCGACGGGGCAAGAGGCGCTCGAAAAAATTCAGAGCGATTATTGCGACGTCGTCATTCTCGACATCGGCCTTCCCGACATGGACGGGCGCGAGGCCTGCCGGGCGATGCGCCAGGCCGGGATCAAGACTCCGATCATCATGCTGACCGGCGCGGACACGGACGCGGACGCGATCCGGGGCCTCGAATCGGGCGCGAGCGACTACGTGACCAAGCCGTTCCGGCTCGGCGTGCTGCTCGCGCGCATCCGCGCCCACATCCGCCAGCACGAACTCAGCGACGACGCCGTGTTCACGCTCGGGCCCTACGTGTTCCAGCCGAGCGCCAGGATGCTGGTCCACAAGGACAGCAAAAAGAAAGTCCGCCTCACCGACAAGGAAGCGGCGATCCTCAAGTATCTCTACCGCGCCGGCGCGCGCGCGATCCCGCGCGAGACACTGCTCGGCGAGGTCTGGGGCTACAACGCGGGCGTCACCACGCACAC
>SHWG01000125.1 GCA_009693905.1 Rhodospirillales bacterium | reverse complement strand
GCTCTCCAGCCGTATCTTTGCCTCCTACAACGACATCCTCGATCACTGCTGCTACGCCTGGAACAATCTCGTCGATCAACCCTGGAACATTATGTCCATCGGAATGCGCGATTGGGCGCATGGGTCCCGATCAGTGAGGCTTGGTATTATGTACAGATTTATCCACTCCGCCTCGAAGGGCCCGGCGCGTTGACATGTTGGGGACCACGGCGCACATAGCCGAGATGAATGTTCAGGCTGACGGCGCGCCGGGCGTGATCCGCGGCGCCGCCGTGATCGTGGCCGCGCTCAAGACGGTGCCGAAGAGCCCCGGCATCTATCGCATGCGCGACGAGCGCGGTCAGGTGCTCTATGTTGGCAAGGCGAAGAGCCTGACCAGGCGCCTCGTCGCCTATACCCGCCCCGACCGGCTGTCGACGCGGATCGCGCGCATGATTGCGGCGACCGCGGCCGTCGACGTCGTGACCACGCATACCGAGGTCGAGGCGCTGCTGCTCGAGAGCAACTTGATCAAGCGCGAGAAGCCGCGCTACAACATCCTGCTCCGCGACGACAAGTCGTTCCCCTACGTCTTGCTGACCGGCGATCACGACTGGCCGCAGCTCCTGAAGCATCGCGGCCTGCGCAACCGCACGGGCGAATATTTCGGCCCCTTCGCCTCGGCCGGCGCGGTCAACCAGACGCTGCACACCTTGCAGCGCGCGTTTCCGCTGCGCTCGTGCTCGGATTCGGTGTTCGCGGCGCGCACGCGGCCGTGTCTGCAATATCAGATCAAGCGCTGCACCGCGCCCTGCGTCGGGCGCATCAAGCCCGAGACCTACGGCGCCATCGTCGGCGAGACGCGCGACTTCCTGCTCGGCCGGAGCCGCGATCTCACGCAGCGTCTGGCGGGGCGCATGCAGGACTCATCCGACGCGCTCGAGTTCGAGGCGGCGGCCGTCTATCGCGACCGCATCCAAGCGCTCGCCCATATCCAGGCGCATCAGGACATCAATGTGCTGTCGCTGGGCGAGGCCGATATCGTCGCCGTCGCGCAGCAGGGCGCGGAGAGCTGCGTCCAGGTGTTCTTCTATCGCGCCGGGCATAATTTCGGCAATCGCACCTATTTCCCGGCGCATACCGCGGACCACTCGCCTTCCGAGGTGATCGCCTCCTTTCTCGGCCAGTTCTATGCCGACAAGGAGCCGCCCGAGCTGGTGCTGGTCTCGCACGCACCGCAGGCGCCGGATCTCTTGATCGAGGCGCTCTCGGTCCGCGCCGGAAAGCGCGTCGGGCTGATCGTGCCCCGGCGCGGCGTGAAGAAGAAGCTGGTCGAGCACGCCCTCCTGAACGCGCGCGAGGCCTTGGCTCGCCACATGTCCGAGAGCGCGACACAACGCAAGCTCTTGGAAGGCGTCGCGGACTCGCTTGCGCTCGACGGCCCGCCGCGCCGCATCGAGATCTACGACAACAGCCACATCCAGGGCGCCAACGCGCTCGGCGCCATGGTCGTCGCCGGCGCCGAGGGATTCGTCAAGGCCGCCTATCGCACGTTCAACATCAAGAGCGCCGAGCTCGCGCCGGGCGATGATTACGGCATGCTGCGGGAAGTGCTCATGCGCCGTTTCGCGCGCGCGCTCCGCGAGGACCCGGACCGCGAGAGCGGAAACTGGCCCGATCTGGTGCTGATCGACGGCGGCGCCGGCCAGTTGAGCGTGGCCCGCGCCGTCTTCGCCGAGCTCGGGATCGAGGACGTGCCGCTCCTCGCCATCGCCAAGGGCCCCGACCGCGACGCCGGCCGCGAGAGCTTCTTCGCGCCCGAGCGCCCGCCATTCACGCTGCCGCCGGGCGATCCGGTGCTGTTCTTTCTCCAGCGGCTGCGCGACGAGGCGCATCGCTTCGCCATCGGGGCGCACCGCGCCAAGCGCAAGCGCGCGATCACCGCCTCGCCCTTGGACGAGGTCGCGGGCGTCGGCGCAAGGCGCAAGCGCGCTCTCCTGCATCATTTCGGATCGGCCGACGGCGTCGCCACCGCCGGGCTCAAAGATCTCGAACAGGTCGAGGGCGTGAGCACGTCTCTCGCCAAAAAAATCTATGATCACTTTCATCCCGAGGGATAAGATCATTCGGCGGCCGCGCGGCGCCCGGCCCGGCGCGGCAACAATCTAGAGTTCGGTCATGGTCGCCAACGTACCCAACGCGCTGACATTGTTTCGCATCGCCGCGATCCCGGCGATCGTGGCGCTGCTCTATCTCGACCGGCCGCACTGGGTCTGGCTCGCGCTCGTCCTGTTCGCGCTCGCCTGCGTGTCCGATTTCTTGGACGGCTATATCGCGCGCGCGATGCGCAGCCAGTCCGAACTCGGCCGCTTCCTTGACCCGATCGCCGACAAGCTGCTGGTCTCGGCCGCGCTCCTGATGCTGGCCGGGCTCGGCAATATCCAGGGGCTCACGCTCTTGGCCGCGGTCGTGATCCTGTGCCGCGAGATCGTGGTCTCGGGGCTGCGCGAGTTTCTCGCCGCGCTCGACGTCAGCATCCCGGTGAGCCGGCTCGCCAAATGGAAGACGGCGCTGCAGATGACGGCGATCGGCTTCCTGATCGCGGGCGACGCCGCCAGGTCTGCGGATCTGCACTCGATTGGCACGGTCGGGCTGTGGGCCGCGGCGGTGATCACGCTGTTTACCGGCTATGACTATCTGCGCGCGAGCCTGCGCTACATCCGGCCGGCGGAAAACGCGGCGAGCGGCGCGGTCGATCACGTGGCCGCGACGGAGGAGGAGGCCGCGATCGCCGAGCCCTCGATCCGACCGGCCGGACGGTAGAGGTTGTGCGCGTCCTCGGTCTCTCGGGCTGGAGCGGCAGCGGCAAGACGACCCTGATCGTCCGGCTGGTCCCTGAGCTGGTGCGAAGGGGCGTGCGCGTCTCGAGCTTCAAGCACGCGCATCACGGCTTCGACATCGACGTGCCGGGCAAGGATTCCTACGAGCACCGCGCGGCCGGCGCGACCGAGGTCATGGTGTCCTCCGTGCGGCGTTGGGCGCTGGTGCACGAGAACCGCGGCGAGGCGGAGCCGACGCTGGTCGAGCTGATCCGGCGCATGACGCCGGTCGATCTCCTGATCGTCGAGGGGTTCAAGACCGAGCGGCACGAAAAACTCGAGGTCCATCGTCCGGCGCTCGGCAAATCGCTGCTGGCGGCGACCGACCCTTTCGTGGTCGCGGTCGCGACCGATGCGCCGATCGCGGGTCTCGATCGCCCGCTTCTCGATCTCAACGATGTTCCCGCGATCGCCGATTTCGTCGTGCGCCATTGCGGCCTGGGCGCCACGGCCGAGCGGAGTTCGGTCTAACATGGCGCAGCTCTCCGACGATTGCTTTGCCTTCGGCGGCCCGCTGATGACGGCGGCGGAGGCACTCGCCTTGCTCGATCAACGTCTGGTCTGCGTCGCCGAGCCCGAGCGCGTGAAGCTGCGCGCTTCGCGCGGGCGCATTCTCGCCGCCGACGTCACCGCCACGCGCGCCGTGCCGCCGCACGACAACTCGGCCGTCGACGGCTACGCGGTGTTCTGGGACGACCTCGCGCGCGCGGCCGAGACCAGCCTCCCTGTGGCTGGGCGGCTCGCCGCCGGAAGCCGGCTGGAGCGGCCGGCGGAGCGCGGCACGGCGATCCGCATCTTCACCGGCGCGCCGATGCCGCAAGGGCCGGACACGGTGGCGATGCAGGAGGATTGCCACATGGAGGGCGAGCGGGTCGTCATCCCACCCGGCCTCAAGCGCGGCGCCAACCGCCGCCGCGCCGGCGAGGACGTCCAAGCCGGCAGCGTCATACTCAGGGCAGGGCGGCGGCTCAGGCCGCAGGACATCGGCCTCGCCGCCTCGGTCGGCTGGGCCGAGCTCGCGGTCTACCGCCCGCTCAAGGCCGCCGTGTTTTCGACCGGAGACGAGCTGCGCGACGTGGGTGAGGCGCCGCAAGCGGGCTGCGTGTTCGACGCCAACCGGCACGCGCTGATCGCGGCGCTCGAAGGCCAAGGCTGCGTCGTCGCCGATCTCGGCATCCTCGCCGATGAGGCGGACGCCGTGCGGGAGGCGCTGGCCCGCGCCGCAGCCGATCACGATCTCATCGTCACCTCGGGCGGCATGTCGACCGGCGAGGAAGATCACATGCGGGCGGCCGTCACGGCGCTGGGCCGCATCCATTTCTGGCGCTTGGCCGTGCGACCGGGGCGGCCCGTGGCGTTTGGCCAGGTCGGCCGCGTGCCGTTCATCGGCCTCCCGGGCAATCCGGCGGCGATGATGGTCATGTTCATGACCATTGCGCGCCCGGCGATCCTGAAGCTCGCCGGCGCGACCGAGGGGGCGCCGCATCTGTTCCGCGTGCGCGCCGATTTCGGCTACCGCAAGAAGGCGAGCCGGCGCGAATGGCTGCGCGTCAGGCTCTATCGCGACGCCGACGGCATGCTTGCCTGCGCCAAGTTCCCGCGCGAAGGGGCCGGGATTCTCACCTCGATGGTCGAGGCCGACGGGCTGGTCGAGTTGCCGGAGGGGATGGAAGACCTATCTCCAGGTATGATGGTCGAGTTCCTGCCATTCAGCGAGGTGAGCTGATGCATTTGCTGTATTTCGGTTGGGTGCGCCAAAAGATCGGGCGCGCGGGCGAGGCGCTCGAGCCGCCGCCGGGCGTGGCCGATGTCGCCCAGCTCATCGCTTGGCTCAAGACCCGCGGGTCCGGTTACGCCGAGGCGTTGCGCGATATCTCGGCGCTGCGCGTCGCGGTCAACCAGGAGCTCGCCGAGCTCGGCGCCAGTGTCGCGCAGGGCGACGAGATCGCGCTGTTTCCGCCGATGACCGGAGGGTGAGGCCGTGATCCGCGTCCAGCGCGAGGATTTCGACGTAGGATCCGAGATCGAGCGGCTCAGTGCCGGCAACGTCAAAATTGGCGGCATCGCTTCGTTCATCGGCCTGGTGCGCGACTTCGCCGGCGAGACCCGCGTGCGCGCGATTACCCTCGAGCACTATCCCGGCATGACCGAGAAGCAGCTCGAGAAGATCGCGGCCGAGGCGCGCGGACGCTGGCCGCTCGAGGATCTCACCATCATCCATCGCTACGGCCGGCTCGAACCCGGCGATCGCATCGTGCTGGTGGCGACCGCATCGGCGCACCGCGAGGCGGCGCTCGCCGCCTGCCATTTCCTGATCGATTGGCTCAAGACCAAGGCGCCGTTCTGGAAGCTCGAGGATACGAGCGCCGGCGAGCGCTGGGTCGAGGCGCGCGAGGACGACGACCACGCGACCGCGCGCTGGCTCGAGAAGAGGTAGGGCTCATACCAGTGCTCACTAATAATGACACTTTCCTTCGTCATGGCCGGGCCTGACCCGCGGCTGTCCGGTTGAGCGCAAGAACGGTGCGGTCGATGACGAGAGAACGGCGCAGACACTCACACTCGTCATCGCCGGGCTGGTCTGCCTTCTGAGAAGTGGTCCTCCCTGATGTATGGCTTATGGCCTGATGGAGGACTGAAGGATGCAAGGAAGAGACACGCGGCTGAAGAGATCGTCACGAAGTTGCGGCCGGTTGACGTGCTGACCTCGCAGGGTCGGCTGGTC
>SHWG01000012.1 GCA_009693905.1 Rhodospirillales bacterium | reverse complement strand
GGGTACTCCGCATCTTCACGGAGAATTCAATTTCGCTGAGTCGATGTTGGAGACAGTGGGGAAGTCGTTACGCCATTCGTGCAGGTCGGAACTTACCCGACAAGGAATTTCGCTACCTTAGGACCGTTATAGTTACGGCCGCCGTTTACCGGGGCTTCAATTCAGAGCTTGCACTCCTCCTTTTAACCTTCCGGCACCGGGCAGGCGTCAGACCCTATATGTCCTCTCTCGAGTTTGCAGAGTCCTGTGTTTTTATTAAACAGTCGCCACCCCCTGGTCTGTGCCACCTCGATCCGGTTGCCCGAACCGAGGTCTCCCTTCTTCCGAAGTTACGGGAGCAATTTGCCTAGTTCCTTCAACATCGTTCTCTCAAGCGCCTTGGTATTCTCTACCAGTCCACCTGTGTCGGTTTCGGGTACGGTCTATATGCCGGGGCTATTTCCTGGAACGCCTTCGCCGCACGGTCAATCCAGTAAGACCGTACGACTTACAGCATCCGTCAACACCCGGCAGGCCCAGGAATATTAACCTGGTTCCCATCGACTACGGCTTTCGCCCTCGCCTTAGGGGCCGGCTCACCCTGCGCGGATTAACCTTGCACAGGAACCCTTGGACTTTCGGCGGGAGTGTCTCTCACACTCCTTGTCGCTACTTATGTCAGCATTCTCACTTCCGATACCTCCAGCGCCTCTCGCGAGACGCCTTCACAGGCTTACGGAACGCTCCGCTACCACGCGCGCTTGCGCGCGCATCCGCAGCTTCGGTACACGGCTTGAGCCCCGTTACATCTTCGGCGCAGGACGGCTTATCTAGACCAGTGAGCTGTTACGCTTTCTTTAAAGGATGGCTGCTTCTAAGCCAACCTCCTGGTTGTCATGGCCTTCCCACATCCTTTCACACTTAGCCGTGATTTGGGGACCTTAGCTGGCGGTCTGGGCTGTTTCCCTTTCGACCACGGACCTTAGCACCCATGGTCTGCCTGCCGTGCTGTACTCATCGGTATTCGGAGTTTGGTTGGGTTTGGTAAGGATCGCTCCCCCCTAGCCCATCCAGTGCTCTACCCCCGACGGTAATCGCACGACGCTCTACCTCAATAGATTTCGCGGAGAACCAGCTATTTCTGGGTTTGATTGGCCTTTCACCCCTAGCCACAGGTCATCCCCTACTTTTTCAACAGGAGTGAGTTCGGCCCTCCAGTACGTGTTACCGCACCTTCAGCCTGCCCATGGCTAGATCACCCAGATTCGGGTCTGATCCACGTAACTAAATCGCCCTATTCAGACTCGCTTTCGCTTCGCCTACGCCTATCGGCTTAAGCTTGCTACGTAGACCAACTCGCTGACCCATTATACAAGAGGTACGCGGTCACCCCACAAGGGGGCTCCCACTGCTTGTAAGCATTCGGTTTCAGGTACTATTTCACTCCCCTCATCGGGGTTCTTTTCACCTTTCCCTCACGGTACTTGTTCACTATCGGTCACCGAGGAGTACTTAGGCTTGGAGGGTGGTCCCCCCATGTTCAGACAGGATTTCACGTGTCCCGCCTTACTCGAGGATCGGATCGCTTTCTACCTGTACGGGGCTATCACCCGCTTCGGCCCGCCTTTCCAGACGGTTCCAGTTCTTACGGTCCGATCACTGGCCTAGTCCGCGTTCGCTCGCCACTACTAGCGGAGTCTCGTTTGATGTCCTTTCCTCCGGCTACTAGGATGTTTCAGTTCGCCGGGTTCGCTTCGCCACCCTATGAATTCAGGTGACGACGACCCTGATGGGCCGGGTTTCCCCATTCGGAAATCCGCGGATCAAAGCCTGCTCGCGGCTCCCCGCAGCTTATCGCAGCGTGCTACGTCCTTCATCGCCTCTCGGTGCCAAGGCATCCACCAAATGCTCTTTAGCGCTTGATTGCGAAATCGTCATGCGCAGGGATGAACCCGACGCATAACTTCCGCAGGAACATTCTGTGTCTCGGCCTCGCCCGCGGATTTCTCCGCAGCCAAGTCCGGACACAGCCAGACACGTCCTTTTCACAATGTCAAATAGCCGAGGCGACCTCACAGCCGCCACACCGTCGGGCAAGCCCGACGGCGAAACTCCAATCCGACAGCACCCAACAGGCGCCGCCGATCTGTCTCGACTGCTCGAATGCCGGCCGCTCACGTGGTGGAGGTGAACGGGTTCGAACCGTCGACCTCCTGGTTGCAAACCAGGCGCTCTCCCAACTGAGCTACACCCCCGGACCAGACTGCCGTTGCAGAAGACAGAGACAGTGACCGATCTTGGCCCGCTTCCGTCTGTCGTCTGCCCTCTAAGCTTGGTGGGCCTGGGTAGACTCGAACTACCGACCCCACGCTTATCAAGCGTGTGCTCTAACCAACTGAGCTACAGGCCCGCTCCTCGGCCCCTCTCCTCGCCGTCGGATCGAATCCTCGCATGCGAGCGTCCGATCGCACGGCCGGTCCGTTCAAGAAGCCCGGTCGGTGGAGAGCGCGTCACGCTCGCCAATCAGGGCGATTCGGCGTGTTGCACTCGAGCATGGAAGGGATACGAGGACGGCGACGCGCGGGTTGTAGGCTGAGCGGAGCCGTTGCCGATTCCGCGTCCTTAGAAAGGAGGTGATCCAGCCGCAGGTTCCCCTACGGCTACCTTGTTACGACTTCACCCCAGTCGCTGACCCTACCGTGGTCGGCTGCCTCCTTACGGTTGGCGCACCGGCTTCAGGTAGAACCAACTCCCATGGTGTGACGGGCGGTGTGTACAAGGCCCGGGAACGTATTCACCGCGGCGTGCTGATCCGCGATTACTAGCGATTCCGACTTCATGCACTCGAGTTGCAGAGTGCAATCTGAACTGAGGCGGCTTTTTGAGATTAGCGCCGGATCGCTCCATTGCATCCCATTGTCACCGCCATTGTAGCACGTGTGTAGCCCAGCCCATAAAGGCCATGAGGACTTGACGTCATCCCCACCTTCCTCCGGCTTGTCACCGGCAGTTTCTTCAGAGTGCCCAGCTTTACCTGATGGCAACTGAAGATGAGGGTTGCGCTCGTTGCGGGACTTAACCCAACATCTCACGACACGAGCTGACGACAGCCATGCAGCACCTGTGTTCCCTCCGGCCGAACCGACGCCCCCGATCTCTCGGGGACTCGAGGGACATGTCAAGAGCTGGTAAGGTTCTTCGCGTTGCGTCGAATTGAACCACATGCTCCACCGCTTGTGCGGGCCCCCGTCAATTCCTTTGAGTTTTAATCTTGCGACCGTACTCCCCAGGCGGAGTGCTTAACGCGTTAGCTACGACACTGAGGGGCTAGGCCCCCCAACATCAAGCACTCATCGTTTACGGCGTGGACTACCAGGGTATCTAATCCTGTTTGCTCCCCACGCTTTCGCGCCTCAGCGTCAGATTCGGGCCAGGTAGCCGCCTTCGCCACTGGTGTTCTTCCCAATATCTACGAATTTCACCTCTACACTGGGAATTCCACTACCCTCTCCCGACCTCAAGTCCACAAGTATCGAACGCAATTCCCGGGTTGAGCCCGGGGCTTTCACGCCCGACTTGGTGAACCGCCTACGCGCGCTTTACGCCCAGTAATTCCGAACAACGCTAGCCCCCTTCGTATTACCGCGGCTGCTGGCACGAAGTTAGCCGGGGCTTATTCTGCGGGTACCGTCATTATCGTCCCCGCCAAAAGGGCTTTACAACCCGAAGGCCTTCATCACCCACGCGGCATAGCTGGATCAGGGTTGCCCCCATTGTCCAATACTCCCCACTGCTGCCTCCCGTAGGAGTCTGGGCCGTGTCTCAGTCCCAGTGTGGCTGATCGTCCTCTCAGACCAGCTACCGATCATAGCCTTGGTAGGCCGTTACCCCACCAACTAGCTAATCGGACGCGGGCCGATCCAACAGCGATAAATCTTTCCCCCGAAGGGCGTATTCGGTATTAGCCGCAGTTTCCCGCGGTTATCCCGTACTGCTGGGTACGTTCCCACGCGTTTCTCACCCGTCCGCCACTCGTGTATTGCTACACGCGTTCGACTTGCATGTGTTAGGCTTGCCGCCAGCGTTCGTTCTGAGCCAGGATCAAACTCTTAGGTTTGAGGATTCCCTCCGGAGCAAGCTCCGGAGAAAGCCCACCTAGCACAAGCGTACGCATGACAAGATGCGTAGCTTGGCAAGGCACGCTTATTGCGCGCCGCCGCCCACGCATCCCTTCCATTTTCACAATGTCAAAAAGCCTTTCTCCACGACTAGCATCCTGACCGCGTGTAACCCGGCCCTGATACCGCTCCCGTCACGGAGAAAACATGCGGCTCGGAAGTCCCGTACCGCAAGGGATGGCTTTATAACCAGACTCGGTGGCCCATGTCAAATCTCTTTTAATAAAGAGTTGGCGAGTGCTGATTGACCGACTCGGCCGCACATGCGAGCGTGCCCCTAATCTCTCGTTAAGCTGTTGACGGAATGGACCATGCACCCGCAACGTTCTTTTTATCTTGCGGGTGTAGCAATTGTCGCGGCCCTCGTCGTGGCCGGGTGCGCATCGGGCCCGCCGCGGTCGCAGACCGGCCCCAGCGCCGATCCCGCGAGCGGCTCAGTCACCGGCTTCGCGCAGTTCACCGACATCCCGGTACCCGAGCGCGCCAGCCTCGATCTCGACCGCTCCCTGGTACTCGGCGCCCAGGATTCCTGGCTCGGCCGCCTCGTCTTCACGACCGGACACGGCGTCGGCACGATCTACGATTTCTATGCCCAGGAAATGCGGCGCTTTGGCTGGTCCGAGATCACGAGCGTGCGCGCCGCGACCAGCGTGCTCACCTTTCAGCGCGGCGCGCGCATCGCCACGGTCCAAGTAGAAGGCCGCACCCTGCACGGCGCGATCGTCAGCGTCACCGTTTCGCCGCGCGGCGAGACCATGCCCAGCGCCGGCGGCATGCCGCTCGCACCGTCCCGGCCGGGCAATATCCAAACCGCACCGCTACGCTGAGTGGAGCGCCCTGCGCTCATGGCTTTGCATTTCCGTGGCGCGAGAGTATTTGTTCCGCCGATCGTGCCCGTATGGGCGCGACGAGGGGGAGTTATGATTGTTCGTTTCGTCTTGATTGGATTGGTTCTGTTGATCACCGCGTGCACCACCAAGGAGCGCCAGGTGGCCTCCGAGCGCGCGCAGTCGGAGCTCGTCGGCCTGCGCAAGGACCAGATTCTCGAATGCGCCGGTGCGCCGTGGCGCGAATCGCGCAGCGGGAACATGGAGACGCTCGTTTACCTCTACCAGGAGGACGCGAGCCGGCGCGGCCATAGCGAGCGAAGCGCGGCCGAGATCGAGACCGCGCCTCCGGTGCTTCAGGAACGCTGGTGCGAGGCGACGTTCATCGTGGACGACGGCCGCGTAATGTCGGTGCGTTATCGCGGCCAGACCGGCGGGTTGCTGTCCGGCCGCCAGCACATTTGCGGCTATATCGTCGAGCGTTGCCTGCGGTAACACCCCACCGGGGCCCGAGTGACGCCGCGTTAACCGCAATAATTAAGCCTAGCGCAAATTCTTAGGTCGAGCATCACGGCTCCGGAACGGCGGACAGCGATTCGCAACCGTCGCCGGCCTCTCGGAGTTGTGTATGCGTATGGTCCGTTATGCGTTGTTGGCGATCGTGGGATGCGCCGGTCTTGCCTTTGCCGGTCCTTCGGCCGCGCGCGAGGCGCGGACTGACAAGCTCGCGATTCTCGCGCCGTTGCAGCAGCGCAACTTTGACGGCCTCGATCGGCTCTTTGGTGCAATCCAAGCCAAAATCGAGACCGGTGCGATCGCCGATACGGTTCTACGCGATGCGTTGGCGGCCTTCGAAAACTCGAATCCTGAGCTCGAGACGTCGCTCACGCGCTGGATCCATGCGGCGCCACGATCAGCCTACGCGCATCTCGCGCGCGGCGCGCATTATTTCCACATTGCCTGGATCTCGCGCGGCGAGGACGTTTCGGAACAGGTGCCGGTCGAGCGGCTGCAGGAAATGGACCGGGTGCTCGCGCTGGCGCTGCCCGATTTCGAGACCGCCGTCGCCATCGCGCCGCGCGTGTCGCCGAGCTACGGCTATCTGATCGACATCGCCAATCTGATCGGCAACCGCGACGCCGCGATCCAGGTTCTCGGCGCGGCCGTCGCCGCCAATGGCTGGGCGATTACGCCGCACTGGAACTTCCTCAAGGGTCTCGAGCCGCGCGCCGGCGGCTCGCTCAAGCTGATCGAGCAATACGTCGCGGTTCTCCTGAAGCACGCGGAGACCAATTCGCATCTCGCGTCGCTGCGCGGCTATTATCAATACGCGCTCGGCATCGTGCGCTGGCAAAAGGGTGAATGCCTCGAGGCGATCGCCGATTTCGACCGCGCCTACGCGCTCGGCCCGGCCGGGATCTATTTGCTCGCGCGGGCGGAGTGCAACTACGCGCTCGGGCGCATCGACGAGGCGATCGCCGACATCGAGCGGGTGCTACGCGCCGAGCCGCAGAACGACGACGGGCTCAGCATGCTGGCCGCCACCTATCATCGCCAGGGTGACGTCCAGAAAGCGCTCGCCTATTACACCGAGGCGCTGCGCTTCGACACGCACAACCCGTCCTATCTGATGAAGCGCCACGCACTTCTCATGAGTCTGAACCGGATCGATGAGGCGGGCGCCGATCTCGAGACGGCGCTCGGGCTCGGCCGGCTGGATCCCCATGTGCGTATGGCGCGGGCAAACTTCCTCGTGCGCTATCGCCACGACGCAACCGGCGCGGTCAACGAGGCGCGCGAGGCGGTCGCACTTGCCCAGAGTGACACGCGCTATCTGATCCAATACGCGCGGCTCCTGTGGAGCGCCAAGGACTGCCGGGCAAAGGACGTGCTCGAGGAATTTCACCGCCAGTGCACGCCCGAGACCTGCGCTCTCGGGAGCGAGTACCTCACGCCCGAGATGGTCAACGGGCTAAGCTGCGGCGGCAAAGGCTGAGCCGCCTCAGCGCAGCACGAATGGGTTCGGCGCCTCGGCATTCGAAACGTCGATCCAGACCGATTTGAGCTGGAGATACTCCTTGATCATCTCCTGGCCGCTCTCGCGCCCCACGCCGGAGCGCTTGTAGCCGCCGAAGGGCGAGAGGTAGGAGACGGCGCGGTAGGTGTTGATCCAGACGGTTCCGGCCTGAAGCCGCTCGGCCATCGTGATCGCGCGGCCCATGTTCTGCGTCCACACCCCGGCGGCGAGACCGTAGACGACGTCATTGCCGATCGCGATCGCCTCCTCGTCGTCGGCGAACGGGATCACCGAGAGCACCGGTCCAAAGATCTCCTCCTGTGCGATCCGCATCGAATTGCGAACGCCGGTAAAGACCGTGGGTTCGACGAACCAGCCCTTGCCGCATTCCGGCCGCGTCGCCTTGGCGCCGCCGAGCGCTATCTCCGCACCTTCCTTTTTTCCGATCGCGATGTAGTCGAGGACCTTGTTGTATTGCGCCACGTTGGTGACCGGACCAACCTGGGTCTCCATCTTGGCCGGATCGCCCATGCGCGCGGTCTTGCCCAGCGCGACCAGCTTCTCGACGAAGGCGTCGTGGATCGAGCGCTGCACCAGCAGCCGCGAGCCAGCGATGCAGGTTTGGCCGGTCGCGGCGAAGATGCCGGAGATCACGCCCTTGACCGCGTTCTCGATATTGGCGTCGGCGAAGACGATGTTGGGCGACTTGCCGCCGAGCTCCATCGTCACCTTCTTCATGCCGCGCGCGGCCTGCTCGTAGATGCGCACGCCCGTCGCATCCGAGCCGGTGAACGCGATCTTGGCCACCTTGGGATGATCGACCAGCGGGCTTCCCGCCTCGGCGCCGAAGCCGGTGACGACGTTGACCACGCCGGGCGGGAACCCCGCCTTCTCGACGATCTTCATGAACTCGAGCGTCGAGGCCGAGGTGTATTCGGAGGGTTTGATCACCGCCGTATTGCCGGCGGCGAGACAGGGCGCGAGTTTCCACGCCAGCAGGAGCAGCGGCGAGTTCCATGGCACGATCATGCCGACGACGCCCAACGGCTCCCAGCGCGTGTAGTTGAAGAAGCCGGGCTTGTCGATCGGGATCACCGCGCCTTCGATCTTGTCGGCGAGGCCAGCGTAGTAATAGTACCATTGCACCAGATACCTGCACTGTGCGCTCATCTCGGCGATCAGCTTGCCGTTGTCCTTCACCTCGATCGCGGCCAGACGATCGGCATCGAGGGCGAGGAGATCGGCGAGATTGCGGATCATCGCCCCGCGCGCGGTCGCGGTGAGCTTGGCCCAGGGACCGGCGGTGACGGCCTTGTGCGCCGCTTCGACCGCGCGATCGACGTCGGCCGTCTCGCCGCGCGGAATCAGCGCCCAGGGCGAAGCGGTATAGGGGTTGTCGGTCTCGAAATACCGGCCCGAAGCGGCTTCGACCCACTCGCCGCCGATATACATCTTATATTTTTCGAGCACCTGCGCGCCGCTATCCATCGCGATCTCCCCGGTCAAGCCCTCTCGGTCGCCTACCAGGCTAATCCAAAGCCCGGCATCGGGGAAGCCGCGCCACGATTAGCCGCGCAGCGGCGCGCCTTCACCGGCGGCGAGATTATCGTAGACGCGGGCGAGCAGCGCTTTCAGCGTCGCCGCCTCGTCGCGCGTGAAGCCTTGGAGCGCGACGCGCTCGTAATTCTCGGCGAAGGGCAGAACGCGGTAGGTGAGCGCCTGGCCGCGCACGGACGCGTGCACGGTGACCATGCGCGAATCCACCGCACCATAGCCGGGCGTGGGCCTCCGGCGCGTGATCAGGCGCTTTTGCTGCATGGCATCAAGCACGCGCGAGAGCGTCGAGGGATCGATGCTCGTGACCTCGGACAGCCGCGAGACTCGCATTCCGTCTTCCTCGCGGAGCACGGCCAGCACGCGCCAGACTTGAATATTGACGCCGTGCGGCCTGAGCTCGCGGTTGTAGCGCGCGACCAAATGGGCGCCCACCCGATTGACGAGGTACGGGAGGTATTCGGCGAGCCGTAGCATGCGTCGCTCAGGAGACCGGATGGCGGTGCTGGCCTTCGAAGGCCGGCGCGATCTCAGCCATAAACTTCGCCATCTGCTCCTTGACGAGCGAATGGGGCTTGCGGCCGACGTTGAAATAAAGAATGACCTCTTCGATGCCCGCGGCCTCGACCTTCTTGAGCTGGGCGATGATCTCCGCCGGCGAGCCGAGCAGGATCGATCGGTCGGACAGCGTCTCCTTGCGCATCGACTTCAGAATCTCGTTGATCTTGACGAAATAGTGCATGCTTGGCGGCATCTTCGCCGGGTCGGACGGAAAGGCGCGCAGCACGGCGTATTGAAAATAGTCGAGCAGCGCCTGGCGGCCGAAATCGTCCTCCGCCTTGGTCTCGGCGATGTGAATAAAATAGCTGCACATCGCGCGGCCAGGCGTCTTGCCTTCACGCACGCACGCCTCGCGATAGCCGCCCACCGCCTTCTCGAGGTTGCCGAACACCATCGAGGCGGCAAACGGCGCATAGATGATGTTGAGCCCACGCTTCGCCGCCATCTTGAGACTCGTCTCGGAGAACGAGGCGACGTAGATCGGCAGCGGCTTCTGGACCGGCTTCGGCGTGATCGACATGTTCTGGATGTCGTAGTACTTGCCCTTGTGGGACCAGACGCCGGGCTCGTTCCAGGCCTTCATCAGCACGTCGATCCCCTCCTCCATGATCGCCGCCGATTCCATGAAGGGAGCGCCGAAGGGCTCGTACTCGGCTCGGTCATAGCCGCGCCCGATCGCATAATCGACGCGCCCGCCCGAGAGGAGATCGAGCGTCGCCCATTCCTCGGCGACGTGAAGCGGGTGATGGATGGGGAGCACGTTGACCGCGGGCGCGAGCCGGACACGCTTGGTCACCGGAATGATGCTGGCCAGAACCGTGCCCGGTCTTGAATTCACACCCAGCGTGTCGAAATGATGCTCGCCGATCCACGTCGAATGCATGCCGAGCTCGTCGGCGAGGATCGCCTGCTCGCGGATCTCGAGCACGAACTGGTTGGGCGTGCGCGGATTGCCCGGGTAGTTGTTGTCGCTCAGCGTGAAATACCCGAACTCCATCGCGACCTCCACATTTAATTGCAAACACAGTTATTGTATTTGCAATTAAATAGGGGCGGGCGGATTTGGTGTCAAGCCGGCCGCGGCTGGCGCGCTTAGTCGGCCGCGCGCGGACCGAGCAGATCGTGGCGGAACCGGCGCAAAATCCACGGCCCATCGCGCGGGGGCAGTACCATCGGGACCGGATTGGCTGTCACCTTGATCGCGACGAAGAGCGGGCCTGCGGCCGCGAACAGTCGGGGCGCAATCGCGGCGAGCTGCTTCTCGGTGCGCACCATTGCCGTCTCGGCGAACCCCGCCGCGCGCGCCATGCCGGGGAGATCGACGCCGAACGAGGTCGCGGTGCGTTGCATGCCGGTCTCGCCGTAACGTTCATTGTCGATCACGCAGACGGCTAGGTTCGCCGGCTTCTGCACCGCGATCGAGGCGAGGCTGCCGAGCCCCATGAGCATCTCGCCGTCGCCCGTGACCACGAGGACACGGCGCCCGGGCTGGGCCAGCGCAAGCCCGAGGCCGCACATCGCCGCCGCGCCCATCCCGCCCCAAAGGTAGAGATTTTTCGTCGTGTCGCCGGCAGCCGCCGTGTCCCATGTCGTCGATCCGAGTCCGGTGACGACAAGCGCATCGCCGCGCCCGGCAAGGATGCGGGCGACGACGGCACGACGCTCGAGAACGATGTTCTTGGTCCGCGCCATGTCACTTCTTCCTCCAGTCCTTGAAACCGATGATGCGCTGGCCGATCAGGACCGCGACCGGCCGATAGGACCCGAAGGCGAGCGCCGCCGCGGCATGCACGGTCTCGGCCACGTCCTTGGCGTCATCGACGTTCTGCACGATCACGCCCGCCGACTCGAGCGCGGTCTGCGTGCTTTGGCCCATCGGCACTTGCCACGGGTTGAACTCGCCCCAATCGCCCCGCATCGTGACCAGCATGAGGAAGGGGTAGCGGCACTCCTGGGCGAGCGAGAGCATATTGATGCAGTTGCCGACGCCCGAGGACTGCATCAGGAGGCAGCCTCTCTGGCCGCCCGCCCAGGCGCCGAGCAGCAGCGCGACCCCTTCTTCCTCGGTCGTGAGCAGAATTGCGCGGATCGCATTGTCGGCGAGGCAAAGATCGATCAGCCGCGTATGCCCGGCGTCCGGCACGTAGCCGACCTGTTCGATATCGGCCTCCTTGAGAACGTCGAAGATTGCATCCGCCCAGGCCGGCGGCGGCGAAATCTTGGCCGCCGCCCGTTTACCGGCCACGGTATATCGCCTTGCGCTTGTCGCCGAAGGCATTGATGCCTTCCTTGTAGTCTTCGGTCTGGCGCAGCTTCTCGTAGCCGAAGCCTTCAAAATCGAGCGCGGCCTTGAGGCTCGAATCATAGGCGGTATTGAGCGTGCGCTTGAGCGTCCTGAGCGAGATCGGCGCGAAGGAATTGAGCTTGGCCGCGTAGTCATCGACCATCTTGGTCAGGGCCGCGCCGTCGGCCGCGATTTCGGTGATGAGGCCCCAGCTCTTCGCCTCCTCGGCGCCGAGCCGGCGGCTCATCATGACCATGTCCTTGGCCCGCGTCATGCCGACGATGCGCGCGACGCGCACGCTGCCGCCCGAGCCCGGCATCTGGCCGATCGAGCTTTCGGGCAGGCCCACCTGCGTTTCCTTGGTCGCGAGCCGGAAATCGCAGGCCAGCGCGAGCTCGAAGCCGACGCCGAAGCCGTATTTCTCCAGCGCCGCGATCACGGGCTTCCCGCAGCGCTCCGGCGCGCCGATGTCGAAGGCGAGATCGGACATCGCGTCTGGCGGCAGCTCCATGAACTTCTTCACGTCGCCGCCCGAGGTATAGACCCCGTTCGCGCCGCGGATCACGACGACGCCGACGTCATCGTCCTCATCGAAAGCCTCGATGATGGCGCGAATCTGGGCGCGGCCCCGGTACGAGACGATGTTGAGGGGCGGTCGATCGAGCCACAGATAGCCGATGCGCTTGGCCTCATCGACCTCGACGCGGAGCCCGTCGAGCTCCACCAGAAGCGCGGCGCGGCTTTGCGCATAGTCCTTCTTCTTCATGTGTCACATCCTTACAGGGTGCTTTTGAAACCGGGCAGCAGAGTGTAGCGGCCCTCGCGCAGAAACCGGCGCAGAAGCTTGCCGGACCCCGAGCGCGGAATCTCGGCCACAAAACCATAGCCGCGCGGGCGCTTGAAACGGGCGAGCGCGCTTTTCAGACAGGCGCGATCCAGCATCTCGGCCGTCACCTCGGGCCGCGCGGGCTCGACGAAGGCGACGAGCTTCTGGCCCCAGCGCTCGTCGGGAAGGCCGATCGCGGCGACGTGCCGCACGAGGCCACTTTTCGCCAGCACATCCTCTACCTCCTCGGGATAGATATTCTCCCCGCCGGAGATGATCATGTCGTCGACGCGCCCGACGATGGTGAGCTCGCCGTCGGCGTCCCACTGGCCGAGATCTCCGGTAAAATACCAGCCGTCGCGGATCGCCTTCTCGTCGGCGTCGGGGCGCTTCCAATAGCCGCGAAACGCATCAGGGCTCCGCATGGTGGCGATGATCTCGCCCGCCTCGCCGGGAGCGACGAGGTCGTCGGGCGAGGTGCGCGCCTCCGGATCGGCATTGACGATGCGGATCTGCTGATTGATCGCGGCCCGCCCGGCAGAGCCTGGCTTGGCGATCACGTGATCGCAGACCGTGAAGCTGTAGATCTCGCTCGAGCCGTAATAGTTGACGAAAGATTGCGGCTGGAACGCCTCGGCGCATTTCAGCGTAAGCGCGCTGCTCATCGACATCCCGGCATAGCCGAGATTGCGCACCGTCGCGAGGTCGTGCTCGGCGAAGCGCGGGTGATGGACGATGTCGTGGAACATCGTCGGCACCAGGAAGAGCGCGGTGATCTTCTCCAGGGCAATCAGGCGCAGCACCCCCTCGGCGTCGAAGGCCGGCATGCAGACGAACTTGCCATTCAGCATCATCGCCATGAGGAGGGTGCGCTGGCCCATGGTGTGGAACAGCGGCATGACGCCGAGCTGGCATTCGCCGTGGCGAAGCCCGAGCTGCGCGATGCAGGCGAGCGCCGCATTCCGCTCGGCGGCGTGCGAGCGCGGCACGCCCTTGGGGCGGCCCGTCGTGCCGGAGGTATACAGCATCAGCGCGATGGCGCTGTCCTCGATCGCAATAGGGCCGGAAACCGCCGGTGCTGTCGCGATCTGGGCGAAATGCGCGCCCCCGCCCGTCCCGTCCGCCACGGCGAGGAGCCGGTCCATGGCGAGACCGGTCGTCGCGCAGGCGGCGGCGGTCGCGGCCTCGGTCTTGCCTTCGAAGGCGACCAGTTTGGCCTCGGCGTCGGCGAGCACGAAGGCGATCTCCTCCGCGCTCGCCCGCCAGTTGAACGGCGTGAAGATGGCGCCGATCATCTGGCATGCCCAGTAGAGCGTCGCCATCTCGCAGCGGTTCGAGAGAACGGTGACGAAATGATCGCCCGCACCCAGGCCAAGAGAGCGGAGCCCGCCGGCAACCGCGCGAATTTCGGCGTCCCAAGCCGCGTAGCTCCGCCGCTCGGCACCGTCGCAGATCGCGATCGCGTGCGGCGCACGCGCGACCGAGAACGTGAAGGCGGTGGCGAGGTCCATGGCCGCGCTCAAGCTTCCGCCGAGGAGTGCGCCACCTCCAGGATCGCGCGCACCATGCCCTCATAGCCGGTGCAGCGGCAGATATGTCCGGAGAGCATGTCGCGCACCTGGGCTTCCGTGGGCCGCGGCGTTTCGGCCAGAAATTGCGTGACCGACATCAGAATCCCGGCCGTGCAGAAGCCGCATTGCAGCGCGGCGTGGCGCGAGAACGCCTGCTGCAGAGCGTTGAGATCCTCGCCGGCAGCCAAGCCTTCGACGGTGCGGATCTCGGCGCCGTCGCATTGCACGGCATAGCGCACACAGCTTCGGGTCGCGCGACCGTCGATGATCACCGTGCACGCGCCGCACACGCCGTGCTCGCACCCGACATGGGTCCCGTAGAGCCTGAGCTCGTGGCGCAGGAAGTCGACGAGCAGCATGCGCGGCTCGGCGTGACCGGCCATGCGCCTGCCATTCACGGTGAGCTCGATGCGATGCTTCTCGCCTGGCTTTCGCCGCAGCATGTCCCGACCCTAATGCTTTCTGGCGGATTCGTCGAAGGCGCGCTGGAGCACGCGCTGGCCGAGCACACGCATCAATTGGCGGCGATAGGCGGCGCTGGCCTGCAGATCCTCGAGCGGCGTCGTCTTGGAAGCGGCGTCGGCGACCAGCGCCTGGAACGTTGCGGCGGCGGCCTTGGCGCCGATAAAGGCCTTGGCGTCGACGGCGAAAGGCCGGTCCTCGATGCCGCCGAAGCCCAGCGCGAGGAACGCGATCTTGCCCGCGCTGTCGAGCTCGACCGCGCACGCCGCCGCGGCGATCGCATAGTCGCCGAGGCGCTGGGCTATCTCTTCGAAGGCGTAGCGGCGGCCCGGCTTGTGAGCGGGCCAGGCGAGCTTGGTCACCAGCTCGTCCGGCGCGCGCGAAGTGGTGAGGACGCCGTGGAAGAATTCGCGCGCGGCCACGCGCCGCGACCGGCGCCGCGAGCGGAGCTCGATCTCGCCGCCGAGCGCGACCAGGCAGAGCGGGATCTCGGCGCTGGGATCGGCGTGCGCGGCCGAGCCGCCGAGCGTACCGCGGCTCCGCGTCTGATAGTGCCCGACATGGGGCAACGCGAGGCGCAGGAGCGGCACCGCGGCCGCGACCGCGGCCGAGGCGAGCGCGTCGGCCTGGCGCAGCGTCGCGCCGGTCTCGAAGACCGCCCCCTCGCGCCGCGTCTCGGCGAGGGCGGCGATGCGATTGATGTCGATTACCGCCCGCGGCCGCACGAGGCGCATATTGAGCATCGCGCCAAGCGACATGCCGCCCGCCATCACGCTGGCATCGCCGCCGAACTCGACCAGGAGCTCGAGCGCTTCTTCGATCGAATCGGGCCGGCAATATTCGAACGCGACCGGCTTCATTTCTTGTCCCCGCCGAAGATGCGCGCGAGGAAGCTGCGCTGCGACGAGGTCGCGTCGTCGCCGCTCTCCTTGCCGGCGGCGAGCTTGCGATCGAGGCCACGAAAGAACTGGCCGATGAGCACGCGCGCGACCGAGCCGATCATGCGGCTTCCAACCGCGGCGATTTTACCGCCGACGTCGGCGGCGTAGTCGTAATGCAGCACGGTCCCGCCGGTGGCCGAGGGCGCGAGGCGCACGCGGCCCTCACCGGAGCCGGAACCGAGGGCGCCTTGAGCGCGCCCGACGAGGCGCAGGCTCTCCGGCGCGCGCTTGTCGCGGATCTCCATGGTCGCGCTATAGACGCCCTTGATCCCGGCGACGCCGATCGTGACCTCGGCCACGTACCGGTCCGGGCCGATGAGGGTGAGCTCGCGACAGCCGGGCACGACGGCGGCGAGAAAGGTCGGATCGAGAAGGAGTTGAAAGATCTCGGCCGGCGGCGCGGTCAGCTCGACCGTGCCCGAGCCGGTGAGCGCGCCGGCGCCAATCCCGGGCTCCGCCGCGCCAACCCTCGGCCGCGCCACGGTGGCGCGATGATGCTCGCGCCCATTGGCGAGATCCCAGGTCTTGTTCAGCGTCAGCGGGAGCGTCAGGTCCTCGATCCCGAGCGCGTCGCTCACCGCGTTGCCGATCACCGCCGGAGTCAGCATCGAGGAGCCGTCGCCCATGCCCTTCGAGCCGAGGGGATTTGTCGGCGACGGCGTCATGATGTGGCCGACGATGAGCTTCGGCATCTCGGGCGCGGTGACGCAGAGATAATCAGCGAAGGTTCCGGACTGGAAACTGCCGTTGGCGTCGTAGACCATCTCTTCGAGAAACGCGGCGCCGATGCCGTGGGCGAACCCGCCGTAGATCTGGCCTTCGACCACGAGCGGGTTCAAGACCGTGCCCACATCGTGGACCGAGACGTATTTCTTGACCTCGATCCGGCCGGTCTCGCGATCGATCTCGACCGCGGCCAAATCTATGACATAGCCGTAGGTCAGCGACGAGGCGACACGCTCGCTCGCGTCCGGCGCGCCGAGGCTCGGGGGCGAGAAGATCGCGGTCTCATAGATGCCCGGCGAGACCCCTTCGGGCAACCCGGCCGGATGCCAATGCGCCTGCGTCGCGACCCGGCGGATTGGCAACGATTTCTCCGGCACGCCGACGACGCGCGCATTGCCGCCGACGAGCTCGACGTCCTCGGGCGCGACCTCGAGCTGATCGGCGGCGATGACCCTGATTTTCTCGGCGACCCGCCGGCTCGCCTCGGCAATTGCCGTCACCACGATCGAGGCGAAGCGGTTGGCGTAATTCCCCGAGGCGAGCGACCAGGCGCTGGTCAGCGTATCGATCTCGGTAACGACGCTGACGTCCTTGAAATCGATCCCGAGCGCATCGGCGACGATCTGCGCCGCCACGGTGGCGTGACCCTGGCCGTTGGGCGTGGACGCCGTCCGCACCGTGACCGCACCGGACGGATCGATCGAGATGGTGGCGACCGCGAGCGCGCCCGATTTGGCGCCCGCCTTGGCCCGCTCATCGGGCGTCTGGGCGAGCGTGACATAGGCCATGTTGGAGCCGGAGGGCTCGACGCCCGCCGCCATGCCGATGCCGAAGAGCTTGCCTGCCGCGCGCGCCTCGTCGCGGGCGCGCTTCAGGGAATCGTAATCGGCGAGCCGCAGGCATTCGGCGAGGCCGGCATGGTAGTCGCCCGAATCGTAGTGCGAGCCGGCCGGCGCGTGGTAGGGAAACTCCTCGGCGCGGATGAAGTTCCGCCGCCGTATTTCGGCGATGTCGAGCCCGAGCTTGCGTGCCGCGAGATCCATCATGCGCTCGAGCGCGAAGTAGAATTGCGGGCCGCCATAGCCACGGTTGAGCCCGACGGGAAGCTGATTGGTTACCGCGAGAACATTCTCGATGAAGATGTTCTTGACGCGATAGCACCCATTGGCCGAGGCCTGCATGCGATAGACCGAGGCGGGCTCGGGCGCGCGCACGAACGCCCCGACATTGACCAGGTTCATGAATCTGAGCCCGGTCAGCTCGCCGTCCTTCTTGAACGCGGCTTCGATGCGATCGGCACGATCGGCGGCGCAGGACGAGCCCATCAAGTGCTCGAGCCGGTCTTCGATCCATTTGACCGGCGCGCCGGCGAGCCGGCTCACGGCCGCGAGCAGCACCATATAGCCGTACACCGCCTGTTTGATACCGAAGCTCCCGCCACTCGCCGGCGGGGTGATGATGCGCACGCGATTGCCGGGAAGTTTCAACGACGCCGACATCAGCGCATGCAGAATAAACGGCCCTTGGAAATTGGCCCATATGGTGTAGCGCTCGGGCTGGCGCTCGAAATTCGCGATCACACCGTAGGTCTCCATCGGCGTCGATGAATAGCGCGGGTATTTCGAGCGCAGAGCGAGCACGAGATCGGCTTCGGCGAAGGCGGACTCGGGATCGCCGTAGCGAAAGCCGCGGCGATGGACAACGTTGGAGCCGACCTCTTCGTGCACCAGGGGCGAGTCCTTGGCCATCGCCGCTTCGGGATCGACGATCGGGGTCAGGGTCTCGTAGTCGACCGCAATCAGATCGATTGCGTCCTCGGCGATATAGCGGTCGAGTGCGACGGCGACGGCGACCGGCTCGCCCATGTAGCGCACCTTGTCGACCGCGATCGGGTAGTTCCTGATCGGCGCGCGCACCGCCGAGGGGATCGGATTGATCAAACCGGCGACATCGGCCCCGGTGAAGACACCATAGACGCCCGGCAGCGCCGCTGCGCGGGCGACGTCAATGCGCTTGATCCGCGCATGCGCGTGCGGCGAACGCAGTATCGCCGCGTGGCGCAGCCCCGCCACCGGCTCGAGATCGTCGATGAACCGCGCATTGCCGGTCAGCAGCGCCGCGTCTTCCTTGCGCGGAACGGGGGCACCGACCCATCTGCGCTCGCCGGCCATGTCGTTCGCGTCGATGAGCGCAAATCTGCCTCGATGGACCCTATATCTTGCCCGAGACCGCGCCCAGCGTCTTGACGTAACCCTTGACTTGGTTTTCGAGCATGGTCGCGAGCGCCGCGTCTTTGAGCTTTCCGCCATCGTCGAACGCAGCGTTTGCCGCGGCGAGCGCGAAATGATCGGGGTAGATGAAGACGCCCAGGCCCTCGAGCGGCGGGCGGAGCGCCCACAAACCACGATGGCCGCCAACCAGCGAGGGCGATGCCGCGCACAGGAATCCCATCTTGCCGCGAAGCGGCACCGGAGTCATGCGCGAGAGCCAGTCGATCGCGTTCTTGAGCGTACCCGGCATGGAAAAATTATACTCCGGCGAGGCGATGATCATGCCGTCGGCGGCGGTGATCCGCCGCGCCATCTCCTGCGTGCCCTTGGGCATGCCCCCTGATTGCTGCAAATCGAAATCGTAGAGCGGCATGTCGAACTCGCGAAATTCGGCGAAATCGATCTCGGCGCCAGCCGATTTCGCGACGTCGGCCGCGAGCCGCACGAGCTTCCGGTTGAAAGAATCTTTGCGCAATGAAGCTGCGAATGCGAGAATCTTCATGATCCGACGCTATCCCCGATGATGCGGTCCTGGATTGGACGGCTGACCCAGCCGCACGGCAAGAAGCGACGGCGGGCGACGGTGGTATAGCAGGGACAAAGCCCAGCGCAAATGCCAGAGTTTCACATCGAAGTCGCGACGACCGCGGTCGATTTGGCCGCCGCTTTGGCGATCCGCCGCGAGGTTTTTTGCGACGAGCAGGGCGTTAGCGAGGCCGAAGAGATGGACGGGCTGGATCCGATCTGCCGCCACTATCTCGTTCGGCTTGACGGACCGATAATCGGTACGGCGCGGGTTCGGGCTATCGCGCCCGGGCGGGTCAAGATCCAGCGCGTCGCCATTCTCAAGCCCTACCGCCGTCGCGGTCTCGGCGCGCTGCTCATGCAGCGCATCCTCGCCGATGCGTCGCGCGAGGGTATACGCGTCTCCGTTCTCGACGCGCAGTGCTACGTCGCGACGTTCTACGTGAAGCTCGGATTTTCGACGGAAGGCGAGGTATTCGAGGAGGCGAGCATACCGCACGTCCACATGACGCGCACCCTATGATACGCGCCGGAACTATTCGCGTCAGTGGATGCCGAAGAACCCTGAGAAGTCGCGCAGCGAGATGATCGCGGCGATGCCGCCGATCACGATGACAGCGAACAGGACCACCCTCAGAATGGGGTTGACCGCTCCACCGCGCTGGTTTTGGGTCGCTATTTCAGCGGCACGTTTTGCGGCGTCCAGTTTCTTTCGGTCCGCCGGCGTCTTTTCCACATAGAACGCTGCGCGAAACTCCGAGCGTTCCGGCGTCGCCATGGATTTGTTCTTCGGACTAGCCATTCGGACTCCGTCGGCCCTCGAGGTGGGCGTGTTGCACTGCCGCCTGTCGCAGCGTGCAGAATTTTAGCGCACTGTATCCTCGATACCTTGGGCGCTCTCGGTTAACGATCGATGAATGATGCGCCGAACCTTGCCCCAGGGGTCATATTCCTGCTACCGACGGCGCACGAAACACACGACAGGGAGCATGCAATGACTATTACGCGCCTCGATCCGGGGCCGCGGCTCGCCAAGGCGGTGACCCACGGCGAGACCATCTATCTCATGGGCCACGTCGCCAGCGAGGGCGACGCCGACATCAAGACGCAAACACGCCAAGTGCTCGCGAACATCGAAAAGACGCTTGGCGCCGTCGGCAGCGACAAGTCAAAGCTGCTGACGGTCACGATTTATCTCGCAAGTATCGGCGATTTCGCCGCAATGAACGAGGTTTGGGACAGCTGGGTCGACAAAGCCAACGCGCCGGCGCGCACCACGGTCGAGGCGCGGTTGGCGCGCGCCAACCTCAAGGTTGAAATGACGGCGATTGCGGCCAAATAGGCTCGCGCGCAGCGCCCGCGAAACCGATTGTCAACCATTCACGCATAACGTGATACCGGTTCCATTTCCGGGCGTCGGTGTGAGCGGATGACGGGTTTCGGGCAATTCGCATTCAAAGATCAGACGCTTGTGCCGCAAGTGGCGCAACGCTTCGAGGCTGCGCTCTCGTTCCATCGTCATGGTCGACTGGACAAGGCGGAGGCCCTCTACAAGGAAGTCTTGCGCCGCGCGCCGGCGCATGTCGAGACGATCTATCGCCTGGGGCTGATCGCGAAGTCGCGCGGCCGGGCGACGCGCGCGATCCAGTTCATCGAACGCGCCGCCATCCTCGCCCCGGATCGTCCCGATATCCTGTGCGATCTCGGGCTGCTGCTCAAAGAGGCGCGCCGCTTCAATGAAGCCACGGCTTGCCATGAGCGCGTCGTCGGCATTATGCCCGGTTCGGCCGAGGCATTCTCCAATCTCGGGACCACCTATGCCGCCTGGGGCAAGTTTGACGCCGCCATTCTCGCGCTGGAGAAGGCCGACGCGCTCAACCCCGAGAATGCCGAGATCGTGTTCAACCTCGGCAACGCCTTTCTCGCGGCGGATAGGCCGCAAGAGGCGGAGGCAGCGCTCCGTCGCGCGATCGAGCAATCTCCGGCGCATGCGCGCGCCCGGATCAATCTCGGCAACGCGCTCAAGGATCAGGGCCGCCTCGAAGACGCGGTCGTGGCCTTCCGGACCGCCCTCGTGCTCGCGCCCGAGGACGCCGAGGCGCACTGGAATCTCGGACTGGCGCTGCTCGCGTCGGGCAACTATGCCGATGGTTGGCGCGAATATGAATGGCGCCGCCGCATTCCTGGCTTTGCGATGCGTCGCTTTCAAATCCCGGCCTGGGACGGCGCGGCGCTCGGCGAGCGGACCCTCCTGGTCCACGCCGAGCAAGGGCTCGGCGATACCCTGCAATTCATTCGTTACGTGACGCAGATCGAGGCGCCGTCGGACCAGATCGTGCTGCTCTGCCCGCAGCGGCTGAAACCGTTTCTCACCTCAAACCATTCGATCGCCGTGGTCGGAAGCGACGATCCCCTGCCGCGGGCCGATGTCGAAGCGCCGCTCCTGTCGCTGCCGCATCTCCTCGGCGGCATAGCGCCGAAGCCGATGGAGGCCTATCTCAAGGCGAACCCCGCCCGCGTCTCAGCGTGGCGCCAGCGGCTCGAAGGCGAGCGCCGGTTCAAGATCGGCATCGCCTGGCAGGGAAACCCGCACTACAAGGCCGACCGCCGGCGCTCGCCCAGAATCGGGCGGTTCGGCTGGTCAGCCTGCAGTTCGGCCTCGGTATTGAGCAGCTCGATGCGATGCCGTGGGGCCGCGAGGTGGTCAACTTCGCGCCCATCGTCGCCGCGCTCGGCGAGCGCCTCGCATGAGGGCGGCCGCCGTTTCGGCCATCGCCGTTCCCACGGCGCCCGGCGAGGTGGTGGACAAGATCACCATTCTCGAGATCAAGCTCGCGCGCATCACCGAGGCCGAGAAGCGGCGCAATGTCGAGACTGAGCTCGCCGAGCTGATCGCGGCACGCGATGCCGCGATTGCGGGCTCGGCCGCCATCGATCGCCTCGCCGCCGAGCTCAAACAGGTCAACGAAAGCTTGTGGGAGATCGAGGACGCTCTGCGCGATTGCGAGCGCAAGGCGACTTCGACGGCGACTTCGTCGAGCTCGCGCGCTCGGTCTATCGCACCAACGACCGGCGCGCCGCCCTCAAGCGTCGGATCAATGATCTCCTGGGCTCGGCGATCGTCGAGGAGAAGTCCTACAAATCCTACTGATCGGCATTGGGCTCGAGCTTGAGGGCGACCGAATTCATGCAGTAACGAAGCCCGGTCGGGCGCGGCCCGTCGTTGAAGACGTGGCCGAGATGGGCATCGCACTTGGCGCACAGAACCTCGGTGCGCGGCATCAGGAACATGCTGCGATCGGTTTCGGCGCGCACCGCGCCTTTGTCGATCGGCTGGGTGAAGCTCGGCCAGCCGGTGCCGGAATCGAACTTGGCATCCGCGCCGAACAATGCGTTGCCGCAACAGACGCAGCGATACGTCCCCTTTTCCTTGCTGTTGCAATAGGCGCCGCTGAATGGACGCTCGGTGCCCTTCTGGCGGCAGACATAGTATTGCTCAGACGTCAGCGATTTGCGCCACTCATCGTCCGACTTCACGATCTTATCGGCCAAGTCGATCCCCTATCTGGTCAGCGCCAACCACAGCGCGCGGTTGACGCCCGTATAGCCGGCGCCCTGCTCGATGAGCCGAGGTTTTACCAATTCGTGCAGCGCGGGCAAGGCGTGGAACGGGACGTTCGGATACAGATGGTGCTCGGTGTGATACGGCATGTTCCACGCGAGCCAGCGGATCCACGGATGCGTGATCGTGGTGCGCGCGTTCGCCAGACTCTCCGCCACGTGGGGCCGCCCGGCATGCTCGCCGTTGAGATAGAGCCGGAGCGTCGGCTGGGCGAGAAAGATCGGCCCCAGCCAGTAGAGGATCGGCGCCCACGGATCGGTGAGCGCGGCGATGACGGCGGTCGCGAGATAGACGGTCCAGATCGCGCGCGCCTCCAAGACCACGCTGCGGTGGAACTTCGCCTCGATGAATGGCTGCGTCACCCGACCGCTCAGCGCGTGGCGCAAGCTGCCCCAGATACGCCGGCGCCAATAGGGAATTCCTGTTGCCCAGCACAGGAATTTGCCCCGCGTCGAGAGATCGATGCCGGCGAGCTCGGGATCGCGCGCGGGGTCCTGGGTGTAGCGGTGATGCGCGAAATGGAAGAAGCGGAGATAGCCGAGCGGGTAGAAGGTGGCGAGCCCGCAGAGATAGCCCACGACCTCATTCAGCGCGCGCGAGCGGAACGGCGTCCAGTGGCAGCATTCGTGCAGCCCGGCGAACAGGAATGCGACCTGGACGCCATGGACGACCATGGCCGGCGCGAGCCACCACGTGCCGCGCGCGAGATAGATCAGATAGCCCGTGACCACGAGCCCCGCGATCTTGCTCGCGAGCATGGCGAGGCCGGGGCCGTCCGAGCGGCGCGAGAGGGCCTGCACCTGCTCGCGGCTCAGGAGATTGGCGGGGGCGAAGGTCTCGTCCACCTCATTGTCCTCGCATCGGGCGCCCGATGGTCTCTTCGAGCATGACCGCGTAGTCGGCGAGCACGCCGGCCCCGTCGCCGGCGAAGCTCGAGCCGTGCATGGCGGCGAGCGTCTTGGGCTCGAGCCCGGCGAGATCGAGCACGATCTTCTTGGTCTGCGCGGTATACGGCGTCGAATGCGCCATCGGGCCGGTCATCTGCGCCGCGGTATAGGCGCGCGAGCGGCCGACGATGTCGCCCGTGATCACCGGCTCGACGTCGCCGTTGTGTCCCATGAGATCGGAGACGAAGAGCGTGCGCCCGGTTTCCTCGAAGAAGAGGCAGGCGTCCCAGCCATGCGGCACATGCGGTGTATTGATCACGCGCAAGCGCTTGGCGCCGGTCGCCAGCGCCTCGCCGGCGGCGAGCGTGCGCGCTGGTCGGATTGCGAAATCGTTGACCGTGACGCGCGCGCCGACGACCGAGCACAGCGGCTCGGCCGCGGGCGCCAGCGCCAGCCAATCGTTGAGCGAGCCGCACTCATCCGATTCGAAATGGCTGAAGGCGATGTAGCGGAGCTTGGCCGGGTCGATCAGATGCGCCACCGCGTCCCGAATCTCGCCGAAAGCGGCGCGGAGATTGGTGTGCACGAGCACCGGCTCGGCATCGCGCACGAGAAAGCTGTTGAACTGGAAATTCGCCTGCTTGTTGTAGGCGGAGAGGCGGAAAATATCGGGTGCGATCTCGGTCACATGGGCCATCATCTCGTCCTTTCGCTCAGCCTGCGCTCCTCGGCGATGACCCTCTCAACATGAACCTCGCCGGCCGCGTCGTAAAGGAAGCTGAACACGCCGAATCGCCGTCCTGCGGTGACCGGCAGCACCTCGTGCAGCAGCGCGCACGAGAATACCACCGCGCCGCCCGCCGCGGGGCGATAGAGCCGGCGGCCGTATTCGGGAAAGCGCAAATCGCCGCCCGCATAGTCGCCGGTGTTCAGGTTGAGGGTGATCGCAAACAGCCGATGCTGGGTGAAACGCGTCGCGTTGTCGCGATGGCGGCGAAAATAGCCGCCCTCGGCCGCGTCGTAGCAGCCGATGCGAAACGGCTCCATATGCGTGAGCCTGGCCTGTAAGGCCTTGGCGATCTCGGGGAGCGCGCGGCGCGCTATGCAGCCCTTGAGCTCGGCGTCGAGCGCTTCATCCGTCACCGCGACGTCGATCCGTTTCTTGGTTCCGGCATCGGCATAGGACCGTCCGCCTTCGCTCGCCGAGACGGCGTCGCGCTGCTTTTCGCCCGCCTGCCAATAGGCGATCAGGCGCCGGCAGAGCGCGGGATCGAGCACGGCTGGAATCACCAGCACCGGAGCGTGCCCCGTGCGCTCGAACAGCGCGCCCACCGTCGCGAGTGCGCCTTGCGCATCGGCGCAGATGGCGGCGAGGCGCTGGCCGGGGTCGATCACGACGATGCCGCCTTCGGCGCCGAGACCGAATCCCTGGCCGACGCGGTTCTCGGGATCGAGCAGCACCGGGATGCCGCCGAGCGTCGCCGAAATCGCGGCCGGAAGCACGGCAAAAATCTCGGCCTCGCGGGCGGCGAAACTCTGGTGCAGCGCGGCCAGCCGCCCGGCCATCGCCGGATCCGCGAACGCGGGTGCGAGCCAGAGGACGATGCTGCGTCCGGCCATGGTCTGATGCGCAAAATCGATCTGCCCGCCGGCGGGGAGCGGCAGCACGATGCGCGGCACCGGATCGCCCGGCGTGAGCGCGCGCGGCCTCAGCGCGTCCGCGCCGGGTGATAGACGACCAGCATCACCAGATCGTCCGCGCCGGTGTTGACCAGGTGATGCAGCTCGCCCGCGCGCACCGGGCAGACCGCGCCGGCCTTGAGCGCGCCGCGCTTGCCCGCGACGTCGACATCGCCTTCGCCCGAGAGCACATAGAAGAGATGCGACCACGGCTCGGTATGCGGCGTGGAGGAGCCGCCCGGCCCGATGCGCGTGAGCTCGATGTCATAGGCGCCGCCGGTGTAATCGGTCTCGACGAGGCGCTTGTACCCGGCGGCGGCGACCGCGAGGCCGCGCAGCGGCGTCCACGGCAGCTCGGCGACGTCGAATGTTGCGCGCTCGCTCATTTATTCTCCTTACTCCGCCGCCTGCCCGCGCGCGGCCTTCAAGCGCTGGATGGTGCGCTGCGCGCTCGGCTTGATGTCCTGGACGTCGAGCGAGATGTCGATCGCCTTGATCGAATGCGTGAGATCGCCCGACGAGATCACGTCGACCCCGGTCTCGGCGATCGGCACGATATTGGCCTCGCTGATGCCGCCCGAGGCCTCGGTGATCGCGCGGCCGGCGACGATCGCGAGGCCGTCCTTGATCTCATGGAGATCCATGTTGTCGAACATGATCACATCGACGCCGCAGGCGAGCGCTTCCCGCACCATATCGAAGTTCTCGCATTCGACCTCGAGCTTGAAGGTGTGCTGGGCGCGCGCGCGCAGGATCTCGACCGCGTTCTTGATCCCGCCCGCGATCTTCAAATGGTTGTCCTTGACCAGAACGCAGTTCGACAGGTTGAAAATGTGGTTGTGCGCGCCGCCGACGCGGACGGCATATTTCTGCAGCATCCGGAGCCCCGGCCAGCCCTTGCGCGTATCGGTGAGCCTGGCCTTGGTGTGCTGGATCAGCTTGACGGTGCGCCGCGTCTTGGTGGCGATGCCGGAGAGCTGCTGCACCCAGTCCAGCGCGCAGCGCTCGATCATGAAGAACGTGGAGGCCTTGGCCTTGATCTTGAGGAGCACGGTGCCGGGCCCCATCTCCTCGCCGTCCTTGACGCACGCCTCGACCACCGCGTCGGGATCGACCATGCGGATGGTTTCCTCGGCGAGCAGGATGCCGCAGACGACGCCGTTGCCCTTGGCGTAGATCTGGCCGGTCTGCACCGGATCGTCGCCCACCAGGAACCCGCCCGTGGTGTCGCCCATGCTGATCTCTTCGCGCAATCCTGCCTCGATAAAGGGCCGGATCATGAATCGATTGATCTGCATCGTATCGTCTCTGTTCCGCCTTACCGTTTACCGTTCGTACTGAGCTTGTCGAAGCGCGAACGGATCAGAGTAAACGCCGCGCGCCGATTACTTCATCACATTCCGGTACGCTTTGCCATCCTTCATGACGAGGTGAATGCGCGCGCGCTCGTTCAGCACGCCGATATCGGCGAGCGGGTCGCCGTCGCACACGACCACATCGGCGCGCTTGCCCGCCTCCAGCGTGCCGAGATCGGGCCGCTCGATGCATTCGGCGGCGCGCGCGGTCGCGGCAGAGATCGCCTGCATCGGGCTCATGCCGAGGAAGCGGACCATGAACTCGAGCTCGACCAGGTTCTCGCCGACCAGCAGCCGGTGCGACTGGTCGGTGCCCATCGCGATCCGCACGCCCCGGCGCACCGCCTCGCGCCAGAGCTCCTTCTGGCCGTCCATCTTGCGATAAATCTCCTCGTCCTTGCGGTCCTCCTGCCCGAGCTGCTGGGCGCCCCAAGCCTTGTCCTTGCGCCGCCGCTCGACCGAAAGGGGCACGAGAGCCAGCGTCGGCACCCACCAGGTGCCGGCTTGCGTCATGCGGGCGACGCATTCCTCGTCGAGGAACCAGCCGTGCTCGAGCGAATAGATTCTGGCCGCGAGCGCGTTCTTGATGCCGGCGAGGCCCTCGGCATGGACGGCGACGCGCTTGCCCTTAGCCGCCGCCTCCTCGACCGCGACCGCGATCTCGGCCACGGTGAATTGCGGCTCGTCCCAGGAATCGGTGACCGAGGTGATGCCGCCCGTCGTGCACATCTTGATGAAATCGGCGCCGGCCATCAGCAGATGACGCACCTTGCGCCGCACCTCGTCTGTGCCGTCGGCGACCGGGTCGGGCAGCCAGGCGCGCTTGGGCACGCGATAGCCGGCCGGAACCCAGCTATCGCCGTGGCCGCCGGTCTGGCTCAGCATCACGAGCGAAATCAAAAGTCGAGGGCCCGCGACCAGGCCTTCATCGATCGCGACGCGGAATCCCGCGTCCGCCCCGCCCATGTCGCGCGCGGTCGTCACGCCGCAGGCCAGCGTCTCGGCCAGGATCTGGGTCGAGCGCAACACGTTGTAGGTCGGCGAATTGAGCAGATGCTGGCGCATGTCGCGCGCACGATACGTGCCGTGGACGTGGCAATCGATGAAGCCCGGCAGCACGGTGCGCCCGGCCGCGTCCAGGATCTCGGCGCCCTTCGGCACGCTGACGCGCGTCTCCGGACCCGCAGCGGCGATGCTTCCGTCCTCGATCACGACGACGCCCTTGGCCACCGGATCGCGCCCGGTGCCGTCGATCAACCGCCCGCCGACAATCGCCAGCGCCATGCGCGTACTCCTCGTCCCTTAACCCTTACCGCGCCGCGGCCAGAACGACCAGGCCATGGCCAGCACCTCAAGCGCGATCAACGTCAGGAACGCCGCCTGATGCGCCGCCGGATCGTAGCGCCCCTCGCCGATCTGCGGCCACAGATTGATGATCGCGCCCACGCCCCATTGCGCGGCGAAGGCGGTCGAAAAGACCAGCAGGTTCTGCAGCGTGTTGACCCTCCCCCCGAGGCTCGGGCTGAAATGCTGGCCGAGCACGGCATAGACCAGAAGCGTCGCCGAGCCGAAGAATCCAAACGCGGCGCAAAGCGGATAAGCGATCGCCGTCGATTTGAGCGCGAGCAGCGTTTGCGCGAGGATCGAGAACGCGACGCCCACGCCGACGCAGCCATAGGGCCGGACGCCGAAACGCTGGGCCCGATCGGCGATCGCGCCGATGACCAGGACGCCCGCGAACTGGCCAAAATTGAACAGGAACAGACCGTTCGCGACGCCGATCCGATCCATCCCGGCGACATCGCCGAGCCAAGGCGCGATCCAGAGCGTTTGATAAGCCAGGAATGTGCCCTGGTGGACGAACACAACGACGGTCACGCGCCAGAAATAGGCGCTGGTCCAGATCGTCTTCATCTCCTTCACCTGGCGCGCGACCGAGATCGGGGCCGCGGCCGCTCCCGGCTTCTCGGGCACGACGCACAGGATCAGGATCGCGACCAGAACGGTGATCGCGGCCAGCGCCGCGAATATGCCGCGCCAGCCGAGCGGGTCGAGCAACAGCTCGACCGGCACCGTCGCGATCAGCGCGCCCGCGGTGCCGAAGGCGCCCGAGATGCCGTTGACCAGCGGCAGCCGTTCCCTCGGCCACCACAAAGTGTTGGCCTTGAGCGAGGCCATCAGCCCGGCCGAGACGCCGAGCCCGATCAGGGCCCGGCCGAAGCTCAAGAGCCAGAACTCGCCGGCGAGCGCGAAGATCGTCGCGCCCGCGGCGGCGATCACCAAGAGCGTCGCCATCACCCGGCGCGGCCCGAACCGATCGAGGAGTACGCCGAGCGGAATCTGGAACGCGGCGAAGGCAATGAAATAGGCGCTGGTGAGGAACCCGAGATCGGCCGCGCCGAGCCCGAGCTCGGTCGCGAGATGCGGCGCAAGCACCGCATTCACCATGCGGTAGAGATACGAGAGCGCGTAGCCCAGGCCGAACGGCATCAGCGCGGTAGCCGCCAGCACGAGCACGCGCGGTCGCAGGGCGGCGCCCTCCTCCGCCTGCGCCTCGGCCTTGCCGGTCATGCCGCCGCCCCGCTACGGGGCTTGATCGGAATGCAGTACCAGATCAGCGAAATAATCTGCAGCGCGATCATGGCGAAGAACGCCGCCTGGTGGCCGGCCGGATCGTAGGCGCCGGACGCGCGCAACGGCCACAGCCCGATGATCGCGCCAATACCCCATTGCGTCGCAAACGCGGAGACGAAGATCAGCAAATTGCCCGCGGTATTCACCCGCCCGACCATGGCCGGCGAGAAATGCTGCGCGAAGATCGCGAAAGCAAGAAACGAGGCCGCGCCGGTCAAGGTGAACAGGAACCACAGGAGGCCGGTCACCTGGGTGAGCTCGAACGCAAGCGCCGCCTGGACCACAATGAACGCCGCCATGCCGATGCCGAAGATCGCCACCGTGCCGCCGCGCAACTTGCGCAGCCGATCGGCGACCACGCCGAACGTCAAGACGCCGACCAGCATGCCCGATTGCATGAGCAGCAGGAGCGCGGCCGCCTCGTCCGGGCTCTTGCCGGCGACGTCGCGCAGCCACGGCCCCGCCCACAGCGTCTGATAGGAGAGATAGATTCCCTGTGTCGTGAGGCACAGAAATCCGATCCGCCAGAAAAACGGGTCGACGAAAATGCCGGGGAGCGCCGCGATCTGGGCGCGGATGCTGCTCATGCGATCGGTGCCGCCCGCGCGCTCGGGCACGCCGAAATAGATCAGCGCGGCAACCCCGACCGTGACCGCGGCAAGGACGGCGAACACGCCGCGCCAGCCGACGAGGCCGACGAGGGCCTGCACCGGCAGCGTCGCCGACAGAGCACCCACGCTGCCGAAGACGGTGACCACGGTATTGGCCAGCGGTATGCGCTCCTTCGGCCACCACATCGCGTTCGCCTTGAACGACGACATGAGGCAGCCCGCGACCCCGAGGCCGATGAGCGCGCGCGCGATGAACAGCACCGTGAACCCGTTGCCGACGCAGAAGAGGGCCGCCCCCGCGGCGGCGACGAGCAGGAGCGCCGACTGCACAAGGCGTGGTCCGTAGCGGTCGAGGAGAACACCCAGCGGGAGCTGGAAGGCTGCGAAGGCGAAGAAGAACGCGCTGGTGAGAAGCCCGAGCTCGGCCGGGGTGAGCCCCAGCTCGCCGATCAGCACCGGTGCCAGGACCGCGTTCACCGAGCGGAACAGATAGGAGAGGTAATAGCCGCAGCCGAACGGCACGACCACTGTCGCGACGATGGCGCGCGAGGTCGGCAGCGCTGCGGAAGCAAGATGCAATTCCGATCCTCCCGCGGCCGGTTATGGGCGATGGCTCGGGGCTTGGCAAGGCTCGAGGTTACGGTGCGGGCGGGAGCCGATCGCGCGGCCAGTCATATCCGCGCCCCGGTCCCCAGCGCCGGTTTTACGCCGCGCTTTGGACCTCGGCCCGGACTCTGTCGCCGAACTCGATCTCCGCCTTGCGCAGATCATAGGCTTGCTGCATGGCGAGCCAAACCCGCGCGCCGGTCCCGAGCGAGGCGCCGATCCTGAGCGCCGTCTCCGCCGTGATCGCGCGGCGTCCCGCGACGATCTCTTGGACGAGACAATTATAGGGACATAATACTTAATTCAGAGCGGAGGAGTTATGGAGTTATACAATGGAGTTACAGGGGCGGAGTTACAGGGAGTTAGAGGGACGCAATACTTAGTTCCGGGCCGACGACGCCGCGCCGCCAGATCGCGAATTAAGAATGATGTCCCTGTCACTCCCGTTCGGACGCCGCACGGCGGCCGAATTCGATAAGGCGCGTTTTGGCTGAAATTAAGGGGACACAACACTGGAGTGGACCCTTAAAGTGAGACACGGATAATGGGGACAGTTCTCGGGAGGGGACTGATGAGCAAGAGAACCAGCCGTGTTTTCAGTCGAGAGTTCAAGCTATCGGCAATTCACCGGATGTTGTCGGGCGCGAATGTGACCGCTTTGG
>SHWG01000011.1 GCA_009693905.1 Rhodospirillales bacterium | reverse complement strand
ACGGTGGAGCGGAAAACCAAGGAAACCTCGGTTCGCGTCGCCGTCAACTTGGACGGGACCGGAACCTTCCGGATCGCGACCGGCATCGGTTTTCTCGACCACATGCTCGAGCAGCTCTCGCGCCACAGCCTGATCGACCTCGAGGTCGAGGCGAAGGGCGATCTGCACATCGATTTTCACCACACCAACGAAGACGTCGGCATCGCTATCGGCGAGGCGGTCGCCAAGGCGCTCGGCGAGCGCCGTGGAATCGCGCGCTTCGGCCAGGCGCTATCGCCCATGGACGAAACCCTGACCGAGGTCGCGATCGACGCCTCCAACCGTCCGTACCTGGTGTGGAAAGTTTCGTTCACGAAGCCGAAGCTCGGCGAGATGGATACCGAACTGTTCCGCGAATGGTTCCAGGCGTTCGCCCAGGCCGCCGGCGTCACGCTCCACGTGCGTAACGTCTATGGCGAGAACAACCACCATATCGTCGAGTCCTGCTTCAAGGGGCTCGCCCGCGCGTTGCGCCAGGCGGTCGCGATCGACCCCCGCCGTCCCGACGCGGTGCCGTCCACCAAGGGCGTCCTCGGCGGCTCGCTTTAGATAGTGCATGGTGCGATTTCATGTGTTCATCCCGTCGTTCCCGCGAAAGCGGGAATTCATCTTTTCCGGAAGCGTGGACCCCCGCTGCCTACTCCGCCGAAGCAGCCGCTTCGGCGGCGAAGGCTGGATGCGCGGGGGTGACGATTCCAACTGAACGCATCCCGCTCTAGCAGTCAGCGAACGTCATGCGATTTTATACGGCATACGTGCGCCACGGCGGCCTCGATCCCGACCGCGACGTGGCGCTGGTGAAGGAGGGTTTCTCCTGGCCCGCCTTCTTTCTCGGCGTGCCGTGGGCTTTGTTCAGGCGCCTTTGGTTCGCCGCGCTGGTTCTCGCCCTGGCGACGGCCGGGATCGCGACGCTGGCC
This sequence comes from Rhodospirillales bacterium, assembly GCA_009693905.1. Taxonomy (GTDB): domain Bacteria; phylum Pseudomonadota; class Alphaproteobacteria; order Rhodospirillales; family 2-12-FULL-67-15; genus 2-12-FULL-67-15. The sequence continues at coordinate 29,957 of SHWG01000011.1, read as the reverse complement.
TACTTGGCCGGGCTCGATCCGACCACCCAGACGGCGCTGACGCTCGGGCTTTCCGCCGCTTTCGGCTGGCTCGGCAACGATCTCAGGCGGCGAAAACTCGAGCGCGCGGGATTCGTTTTCCGGGGCGCGGTCGCGGGCGACAGCTTCGACGCCGCGCTCAAGCGGTTTCTCGACGGCGCGCCCGATCTTGCCCGCGAGCTCGCACGGACCGTCCGGCCATGATCGTCGCGATCGTCGACTACGGCTCCGGCAACCTCCGCTCGGCGGCCAAGGCGTTCGAGCGCGCCGCCGCCGATCAGCGCCGCGCCGCCGATATCCGCATCGTCCGGGACTCGGCCGAAATTGCCCGCGCCGACCGCATCGTGCTGCCCGGCGTCGGCGCGTTCGCGGACTGCATGAAAGGCCTCGAATCCCTGCCCGGCATGGTCGCGGCGATGGAAGACGCGGTGCGTCGGCGCGGCCGGCCCTTTCTCGGCATCTGCGTCGGGATGCAACTGCTCAGCTCCGTCGGCTTCGAGCACGGCCGGCACGCGGGGCTGGGCTGGATTCCGGGCGAGGTGAAAGCGCTTGCGCCTTCCGATCCGGCGTTGAAGATTCCGCACATGGGCTGGAATACGCTCGAGTTTCGCCAAGGCCGCCACCCGCTGCTCGCCGGAATCGCGCCCGGCGCGGTCCCGCCGGTAGGCGGGCGGGATATGGAATCCGCGCCCGGTCTTGTGTCTGGGCGGCCTTCGCCGCCGGGCGCGCACTTCTATTTCGTGCACTCCTATGCCATGAACTGCCGCGAGGCGGCCGACGTCGCCGCCGAAACGTCTTACGGCGGGCCGGTGGCGGCGCTGATCGCGCGCGAAAACATGGCCGGGACCCAGTTCCATCCCGAGAAGAGCCAGGCCGCCGGGCTGCGCCTGATCGCCAATTTTCTCGCCTGGTCGCCCTAGGGAAAACGATGATCTTTTTGCCCGCCATCGATCTCAAGGACGGCCGCTGCGTGCGCCTAGTGCAGGGCCATATGGCGAGCGCGACTGTGTTCGCCGACGACGCCGCCGCCCAGGCGCGCGCCTTTGCCGATGCCGGCGCGGAATGGCTGCACATCGTCGATTTGAACGGGGCGTTCGAAGGCAAGCCGATCAACGGCAAGGTGGTCCAGCAAATTCTATGGGCCGTCCGGGTCCCGGTGCAGCTCGGCGGCGGCATCCGGACCATGGCGACGGTGGACTTTTGGCTCGGCCACAACGTCGCCCGGATCGTGCTCGGCACCGCCGCGCTCCGGGATCCCGCGCTCGTGAGCGCCGCCTGCCGGCGTTATCCCGGCCAAATCGCCGTCGGCATCGACGCCCGCGACGGCCGGGTCGCGACCGTGGGCTGGGGCAACGTTTCGGATGTCACCGTCCACGACCTCGCCAAGCGCTATGAAGGCGTCGGCGTTGCCATGTTGATCCACACCGACATCGAGCGCGACGGGGCGATGAAGGGACCCAACATCGAAGCGACCGTCGCGCTCGCCGAGGCGGTTTCGATCCCGGTGATTCTGTCGGGCGGGGTTTCCTCCCTCGACGATCTGGCTGCGATCCGGACGGCGAGCCGGGCGGCGAAACGTCCGCTCGCCGGCGTCATCGCCGGCCGCGCGCTCTACGACGGCCGGCTCGATGTCGCCGGCGCCGTCGCGGCGCTGCGAGACTGAAAGCGCGCGCCGTGCTCAAAGTCCGCATTATTCCCTGTCTCGACGTCGCCAACGGCCGCGTGGTCAAGGGCGTGCGCTTCGTCGATCTGGTGGACGCGGGCGACCCGGTCGAGCAGGCGCGCGTTTACGACCGTGCCGGTGCCGACGAGCTTTGCTTTCTCGACATCACCGCGAGCCACGAGAACCGCGACACCATCCGAGACGTCGTCGCCCGCACCGCCGAGCAATGTTTCATTCCGCTCACCGTCGGCGGCGGGGTGCGAACGATCGAGGATATCCGCCGCCTTCTGCTCGCCGGCGCGGACAAGGTTTCGATCAACACCCAGGCGGTCCAGGAGCCCGATTTCGTGCGCCGGGCGGCAGAGAAGTTCGGCAGTCAATGCATCGTCGTCGCGATCGACGCCAAGGCCTCCGGCGCCGGAAAATTCGGGGTCTTCACCCACGGCGGGCGCAAGCCCGCGGACCTCGACGCCGTCGCCTGGGCCGTCCGCATGGCCGAATTCGGCGCGGGCGAGATTTTGCTCACCTCCATGGACCGCGATGGAACCAAGGACGGGTTCGACATTCCGCTGACCCGCGCGATCGCCGACGCGGTGTCGGTGCCGGTGATCGCCTCGGGCGGCGTCGGCACCCTCGATCACCTGGTCGAGGGCGTGCGCCGGGGCCATGCCTCGGCCGTGCTCGCGGCCTCGATTTTCCATTTCGGCATCTATACCATCGCCCAGGCCAAGGCCCACATGAAGGCCGCCGGCGTGCCGATCCGGGACGATTCCCCGGTGGGGACTTAGGAGACGACCCATGGCCAAGCGCAAAAGCTCTCCGGACGCGCGCGTGCTCGATCGGCTCTTCGCCACCGTGCGCGCGCGGCGCCGCGCGAGCCCCGGCGCTTCCTACACCGCGAAACTGCTCGCGGGCGGGTTGGACAAAATCGGCGACCGTGTGATCGAGGAGGCGGCGGAAACCGTCGCCGCCGCCCTCGACGAAACGCCGGCGCGCGTTGCCGCCGAGAGCGCCGATACGCTTTATCACCTGCTGGTGCTGTGGGTGGCGGCGGGCGTGAAGCCCGGCCGGGTGTGGGCGGAACTCGCCAGGCGCGAGGGAACCTCGGGGCTGGCCGAAAAGAAATCCCGCCGGAAGAAAAGGGGAGCGAGGAAAAAATGAACCCGCCCGCTTACGATCCCGACAATCCGTTCGCCAAGATCCTGCGGGGCGAGATCCCGTGCAAGAAAATCCACGAGGACGAACACGCGCTCGCCTTTCACGACATCCGGCCGCAAGCGCCGGTGCATGCGCTGGTGATCCCGAAGGGCGCCTATGTCGACATGGACGACTTCGGCCGGCGCGCGCCCGCCGCCGAGATCGCCGGCTTCTTCCGCGCGGTCGCGGAGGTCGCCCGGCAATTGGGCCTGGCGGCGCCCGGCTACCGCTTTCTCGCCAACCAAGGCGGGCATGCCCACCAGGAAGTTTTCCACTTTCATGTCCACATCTTCGGCGGGCGCGATTTGGGCGGCATGATCCGCCGTCCAGAATGATCGTTACGCTTTCGCATTAAATTTTGACGCGCCATTTATCCACAACATATAGTGCCGAACGATTTAGAGATCGCCATATCTAGGCTATAATTCGCCCCTTCCGGGGGAACCGATGGCCGCATCCCGATCGCTTGCCGGCACCGAGTCCGCTCACCCGCGCGGGCGCACGGTCGTGCTCGACGCCAAGCAAGGCGACCTGCTCGAAATTCCGGGCGGGGACCTTCTGCTGGGCGCGCGTTACGTGCGCGAGGGCCCGGACCTCTGGCTGGTCGGTCCGGGCGGCGAGGCGGTTCTGGTGCGCGATTATTTCACCCGCGATCCGCGCCCCAATCTCATCAATTCCGAAGGCTCGGTGCTGACGTCCGACGTGGTCGAGGCGCTCGCCATGCTGCCGGCGGCCCCGCCGCGCCCGACGCTCGGCCGGGACGATCCGGTCGGGCTCGTGGACGGCGTCGCCGGCGAGGTCTTCTTCGGCCGCGCCGACGGCACCTACATCGCCGCCGAGAAGGACACGCCGCTTTATGCCGGCGACGCGATCGAGACCGGCGCCGGGCGCATCGCGCTCGTGCTTGCCGACGGCACCCGGATTTCGCTCGGCGAGCAGACCCAGTTCGGAATCGAGCACGTTCTTTACGATCCCGCCCGCAAGACCGGCGAGATCGCGCTTTCGCTCGAAGGCGGCGCGGTTTCCTTCATCTCCGGCGACATCGGGCGGGGCAATCTCGACGCGTTCACCGTGCACACGCCCTCGGCCCAGGCGGCCTCGGGTCCTTGCGCGGCGGGACAGATCAGCCCGAGCCCTTTTTCCCGGGCGTGCAGCGCGGCGGGCAGCACCCCGGCGACCCGGGCGATGCGGCCGTCGATCCCGAGCACGACTTCCATCGCGATCAGGGTGACGAGCGCGACCCAGGCGGTGGGATCGGCGGCGAGCGCCAGGATATAGTCCATGGCCTATTTCTTCTTCGCGGTCGCGATCCGGGCCTCGATCGCGTCCCAGATCTGGGCCTCGATATTGACGCCATCGAAGCGGCCGATCTCCTGGATGCCGGTCGGTGAGGTGACGTTGATCTCGGTGAGGAATCCGCCGATCACGTCGATGCCGACGAAGATCAGGCCTCGCTCCTTCAGCGCCGGGCCGATGGCGGCGCAGATTTCCCGGTCGCGGGCGTCCAGTGTCGCCTTCTCGGCGCGCGCGCCGGCGTGCAGGTTGGCGCGCGCTTCGCCCGGCGGCGGTACGCGCTTGAGCGCACCGACCGCGCGCCCGTCGACGAGAATAATCCGCTTGTCGCCCTGGCGCACCTCGGGCAGGTATTTCTGCACGATCACCGGCTCGCGCGAGCGCGCGGCGAACATTTCCAAGAGCGCGTTCAGGTTGTCGTCGTCGGGCCGAACGTGAAAGACGCCGGCGCCGCCGTTGCCGTACAGCGGCTTGACCACGATCTCGCGGTGCTCGGCGCGAAACGCCTTGATCTCGTCGCGGTCGGACGCGATCAGGGTCGGCGGCATCAGTTCGGGAAAATGGGTGACGAACAGTTTTTCCGGCGCGTTGCGCACGCTCGCCGGATCGTTGACCACCAGGGTCGCCGGGTGGATGTGCTCCAACAGATGCGTCGTCGTGATGTAGGCCATGTCGAACGGCGGGTCCTGGCGCAACAGCACGACGTCGAGCGAGGCCAAGTCGAGAGTCTCGGGCGCCCCCAGGGCGTAGTGATCGCCTTTCTTGCGACGTACCTTTAGCGCCCGCGCGCGCGCTTTCAGGCGGCCCTGCGCGAAGGCGAGGTTCTGGGGCAGGTAGTGATAAAGCGCGTGGCCGCGAAGCGAAGCCTCGAGCGCCAGCGCGAAGGTCGAATCGGCCTCGATGTCGACCGCCTCGATCGGATCCATCTGGATGGCGACGGCGAGTTTCATAATCAATTAAGCCGGGCGCGCAAGTCCTGGAGCATCATCGAAACCCGGTAGCGGTTGGCATCGCGGGTTTCCCGGCGCAGGAATTCCTCGAAGGCGGCGACCGCGGCATGGACGTTGTCGAGCCGGGAATTGAGCACCCCGGCCTCGCGCCACAGCCCCGGAACCTCGGGCGCGAACAGCAGCATCAGTTCGACCTGGGCGAGCGCGTCCTCGATCTGGCGGGAATCCAGGAGCCGCGCCTTGATCGTATTCTGGAGCCGGAGCAGCACCTCGCGCGCGTCGAGCACGCGGAAGTGGTCGGGCCGGATCTCGGCCTCGGACCCGGCGAATTCCTTGAGCATCGCGCGCAAGTTCGGCGGCGCCAGCACCTTCAGCCCCTCGAACGGATCGAGCAGGACGCGCCGGCCGGCGTGCTCGAGGCGCAAAAGAAAACGCGGCGAAAAATCGACCCCGGCGAGCGACCAGCCGAGCACCCGGGCGACGTGCAGATAGATGATCCCCAGCGTCACCGGAAGCCCGCCGCGCCGGTCCATGACGTAAGTGAGATTGGCGCAATCCAGGTCGCGGAAGGCGTCCGCGGTGCCGACGTAGCCGTAGCGCTTGGCGATCACCTCGGCGAGCGCCTCGATCCGCATGTCGAGCGCGGGTTCGGGTCCGGCGTGGCGGGCGACCTCCTCGCAGATCTTGGCGAGGTGGCGGCGGTAGGGCTGCAACAGCACCCCCGGCCGGCTGGTGGCGGCGAGCAGCAGCGCGACCTCGGCGACGTCGATGTCGCTCTCGGCCTGGGCCGCGACCGCGCGCAAGGAAACGCGCACCGCCGGCGAGAGCGAGGCGGGCAGGCTCACGGCGCCCCCTTGACGCGGATGTGATCCACCACCCGGCGCACGTAGCCGATAGAGCGGACCGTGTCGATCGCGCGGCGGTGCTCGTCGGCGCCGCGGGCGATGCCGAGGAGATAGACGACGCCGTTGATCGTCTGGACGTGGAAGTTGACCGCCATCACCTTCTCGTCGAAGGCGAACTTGGACTTGATCTGGGTCGTGACCCAGGTGTCGCGGCCGTAGTCCACCGCGCCCGCTCCGGGCGCGATCTCGATCTCGTTCAGCACTTGCTTGATGCCGACCACCTTCCACGTCTCGCCGACCGCGTCGGCGCGCATTTTTTCGTCTTGGACCAGGCCGGTGAGAAGGGCGCGGCCCTCGTGGACCTCGATCGAAACCTTGGTCGGAATGATGTGATCCTTTTCGAGCCAGCGGGTGCGGACGTCGAAGGCGAGCTTGAGGTCGCTGGCGACGCCGTCGAGCCCGCGCTCGTCGTAGGCCGCGACCCCGACCGTGGCGGCGCCGCCGACCGCGGCGCCGACGCAGGCGCCGAGCGCGAGCGGCAGCAGAAGCGCGAGAAAAAGACGCGCGGGGTGGCGGGCGAATCGGGTCATGGGATTCATATTACTAGCGGAGCCCCCCGGCCTCAATTGCCGATCATTCGTCGGCGCGCCACGCGCCGGGAAGGTGGCGCGGAAGCCGGCCGGGCGCGACCAGAATGGCGTCGAACCGGACCTCGAGCCCGCTCAAATCCGGGCGTCCCGCCAAAAAGGCCTCGGCGGCGCGAACGATGCGCCGGCGCTGCTCGGGAAGGATCGCCAAGGCCGCGACGTCCAGGTCCGCGCGGGTCTTGACCTCGACGAAGGCGAGGGTGCGCCCGCGACGCGCGATCAAGTCCACTTCGCCCGCGCCGGTTCCGGGCCTGAGCGCGAACCGGCGCGCGAGCACGCGGTAGCCCTTGAGACGCAGCAGCAGCGCAGCGACGAACGCGCCCGCGCGCCCCAGGGCGGCGGCGCTCATTTGCTCTTGAGCCTGAGCGCGCGCGCGTAAAGCTCGCGCCGGGGGCGTCCGGTGAGAAGCGCGGTTTCGGCCGCCGCCGCCGAGGGGGACAAGCGCGCGAGCGCGTCCTTGAGCGCGCAATCCACATCCATATTCGATGCGCGCGGGGTTAAGTCCGCGCGCGCGACGACGACCACGATCTCGCCCTTGGGCGGACCGGCCTCGGCGTAATGGCGGGCGAGCGCGGGCAGCGCGTCCCGCCGCACTTCCTCGAACATCTTGGTGAGTTCCCGCGCGACCGCCGCCGGGCGCGGCCCGAGAACGTCGGCCATGTCGGCGAGCGCGCGCGCGAGCCTGGGCGCGGTTTCGAAAAAAATCAGCGTGCCGGGCACCGGGGTCAATTCATGCAGAACCTTTTTCCGCGCCGCGGTTTTGACCGGCAGAAAGCCGGCGAAGAAGAACCGGTCGGCGGGCAGGCCGCTAAGCTGCAACGCGACAATCACCGCCGACGGCCCCGGCACGGCGGTGACGGCGATCCCGCGCGCCAGCGCCTCCCGGACCAGCTTGAAGCCGGGATCGGAAACGAGCGGCGAGCCGGCGTCGGAGACCAACGCGATCTCCTCGCCCCGGCCGAGCCGCGCCAGCAGGCGGGGGCGGATGTGTTCGGCGTTGTGGTCGTGATAGGCGATCAGCGGCTTGGCGATCCCGTGCCGGGCGAGCAGCTTGGCGGTGACGCGGGTGTCCTCGCAGGCGATGGCGGCGGCGCGGGCGAGAACGTCGAGCGCGCGCAAGCTCACGTCACGCAAGTTCCCGATCGGCGTCGCCACCAGGTAAAGCGCGCCTTGCCCTTCCACCCGGCGGTAACCCGCCTTCGCGAAGCCCGCTTCGGCGGGCGAAGGAAGGTCCGGTTTACCGCGGGCGTCTTCGCCGCTAGGCTGGAGATTCTTCGGCCGGCCGCCCGGTTCGGCCGGCGCAAAATCCCGCGATGGGTCCCTCGATGCGCCGTCTCTTCGTCCGCCGCTTTGTCGTTTCATGGCTCGCCGCCCTTTTTGCGCTCGCGGCCTGCGAGTCTCCCAAGCTGGGGCCGGCGAAGCAAGACGTGCCCGCCGCCCCATCGCTGCCCGCCGTTCCGCCGGTAGGCGGGCGAACAATAGAATCCCCGCTCGCCGCCGCCCGGGTTCCGCCGGCCGAAACCGCCATGCCCTCCCTCGCGCCCCTCTTGTCCCGGCCCGGCTCGCCTCCGGGGCGACCGGACGCGACGGCTCCCGAACCGCAGCTCGCGCCGCCGCCGATCGCGGGCGCGGTCCGGGTCGGGCTTTTGGTGCCGCTCTCGGGCGCGAACGCCGCACTCGGCCAGGCGATGTTGAACGCGACGCAGATGGCGCTGTTCGATTGGGCCGACGAAAAATTCGAGATCGTCGTTCACGACACCGGCGATGCCCCCGAACTCGCGCGGCGGGCGGCCGAGGAAGCGATCGTCGACGGCGCGCAATTGATCCTCGGGCCCCTGCTCGCGCAAGGCGTGCGCGCGGTCGCGCCGCCGGCGCGCGCCGCGCGGGTGCCGGTGGTGGCGTTCTCGTCGGATCGCGCGGTCGCGGGCGAGGGCGCCTATATCCTCGGCTTCCAGCCCGAGGCCGAGGTCCGCCGCGTCGTCGGCTACGCCCGCGGCCGCGGCTTCGCCCGGTTCGCCGCGCTCGCGCCCGACAACGACTACGGCCACGCGGTCGTCGCCGCGCTGCGCCAGGCGGTTTCCGGCAACGCGACGGTGACCCAGGTTCAGTTCTACGACCCGAACGCCGCCGACTTTTCCGATCTGGTGCGCCGCTTCGCCAATTACGACATGCGCCGCCAGGCGCTGCTCGCGCAAAAAAAGGAACTGGAGGGACGCGACGACGAGGTCGCGAAACGCGCGCTCGCCCGGCTCGATAAGCTGCAGACGCTCGGCGAGCTTCCGTTCGACGCCCTGCTTTTGCCCGACGGCGGGCAACGCCTGCAATCGATCGCGGCGCTGCTGCCGTTCTACGACATCGACCCGGCCAAGATCCGCATGCTCGGCACCGGCCGGTGGGACCCGGCGCGCCTGGGCGCGGAACCGGCGCTGGTCGGCGGCTGGTTTTCCGCGCCGCCGCCCCAGACCCGGGCCACCTTCGAGCAGCGCTACCGCCAGGCGTTCGGCGTCGCGCCGCCCCGGCTCGCGACGCTCGCTTACGACGCCGGCGCGCTCGCCGCGATCCTGGGACGGAACGAAAAGGGCGCCGATTTTTCGGCCGCGGCGCTGACCCAAGGCTCGGGCTTCGCCGGCAGCGACGGCATCTTCCGCTTGCGCGCCGACGGCGGCAACGAGCGCGGGCTCGCGGTGTTGCAGGTGCTGGCGAACGGCACCCGGGTCGTGAGCCCGGCGCCGGAATCCTTCGGTAATTAAAGCGCCGGAACGAGCGCCGCCAGCACCGCGTTCAGCCGCTGTAGCCCGGCCGGCGTCGCGCGCAAGGCGCGCGCGTCGAGGACCATGAACCCGCCGTCTTCGAGGCGGCCGAGCGCCGCCCGGTCCACGGCGGCGAGAACGTCGGCGCCGGTCAGCGCCCGCCAGCGGGCGCGATCGATTCCTTCGGCGAGCCGGAGACCCGAAAGCAGCAATTCCTCGCGGCGTTTTTCCGGCGTTATCCGAATTCGCTTGCCGGTGCCGTGGCCGGCTTTTTCGACCGCGGCCAACCAGTTTGCCGGATCGCGGATTTGGTGTACCGCCACGTTCGCGCCGGGGGCGCCGATGCGCCCGTGCGCGCCGGGGCCGACGCCGACGTAAACGCCGCCCCGCCAGTAGATCAAGTTATGGCGGCATTCGGCGCCCAATTTCGCGTGGTTGGAAATTTCGTAGGCCGGCAACCCGGCGGCGGCGGTCATTTCCTGCGTCGCCTCATATAGATCCGCGGCCGTTTCCTCCTCGGCGGCGGGGACTCCGTCGCGCCAGAAGCGGGTGCCGGGCTCGATGGTCAGTTGATAGAGCGAGAGATGGCCGCGCTGGTGCGCGAGCGCCTGTTTGAGTTCACGGCGCCAGGCGGCGACGGTTTGGCCGGGCCGGGCGTAGATGAGATCGAAGGACAGGCGCGGAAAAATTCCGGCCGCGGCCTCAAACGCCGCGATCGCCTCGGCTGCGGTGTGATGGCGCCCCAGGAAACGGAGCGCTTCGTCGTCGAGCGCCTGAACTCCCATCGAGACCCGGTTGACGCCGGCCTCGCGGATCGCGCCCAGGCTGGCCGCCTCGACCGAAGTCGGATTGGCTTCGAGGGTGATTTCGGCGCCCTCGGCCAAACCCCAGAGCCGCGTGACCGCCTGGATCACCGCGTCCACCGAATCGGGCGACATCAGGGACGGCGTGCCGCCGCCGAAAAAAATCGTTTCAGCCTGGCCCATGGCCTTCGTTTCGATATAGTAATGTTCAAGTTCATGGACAATGGCGCCCACCCAGCGGGCCTCGGGCACCGCCTCGGCGACGTGGCTGTTGAAATCGCAGTAGGGACACTTGGCGAGGCAATAGGGCCAATGGACGTAAACGCCGAACCCGCCCGCGCTCATAACGCGGGCTCGAAGCAGGCGGCGACGAGTTTCCGAAACGCGCAGGCGCGGTGGCTGAGGGCGTGTTTGTCTTCCGGCGCCATCTCGCCGAAAGTGAGCGCGTGCCCGTGGGCGACGAAGACCGGATCGTAGCCGAAGCCGCGGGTTCCGCGCGGCGGCCAGACCAGGACTCCGTCCACCCGGCCTTCGAACGTCTCGCAATAGCCGTCGGGCCAGGCGAGCGCGAGCGCGCAAATAAAATTCGCGCTCCGGTCCAATGATCCTTTCAATTTGTCTTCGATCTGGCGCATGGCGAGCGCGAAGTCCTTGGCCGGGCCGGCGAGGCGCGCCGAGCGCACCCCCGGCCGGCCGCCGAGCGCCCGAACTTCCAATCCTGAGTCGTCGGCGAGGGCGGGGAGGCCCGAGTCCTTCGCCGCCGCGAGCGCCTTGATGCGGGCGTTTTCCGCGAACGTCGCACCGGTTTCCTCGGGCTCGTCGAGCCCGAGCGCTCCCGCCGTCGTCACTTCGGCGGCAAAGAGCGCCAGCAGTTCGGCGATTTCGCGCGCCTTGCCCGGATTGTGGGTGGCGATGACGAGGGATCCGCCGGCGAAACGCCGAGTCATGTTTTTAGTTTATACGGCGCATGCGCGCCGCCCTCGCCTTGCTCGGGCCGTGTTTCCGAATTGTTTGGAAATCATTTGCTGGAAACACGGACGGGTCAGATTCCGAGAACCCGGCGCTGGTGCGCGAGCAGCTCGCCGACGCCCTTGCGGGCGAGGCGCATCAGATCGCCGAATTGCGCCTCGGTGAAGGGCGCGGCCTCGGCGGTGCCCTGGATCTCGACGATGCCGCCCCGGCCGGTGAAGACGAAGTTGGCGTCGGCCTCGGCGGTGCTGTCTTCGGCGTAATCGAGATCGAGCACGGCGTTGTCCCGATGGATGCCGCAGGAAACCCCGGCGACCTGATCGACGAACGGGATCGCCTTGATCAGCCCGAGCTTTTGCAGGCGGGCGAAGGCGCGGTGCAGCGCGACGAAAGAACCGGTGATGGCGGCGGTGCGGGTGCCGCCGTCGGCCTGGATCACGTCGCAGTCGATCCGCACTTGAATTTCGCCGAGCTGGGTCAGGTCCGTCACCGCGCGCAAACTGCGCCCGATCAGCCGCTGGATTTCCTGGGTGCGGCCCGACTGGCGGCCTCGGGTCGCCTCGCGTTCGGTGCGCGTTCCGGTCGAGCGCGGAAGCATGCCGTATTCGGCGGTGATCCAGCCCCGGCCCGAGCCGCGCATCCAGCCCGGCACCTTGTCCTCGACGGACGCGGTGCAAAGCACATGGGTATCGCCGAAGCGGGCGAGACAGGAGCCCTCAGCGTGCTTGCTCACGTCGGGTTCGAGACGGATGTCGCGGAGCTGGTCGGCGGCGCGGCCGGACGGGCGCATGGCGGGCGTTCCTGGCACGGATCAAGATTAGGGCGCAAACTAGCGGCCCGGGCTCGGTCCGTCAAAGCCGGCGTTGGTTGACGATGCCCCGCCGCCTGACTACATTTTTCCGAGGATTTACGCCGTATTGCCATGATCACCGAACTCAACGACCGCTCCCGCGAGGTGTTTCGCCGCATCGTCGAGGGCTACCTCGAAAGCGGCGAGCCGATCGGCTCGCGCACGCTCTCGCGCCGCCTCGGCCTCGCGCTCTCGCCCGCCGCCGGCGGCGGCTTCTCCACTGAGCGCGGGCTCTCGCCCGCGACGATTCGCAACGTGATGGCGGACCTGGAAGAGATGGGCCTGCTGTTTGCCCCCCATACCTCGGCCGGCCGGCTTCCGACCGATGCCGGGATGCGCCTGTTCGTGGACGGACTGTTGGAGATCGGCAACCTGACCGAGGACGAACGCCGCGCGCTCGACGGACGCATGGCCGCCGGCGGCGGCAGCACCGAGGGCCTCTTGGAGCGGGCGACGACGGCGCTCTCGGGCCTGTCCAAGTGCGCCGGGGTGGTGCTCGCGCCCAAGGTCGAATCGCCGCTCCGCCACATCGAGTTCATCAGCCTCAATCCCGGCCGCGCGCTGGTCGTGCTGGTGACCGAAAACGGCCTGGTCGAGAACCGGGTCATCGAAACTCCGCCCGGCCTGCCCGCCTCTTCGCTGGTGCAGGCGACCAACTATCTCAGCGCCCGGCTGGTGGGGCGCACCATCGCCGAGGCCTACGACGGGATCATGTCCGATCTCGAAAACCACCGGGTTCAGATCGACGAATTGACCCGAAGCGTGGTCGAGCGCGGCCTCGCGACCTGGGCCGGCGGCGAGTCCGGCGGCACCCTGATCGTGCGCGGCCAAGCCAACCTCTTGGGCGATGTGCAGGCGATCGGCGATCTCGAGGCGATCCGCGCGTTGTTCGAGGCCCTAGAGACGAAGGAAACGCTGCTCAAGCTGCTTTCCCTTGCGGATCGGGCCGAAGGAGTCCAGATTTTCATCGGTTCCGATAACCCTTTGTTCGGCACGTCCGGCTGCTCGATGATCGTCGGGCCCTACCGCGACGGCCACGAAAGGGTGGTGGGAGCGATCGGCGTGATCGGGCCGACGCGCATCAACTACGCCCGCATCATCCCGATGGTCGATTACACCGCGAAACTGGTCGGGCGGCTGCTCGGCTGACTTTCAGTTCTCAACCGAAACGCCCCCGGACATGACCGCCGATTCCGCCCCGCCCGCCGTTTCCGATGCGCCCGTCCCGCCCGAGGCTCCCGCCGACGCGATCCCGGCCGAGGTCGCGGCCAAGAGCCCACGCGAGACCCAGCTCGAAGCCGAGCTGGCGGCGACCAAGGACATGGCGTTGCGCGCTCTGGCCGAGGCCGAAAACACGCGCCGCCGCGTCGAGGCGGAGAAGACCGAGGCGATCCGCTACGCCGCCGCCGACTTCGCCCGCGAGATCGTGCCGGTCGCGGACAATCTTCGGCGCGCGCTCAGCCTGATCGCGCCCGAGGCGCGCGCCAAAGACCCGGCGCTCGAAACGCTTGCTGTTGGAGTCGAGATGACCCTGCGCGCGCTGCTCGCCGTGTTCGAGAATTTCGGCGTCAAGCGCATAGACACGCTCGGCAAGCGCTTCGATCCCTATCTCCACGAAGCCATGTTCGAGATCGAAGACAAGGAAAAGGTCTCCGGCACGGTGGTGCAGGAACTGGAAGCCGGTTACGTCATGCACAACCGGTCGCTGCGCGCGGCCAAGGTCGCGATCGCCAAGGGCGGTCCTCAGCCGGCGCAAAATCAAACTCCTGTTCCGGCCGATGGGGGCGAAAAAAAGCCCGGCGCCTACGACCGGCCCGCGGGCGGAACCGGTACCAAGCTCGACGAGCAGTTATAGAAACTATAAAAGATATTGCTTCGCACGACTTCTGTCGTGCCACGCCCACAGGAGAAACGCCATGCGCCTTCCGATCCGCGCCGCCCTGTTCGCTCTCGCCTTCGTGTTCGCGCCCGGCGCGGCAACCGCCGATGACGCCGTTCTCTACAAGAACCCCGATTGCGGCTGCTGCGGCGACTACGCGAAATACCTCGAGGGCGAGGGATTCCGGGTCCGGGTCAAGGAAACGACCGCGCTCGATGCGCTCCGGCGCATGTCCGGCGTTCCCGACAAGCTCGCGTCGTGCCACACCATGACGATCGTAAATTACGTGGTCGAGGGTCACGTGCCGGTCGCGGCGGTGCGTAAGCTGCTCGCCGAAAAACCCGACATTCGCGGCATCGCGCTGCCGGGCATGCCCCAGGGCTCGCCCGGCATGATCGGCCAGAAGGAGGGTCCGTTCGTGGTTTACAAAATCGGGCGGCGCGCCGCCTCCGGCCAGGCCAAGGTTTTCGCCACCGAATAACCCCCTTGGGCCGTTAACCATGGGGCCGTTTCCGGGCCTGGAGCCCGGTCGCGGCTCCTTTTTTGGACACCTCTGCCGGTTGCGGGGGCTTTGCCCCCCGCCTATATAAAACCCCGGACAATCGTTCGGGCGCGGCGACGAACGGGAACGGCGACCCAGGGCTACAAAGGACCAGCGGACCATGAGCAAAGTCATCGGCATCGACCTCGGCACCACCAACTCCTGCATCGCGATCATGGAGGGCAAGACCCCCAAGGTGATCGAGAACGCCGAGGGGGCGCGGACCACGCCCTCGATGGTCGCCTTCACCGATTCGGGCGAGCGTCTGGTCGGCCAGCCGGCCAAGCGCCAGGCGGTGACCAACCCGGCCCGGACGTTGTTCGCGATCAAGCGCCTGATCGGGCGGCGCTTCGACGATCCGATCTCGCAGAAGGACATGAACCTGGTTTCCTACAAGATCGTGCGCGGCGACAACGGCGACGCCTGGGTCGAGATCGAGGACAAGAAATATTCCCCCTCCCAGATCAGCGCCTTCATCCTCCAGAAGATGAAGGAAACCGCCGAGCGCTACCTCGGCGAGACCGTGACCCAGGCGGTCATCACCGTGCCCGCCTATTTCAACGACTCCCAGCGCCAGGCGACCAAGGACGCGGGCAAGATCGCCGGCCTCGAGGTGCTGCGCATCATCAACGAGCCGACTGCGGCCGCGCTCGCTTACGGCCTGGAAAAGAAGGGCTCCGGCACCATCGCCGTTTACGACCTGGGCGGCGGCACCTTCGACGTCTCGGTGCTCGAAATCGGCGACGGCGTGTTCGAGGTCAAATCGACCAACGGCAATACCTTCCTCGGCGGCGAGGACTTCGACGCCCGGATCGTGGATTTTCTCGCCGACGAGTTCAAGAAGGAGAGCGGCATCGACCTGCGCCGCGACAAGCTTGCGTTGCAGCGCCTGAAAGAAGCGGCGGAGAAGGCGAAGATCGAGCTTTCGAGTTCGGTGCAGACCGAAGTCAATCTTCCCTTCATCACCGCCGACCAGACCGGGCCCAAGCATCTCACCGTCAAGCTGACCCGGGCGAAGCTCGAATCCCTGGTCGACGAATTGATCCAGCGCACGGTCGATCCCTGCAAGCAGGCGCTCAAGGACGCCGGCCTCGACGCCAGTCAGATTGACGAAGTGATCCTGGTCGGCGGCATGACCCGTATGCCCAAGGTGATCGAGACGGTGAAGGAGTTCTTCAAGCGCGAGCCGCACAAGGGCGTCAATCCCGACGAGGTGGTCGCGGTCGGCGCCGCGATCCAGGGCGGCGTCTTGAAGGGTGAGGTCAAGGACGTTCTGTTGCTCGACGTCACGCCGCTTTCGCTCGGCATCGAGACCCTGGGCGGGGTGTTCACCCGCCTGATCGACCGCAACACCACCATTCCGACGCGCAAGAGCCAGGTCTTCTCCACCGCCGAGGACAGCCAGACCGCGGTCACCATCCGCGTCTTCCAGGGCGAACGCGAAATGGCCGCCGACAACAAGATTCTCGGCCAGTTCGATCTGGTCGGAATCCCGCCCGCGCCGCGCGGCATGCCCCAGGTCGAGGTCACCTTCGACATCGACGCCAACGGCATCGTCAGCGTCTCGGCCAAGGACAAGGCGACCAACAAGGAGCAGCAGATCCGGATCCAGCCCTCGGGCGGCCTTTCCGAGGACGACATCGAACGGATGGTCAAGGACGCGGAAAAGAACGCCGCCGAGGACAAAAAGCGCCGCGAGAAGGTCGAGGCGCGCAACCAGGCCGACGCCCTGATCCATTCGTCCGAGAAGAACCTGAAGGAATTCGGCGACAAGGTCGGCGAGACCGAACGCGCGGCGATCGAGACCGCGATCAAGGACCTGAAGGCGGTCCTCGACGGCGAGGATGCGGCCGCGATCAAAGCCAAGTCCGACACGCTGGCGCAGGCGACCATGAAGCTCGGCGAGGCGATGTATAAAGCGAGCCAGGCCGAGACCGCCAAGACCCAAGCCGCGCCGGGCGGGCCGCAAGGTCCGGCGGGCGCTCCTGGCGGCGAGGGCGCGGCGGGCGCGACCGGCGGCGAATCCAAGGTCGTGGACGCCGATTTCGAGGAAGTGGACCCCGACAAAAAGAAAAAGAACTGAGCGCCGCCGGCCAAGGGCGATCTCGCGCGTAATCTTCGGGAGCCTGACCCTTCATGGCCGGCAAGAAGGATTATTACGAAACCCTCGGCGTCCAGCGCAAGGCGACGCCCGAGGACATCAAGAAATCCTACCGCACGCTCGCCATGAAGCATCACCCGGACCGCAATCCGGGCGACAAGAAGGCCGATCATCGCTTCAAGGAACTCAACGAAGCCTACGACGTCCTCAAGGACGAGCAGAAGCGCGCGGCCTACGACCGCTTCGGTCACGCCGCCTTCGAGCACGGCAGCCCCGGTGTTAATCCCGGCGCCGCCGGCGCCGCCCACGGATTCCCCCACGGCTTCGCCAACATCTTCGACAATCTCAACGAGATGTTCGGCGACATCATGGGCGCGGAACGCGCGCGGGGGCCCGGCGGCGGCGGCCTGCGCGGCGCCGATCTCAGCTACAACATGGAAATTCCGCTCGAGGACGCGCACCGCGGCCGCAAGAGCACGATCCGGGTGGCGACTTCGGTCGGCTGCGAACCTTGCCGCGGCACCGGCGCCGCGAACGCCGCCGCTCCGGTCGCGTGCGACACCTGTGGCGGGCGCGGGCGGGTGCGTTCCCAGTCGGGATTTTTCACCATCGAGCGGACGTGTCCCGCCTGCCAGGGCGCGGGCCAAGTGGTGCGCGATCCGTGCAAGACCTGCGGCGGCGCGGGCCGGGTGCAGCGGGAAAAGACGCTCAACGTCTCCATCCCCTCAGGCGTCGAGGATGGCACGCGCATACGTCTGGCGGGCGAGGGCGAGGCCGGCATGCGCGGCGGGCCGGCGGGCGATCTCTATATTTTCCTCTCGATCGCGTCGCACGCGATTTTTCAGCGCGACGGCGCCAACGTCTATTGCCGGGTGCCGATCCCGATGGCCCTGGCGGCGCTCGGCGGCACGATCGAGGTGCCGACCATCGACGGCGCGCGGGCGCGGGTCGCGGTGCCCGCGGGCGCCTCCTCGGGCCAGCAGTTCCGCTTGAAGGGCAAGGGGATGAGCGTGCTGCGCTCGGGCGCGCGCGGCGACATGTTCGTCCAGGCCTTCGTCGAGACGCCCCAGAACCTGACCGCGCGCCAGAAGGAACTGCTCGAGGAATTCGCCCGTGAAGGCAACGCCGAGCGCATGAGCCCGCAATCGGCGAGCTTCCT
Organism: Rhodospirillales bacterium; assembly: GCA_009693905.1. Taxonomy (GTDB): domain Bacteria; phylum Pseudomonadota; class Alphaproteobacteria; order Rhodospirillales; family 2-12-FULL-67-15; genus 2-12-FULL-67-15. The sequence continues at coordinate 12,292 of SHWG01000011.1, read as the reverse complement.
AGGCAAGGTCAAGGAACTGTGGAACGATCTCAAGGATTAGGCGACGGAAGCCCTCTCCCGCGTGAGCGGGAGAGGGGGGCCCAGCCCGTCAGGGCTGGGAGGGTGAGGGCGGGGCGAATTCGCCGACCACCCTTCGTTTCCCTCACTTCACCTTGAAGTGATTGCGCAGCGCGAGCGCGAGCAGGAACACCAACAGCGCGTTGACGACGCCCTGGCCGATGGCCGCCAGCCCGACGGCGGGCGGAAGAACGCCGCCATAAAACAGTTCCGCCGCCGCATGCTCCGACAACGGCTTCGCCAGCGTGCCGAAGGGCAGCATGTTGGCGAAGGTCAAATTCCGCAGCGCCTCGTCGACCGGCGTGTCGGCGATACGCGAATAGACATAATACGCGCCGGTGTTCGCCGCGATGAACCAGAGAACCGGCAACGCGACGCTCCGCCCACAGTTGGAGAGCGCCCAGTAGAAGAACATCAAAACCGTCGCTGCCAACGGCCGCCACCAGCCGAACGGCTCTGATGTCCGACGGTCCCACCAACTTTTCCACAACACACCGCGCTCGGCCATCCGCTCCAGAATAAACAGATCGCGCTCGGCGTCGGTGGCGTGGATTTTCTTGGCGATGCCGCGCAGGCGGCGGAGGTTGTCGGCAACTTTCGTGTCCGTCGTCCAATTAGAGATACCACGCCCCCGAAAACCGAAACGCGCGCCAGTAAGATCGAGGTGTTCATGATTTTCGACCGCCCAGAAATCAGGCGGTTGGGAGAAGCGAACGTGGGCGAAGATCGCCCGCTCTCTAATCATGCGCCGGCTGAAAGAAACGCTTCCCAAGAACTCGGCGCCAGTGAAGTCAATACGAAGAAAGTGCAAATAAGATGCGCCGGAACCTGCATCACCCCGAATAGAGGCCAATCTAATTTTTATATCCTCAGAAAAACTACTGTCGAGGTGTCGTAGTCGCGTAGATACTTCATCCCAACTCAGGCCACCGAAGAAAGCAGCATTTCCGAATCTTGTACTTCTGAAGATAGCTTGAGTGCAAAACATCGTTCCGTTAAAGGTCGCATATTTTCCGAAAGTTGCAGCGTCGAATTTAGCCAATCTTCTAAACGACGCGCAATCGAAAGACGTGTTATTCCCCAATGAAGCATTATTGAAAAAACAGAGCGCTCAAATGCCGCACCCGTGAAGTCGGCACCGTCACCAAATGCCGCGTCGATGAAGCTTGCTCCGTTTCCAAATATCGCGCCGACAAAACTCGTCTTATTTCCGAACTCAAATCCCGCGAACGAAATTTCCTTGTCTTCCGGCAACGCGAAGTAGGTGCCAGAAAAATCTACCGCTTCGTCGGGATTCTCCTTCCGCCACTTGTTCCAGGCGTCCTTACCTTGGCGGGCGAGTTCGAGGTGCTTCGGGTTGGCCATGGCGCGATCATCCGCCAAAACGCGCGGCCTGTCAGCGACCCCGGACGGCCTTCCCTTATGCCCCATTCACCCCCTATTCTCGCCCGGCAACGAGGGCAGATCGTATTAACGCCCCCCTCACCCAGCTCCGGGTAAGGCTAAGGCTTCGCCTTAGCCAACCCTCCGCAACCCTCTCCCCCCGCGAATCGCGGGGGGGAGAGGGAAGGGTGAGGGGGGCGAACTACCGAGGGCTGAAAACCGTGACCATGAAAATCGGAATCACCGGATGCGCCGGCCGCATGGGGCGCATGGTCGCCGTCGCCGTCGCCGGAACGGAAGGCTGCGTCATCGCCGCCGGCTCCGAGGCGGAAAACTCGTCCGCGCTCGGCCAGGATATCGCCTCGCTCGCCGGGCTGCCCGCGTGCGGGGCGCGGGTGGTCGCGGATACCGCCGCGGTCTTTCGCGCGTCCGACGCGGTGATCGATTTCACGACGCCGGCGGCCGCGTTCGCTCACGCCCGCCTGGCCGCCGAGACCGGTCATGCCCTGGTCATCGGCACCACCGGCCTCGGGCCCGAACACGAGCGGGCATTGCAGGAGGCAGCGAAAAAAACCGTCATCGTCCGCGCCGCCAACTTCTCGGTCGGGGTCAACGTGATCTTGGGGCTCGCGCGCGAGGCCGCGCGCATCCTCAGGGATGACTACGACATCGAAATTCTCGAGATGCACCACCGGGGCAAGGTCGATGCGCCTTCGGGGACCGCGCTTGCGCTCGGCGCGGCGGTCGCCGAGGGGCGCCAGGTTTCGCTCGCCCTGAAAAGTGCTGGCGCGCGCGACGGCGTGACCGGGGCGCGCAAGCCGGGCGACATCGGGTTCGCGGTCATGCGCGGCGGCGACGTGATCGGCGACCACACCGTCGTTTTCGCGGGCGAAGGCGAGCGGATCGAGATCGGCCACCGCGCCTCCTCGCGCGTGGTGTTCGCGGCCGGGGCGGTGCGCGCCGCGCTCTGGACCAAGGGCCGCGCCCCCGGGCTTTATTCCATGCGCGACGTGCTCGGCTTCACGGCGTAAGTGATTCTATATTTATGCCCGCCTATCGGCGGGACCGCGCGCCGCTTCCCAGGCGATGATCGCGCGCTTGCGCTCGACGCCCCAGCGATAATCGTTGAGCGCGCCGGTTTGCCGGATGACCCGGTGGCAGGGAATCAGATAGGCGAGCGGATTGGCCGCGAGCGCGTTGCCGATCGCGCGCGGCGCGTTGCCGAGGCCGATGGCCGCGCCCAGTTGGTTGTAGGACACCAGCGCGCCCTCGGGCGTTCGCAGCAACGCCTCCCAGACCTTGATCTGAAAATTGGTTCCCGGAACCAGCGCCGGAAGCGGCGTATCATTTGATGCGACGCGGGCGAAGATTCGCCGGGCGAGGTCCCCGGTCGCGCGCGAATCCGCGATCAGTCGGGCCATCGGCCAGCGCCCGGCCTGTTCGCGCAATGCGAAATCGTCGCCCCGTTCGGTGACGAAGGAAAGTCCGACGAGGCCGCGCGGCGACGTCAAGAGCAGCGCCCGACCGAACGGGGTTGGATGAAAACCATGGCGGATTTCGAGACCGGCGCCGAGCCGGCGATATTCCCCCGGCGTCATCGCCTCGAAGGTGACGAAAAGATCGTGCAGCCGGGACGGGCCCGAGAGTCCCGAATCGAGCGCCGCCGCCAACACGCTTTCCGAGGAGCCGAGCGTGGCGCGCGCGTGCGCGAGCGAGAGATAGGCGAGAAACCGCTTCGGCGACACCCCCGCAAAGCGCGAAAAAAGGCGATGAAAATGGAAAGGCGAAAGGCCGATCTCGGCGGCGACGGCGGCGAGCGAAGGCTTTTCGTCCGCGGCTGCCTCGAGAAAGCGGATGGCGCGCTCGATCCGCGCGTAATCCCTAAGCTGTCCGTTCGCCGTCATGCCCGCCAGAAGGGTTTACATCCTTCCGCCTCCACGTCGCAGCGACTCAAACCCAAATCCTTGAGCGTCCGCTCGCCACAGGATCGCAACCGGCGGCGCTGTTCGCCGCGGTTTTGCCATTCGAGCAACGTATCGAACATCGCCACCATAAACCGGGAAATCCGCCGCCGAAAGCTCCGACCGAACATGACACACCCTCGAATCCGGAGGGTATCTAAACGGGATCGGGCGGCGCCGGCGACCCGGATCTTGCGGTCCTAAAATACGGCGCCCCGGGATTTGGCGAGCGCGCTCCGCAGCGTCTCGGCGAATTCCGCCAATTCCTCGGGCGCCAGGAACCGGCCGACGACGATGCTCCGGCCGTGGCTGCGGATTTCGAGCCTTCCCCGCCGCTCGTCGAGCGTGACCCGCGCCCAGGCGGGATCGAGGCTTTCCGCCGTCCGGTTCCCCCACGGGTCGATGCGCTCGACGGTGAATGCGGCGGGCGTCAGCGTAATCGTTTCCTGCCGGCCGGCGGCGAGCAGGTTCCAACGCAGCGCCAGGTACAGGAGTACGATTTCGAGGCCGAGGAAACCCATGATCGGCCAGGCGCCGATCAACATGAACCCGATGCCGGTGAGAAAGAACACCCCGGCCAAGAGCGCGATCACGAGGTTGATCGCCCTGACGCTCGCGCTCCGGTTCGGCCGCAGGATGGCGGCGAACAAGGGCGCGGGCGGCGGGTCCGAAAGCTTAGGCACAGCGGCGGTTATATCAGTTTCAAGGCGCGCCCGGGATATGCGACGATTGACCGTACCATGAAAATTTCCCCCATGAAATCCGCGGACATCGAGGCGTTCTACGCCCGCCTCAAGGCCGCTAATCCGCGCCCCAAGGGCGAACTCGAGCACACCAATCCCTATACGCTCCTGGTCGCGGTGGTGCTCTCGGCCCAGGCGACCGATGCCGGCGTCAACAAGGCGACTCGCGCGCTGTTCAAGATCGCGGACAATCCCGAAAAAATGCTGGCCTTGGGCGAGACGCGCCTGAAAGCGCACGTCAAGACCATCGGCCTGTTCAACACCAAGGCGAAAAACATCATCGCGCTTTCAAAAATCCTCGCGGCCGAGCATGGCGGCCGGGTGCCCAGCGACCGCGAAGCGCTCGAGCGCTTGCCCGGCGTCGGGCGCAAGACCGCGAACGTCGTGCTCAACATCGCTTTCGGCGAACCGACGATCGCGGTCGATACCCATGTCTTTCGCATCGGTAATCGCACCGGGTTGGCCCCGGGCCGCACCCCGCGCGAAGTCGAGGACAAGCTGCTCGCGGCGACGCCGCCCCGGTATCTCCGCCACGCGCATCATTGGTTGATCCTGCACGGGCGCTATGTGTGCAAGGCGCGCGCGCCCGAATGCGGGCGTTGCGTGGTGCGCGACGTCTGCCGGTTTCTGGAAAAGACCGACGGGAAAACGAAAAACCTCTAGCGTGGCGGGTTTGAAGTTCCCGCTATTATCCGGGGCAGTCTCGTTCGGGAACTTCAAACCCAAAGCCACGCTAGATTCAATAATTTGCTAGTGTCGACCCGACTCGGAAGTTCGCCGACCACCGGCCCCGATAATGATGCGAACTTCCGAGTCGCGACACTAGCCGCGCCCGGAAATGACCGCGCGCAGGCACTCGGCGCGGGTCGTCTCGGGTCGGTCCGCGCGCATCTCGACGTGGGCGACCCGCGCGGCGCTTCCCGCCGCGTCAGCGTAGAGGAAAAGATCGAGTATGCACGGCCCCGCCCGGTACTGCCAAAGCTCGGCGGGCGGGTCGCGGCGTTTGAGTTGCGGCTCGCCCAGCAGATCGGCCACCGCGCGCGCGTCGCGCCCGACCAGGGCCCGAGCGTCGGCAGGGGCGGCAAGGCCTGGAGCCGGAACACGAGGGACGGAGGACGGAGCATGGTTGGCGGACGGCATCTCGGCGCACGCCGCCACCATCAGAACGACGCCGGCGGCCGCCGGATACGAAAAAATCGGCCGCTTCATTTAGAGGTAGAGGCAGGCGACGGCGGCGGCAGGGCGCTCGGCGCGTCGGCGGACAACGTTTGCATGTCGCCGCCGATCTCGCCGCCCGATTCGATGACGACGCGGCCGTAGCGGACCGAGCCCGAAACTTTCCCGCCGCTCCGGATCATGAGGCGATCGGTCGCGGTGAGATCGCCCTCGAACTGGCCTGCGATGTCGGCTTCCTTGACCTCGGCGCGGCCGCGGAAGACGCCGCCCTGGGCGATCTCGAGCACGCGCGCGCAGATCAGGTTCGCCTCGACCCGGCCTTCGACCACCAGCCGGTCGCACGACGTGATCTCGCCGCTGAGACAAATCTCGCGCCCGACCACGAGCCGGCGCGCGTCGGAGGCATCGAGCCGTCCCGAATCGGCCCGCCGGGGCGAGATCGGCTGGGCGGGGCGGCGGGCGGCTTCCGGGCCCGCCGTTCCGGGCCCAGGTCGCGCCGGGGCATGGCTGCCTCTGCGGGAAAAGGGTTTGAGCGGCGGCGTTTGCCCGTCCGGCGCTTCGCCGGGCTTGGGCTCTTGAGACTTACCGTCGTTGTCGCGCCGAAACATCTACTGGCTCTCCCTTGTTTGCTCCGTTTCGCCCCGCCAGGCTTGAAACAGATGCACCATGGCGGCGGTCGCGATCACCGGCGCGACCAGGTTGAGAAACGGAACCGTCAACATCAACGCGGCAAGCGTTCCCGCCGCCCAGAGACTCAATCGGTTGCGGCGCCCGAGCGCGCGGGCGAGTCCGGGCGCCGCGCGGCGTGCCGCCACCAGATCGAAATACTCACGCCCGAGAAGATATCCGTTCGCCGGATAGAAGACAAAAGGGAAAACCGGGGGCACGAACAAAAACGGCAACAGGGCCAGATTGACCAGGACAACGAGCGCGAGAAACCGGGCCGCGGTCCACGCCATTTCGCCCGTGCTTTGTGCCCGGGCGGGCGCAAGCCCCGGGTAGTGCCGGCGCTCGACGGCGGCGGCGACGTCTTCGAGGAAAAAAGCGACGCCGGCGCTGACCAAGCCGGGGAACAGAATCCAACTCGCCACGAACACGCCCGCGAAGCCGAGGAATTGGGCGAGCGTATCGAGCCACGGAATTCCGGAAAGCGCGAGCCAGGGGATGGCGAGGCTCGCGCCCGTCCACAGCGCCGCCGTCACCGCGAGGGCTATGAAAAACGCGCGCCAGAGGGCGGCGCGCACGCCGGGGTCGAAGAGTTGCAGGGTGGCGGCGAAGTAGGCGGAGAGCATGGCGGTTTCCCGATAAGAGGGCTATGGATCAATTTACCCTCATGCTTCGACAAGCCCGGCATGAGGGTTTTTGATTTTAACCTCACCCTGAGCCTGTCGAAGGGTGAAGCCAGAAAGAGGCGCGAATATAGACCATTTCGGCCTTGAGGACGCTGCGCGCGTGACTATACTCCCGCGCCCTTTCACATCCCCCGGAACCCGACCCGCCGATGTCGCTCCGCCCCCGCGCCCCCACCCATGCCGCCGATTCCCGTTACGATGTCGTCGGAATCGGCAACGCGATCGTGGATGTGCTCGTTCGCGCCGACGATTCGTTCCTCACGGAGCACGGCTTAACCAAGGGCGCCATGACCTTGATCGACGCCGCCCGCGCCGAACAGCTTTACGCCGCCATGGGCCCGGCCCGGGAATGCTCCGGCGGATCGGCGGCCAACACCATCGCCGCACTCGCCTCGATCGGAGCGGCGTGCGCCTTCATCGGCAAGGTGCGCGACGATCAGTTGGGCCAAGTCTTCGCCCACGATATCCGCGCCCTCGGCGTCGCGTTCGATACCGCGCCCGCGCCCCTGGGCGCGCCGACCGCGCGCTGTCTCATCTTCGTCACCCCGGACGCGCAGCGCACCATGCAGACCTATCTCGGCGTCTCGGTGGACCTTGGGCCCGAGGACATCGAGTTGAAATTGATCGCGGATTCCAAGATCACCTATCTCGAGGGCTATCTCTGGGACCCGCCCGCCGCCAAGGAAGCGTTCCGCAAGGCGGCCCGAGCCGCGAACGCCGCCGGCCGCCTGGTCGCCCTCTCGCTTTCGGATCCGTTCTGCGTCGAGCGCCACCGCGCCGAATTCCGCGCGCTGGTCGAGCGCCACGTCGATCTTCTGTTCGCCAACGAGGAAGAAATCAAATCCCTCTACCAGGTCGCGACCTTCGACGAGGCGCTGCAAAAAGTGCGCGGCCATTGCCGGGTCGCGGCGCTGACCCGCAGCGCCAAGGGCGCGGTCGTCGTCGCCGGCGACGAGGTTCACGTGATCGACGCCCAGCCGGTCGGCCGGGTGGTGGACACCACCGGCGCGGGCGACGCCTTCGCCGCCGGATTCCTTTACGGGTTCACCCACGACTTCGACCTGGCCCGCGCCGCCCGCGCCGGCGCGATCGCCGCGGCCGAGGTCATCGGCCACGTCGGGGCGCGGCCCGAGGCGCCGCTCAAGAGCCTCATCGCCGACCGCTTAGGCGCGATCTAGAGCCATGAAAATCCGCAACATCGCCATCATCGCCCACGTCGACCACGGCAAGACGACGCTGGTGGACGCGATGTTGCGCCAGAGCGGCGCGTTCCACGCCCACCAGAAGGTCGCCGAGCGCGCCATGGACAGCACCGATCTGGAACGCGAGCGCGGCATCACCATCCTCGCCAAATGCACCTCGGTCGTCTGGAACGACTTCCGCATCAACATCGTCGATACCCCCGGCCACGCCGACTTCGGCGGCGAGGTCGAGCGGATTCTCAGCATGGTCGACGGCGTGCTGCTTCTGGTCGACGCCGCCGAGGGGCCGATGCCGCAGACCAAGTTCGTCAACGCCAAGGCATTGAAATTCGGACTTCGCCCGATCGTCCTCATCAACAAGGTCGACCGTTCCGACGCCCGCTCCGACGAAGTGCTGAACGAGATTTTCGACATGTTCGTGGCCCTCGATGCGAGTCCGGAACAACTCGATTTTCCGGTGCTTTACGCGGTCGGACGCGACGGTTGGGCAAGCACGGACGCCGACACCAAAGGCGAAAATCTCGCGCCTCTGTTCGAGCGCATCATCGCCCACGTTCCCGAACCCACGGTGGATCCGGCCGCGCCGTTTTCGATGCTCGTCACCACCCTCGAATACGACTCGTTCCTCGGCCGCGTGCTAACCGGGCGGATCCAATCCGGCTCGGTCAACGCGGGCACGACCGTGAAGGCGCTCGCCCGCGACGGGCGCGAGATTGAACGGGCGCGGCTGACCAAGCTTCTGCTCTTTCGCGGGCTCCAGCGTCAGGCGGCCGACGTGGCCCATGCCGGCGATATCATCGCGCTCGCCGGGTTTGCCACCGCCACCGTCGCCGACACGATCTCGGCGCTCGAGGTCGAAACCCCGATCCAGGCCGATCCGATCGATCCGCCGACGCTGGCCATGACGTTTTCGATCAACGATTCGCCCTACGCCGGGCAGGAAGGAACCAAGGTCACCTCGCGCCAGATCCGCGAGCGGCTGTGGCGCGAGGCCGAAGGCAACGTCGCTATCCACGTGCGCGAAACCGAAACCGCGGAAGCCTTCGAGGTCGCCGGGCGCGGCGAACTGCAACTCGGTGTCTTGATCGAAACCATGCGCCGCGAAGGCTACGAGATGTCCATCAGCCGCCCGCGCGTATTGTTCCGGGAAGAAAAGGGCGAGAAGCTGGAGCCGATGGAAGAGGTGCTGATCGACGTCGACGAAGCCTTCGCCGGCATCGTCGTCGAGGCGATGAGCGTGCGCAAGGCGGAGATGCGCGAGATGCGCCCCTCGGGCGGGGGCAAGACGCGGCTCTCGTTCCTGGCGCCGTCGCGCGGGCTGATCGGCTATCACGGCGAGTTTTTGACCGAAACCCGCGGCACCGGAGTCATGAGCCGGATTTTCCACGGCTACGGTCCCTGGCGCGGCCCGATCCCCGGCCGGCGCAACGGCGTTTTGATCGCCAACGCGACCGGCGAGACGGTCGCCTACGCGCTCAACAACCTGGAAGGGCGCGGCGCGCTCTTCGTCGGGCCCGGGGTCAAGACCTACGAAGGCATGATCATCGGCGAGCACAGCCGCGGCAACGACCTCGAGGTCAATCCGCTCAAGACCAAACAGCTCACCAACATCCGCGCCGCCGGCAAGGACGACGCCATCCGCCTGACGCCGCCCCGGCGCATGACGCTTGAGGACGCCATCACCTATATCGCCGACGACGAGCTGGTCGAAGTGACGCCGAAGCATGTTCGCCTGCGCAAGCGCCTGCTCGACCCCAACGCCCGCAAGCGGGCGGACCGGGCGGCCGAGGCCAAGGCCGAAAACGCCTGACATTTTAGGGGTCCACGGCCTTAGCCGCCCCTATAATCCACCTTATCCCGTTACCCCCGCGAAAGCGGGGGTCCACGGACAAGATGGATGCCCGCTCAGCTAAGGGCATGACGAATGAGGGATCGGGGTACGCTCGATTCATGTCGCGGCGCGAGGACAAGAACGGCAATGACGGCGGGCGGCGATACGGCGAGCGGCGACGGCCTCGGGCGCGAGTTGCCCCCGGAATCCTTCCGCGTCTCGCCCTTCTGGCGGCTGGCGCCTTCGGGCATGCGCCGGCGCTGGCGGATTTTCCACTTTTTCGATTGGATCGCCAGGCATTTTCCCGTCGACGGCGAAAAGCGCGGCCTCCTGGTCGTGCGCATGGACGGCATCGGCGACATGGTGCTGTTCCGCGCCGCCCTCGACCACTACGCCGAGGCGTTCCGCCTGCCCGCGTCCGAAATCACCGTGCTCGGCTGCGATAGCTGGCGCGAGATCGCGCCCAGATTGTTCCAGGGCTTTCGCGTCGTCACCATCGACGAGCATCGCTTCGCCCGCCGGCCGCTCTATCGCTTCAAGACGTCGCTGATGGTGCGCCGCCTGAACGCGCGAACCGTCGCGGTCGATTCGTTTTTTCGCCGCGCCCTGATGGCCGACGCGCTCGCCTACGTCTCGGGCGCATCCGAAGTCGTGATGTCGGTTCCTTACGTGAGCGAAAAAACCCGCGCCGAGTATCGCTATTATCTCAGCCTGGCGGACCGGGTCATCGACACCGGCGCCTATCCCGACCATGAAATCGTTCGTCATTTCCGATTTGTTTCCACTGTCGCCGGCCGCGCGATTACGCCGACGCCGCCCCGGATCGAATGGCGAGCCGAGGCGTTGCCTCGGCCACTGGAGAAGGGAACCTATGTTCTGTTCAACGCCGGCGCCAACGAGCCCGGCCGGCGCTGGCCGACCGCCTCTTATGTTGCGCTCGCCCGCGCGCTCAAGGAAAAGGGCAACGTTTGCGTTTTCGTCGGCTTCCGGACCGCTCCCGCCGACGATCCGGCATTTGCCCGGCTGCTCGCCGAGCCCGACATGGTCGATTGGCGCGGGCAAACCGGGCTTGCCCGCATTCTCGACCTGATGGCCGGCGCCCGGCTCGTCGTCAGCAACGATTCGGGGCCCGCGCACTTGTCCATCGCGCTCGGCCGGCCGACGGTGGTGTTCGTGGGCGGCGGGCATTTCGGCTGCTTCGTGCCGTACCCCGAGGCGCTTTCGCCCGCCAACGCCCGCTTTCTGTTTGCCCGGCTCGACTGCTATCACTGTTTCTGGAACTGCACCCGGAAGGTGGAGCGGGGTGCTTCGTTTCCCTGCGTCGCCGAGATTCCCGTTTCCGCCGCGCTGGCGGCGGCCGAGGAACTGCTCGGGGCCGGACAAGAGGGGCGCGCGTGAACGACGCCACGCCGAAACCGGGTTGGGCCGAGGCGTTGCGGGTCTACGCCGACCGGCGCGTGCTCTCGCTGCTGTTTATCGGCTTTTCGAGCGGACTCCCGTTCGGCGTGCTGGCCGAGCCCTTGACCGCGCGCCTGGTCGAAGCGGGCCTGAGCAAGACCGCGATCGGCCTGTTCGCGCTCGTCAGCCTGCCCTACTCGCTCAAATTCATTTGGGCTCCGGCGATGGACCACGTGCGCATCCCGGTTCTCTCGGGCCTGCTTGGCCGCCGGCGCGCCTGGGTACTGGCGACCCAAGTTCTGCTCTTCGCCGCGATTCTCGCCCTCGGAATTCCCGATCCGATAGCGGCGCCGTGGACGCTGGCGGCAATCGCGCTCCTGGTTGCGTTCGTCTCGGCGAGCCAGGACATCGTCGTCGATGCTTATCGGGTCGAGGTTCTGGACGAGCGAAGGTATGCCGCCGGCGCCGCGACCGCGGTATTCGGCTGGCGGGTCGGGCAACTGGCGAGCGCGGCGGGCGGCCTTGTGCTTGCCGACCTGGTGCCGTGGGAAGTCGCTTTCATGGTCATGGCCGCCGCGGTGGGGGTGGGCGTGGTGGCGATCTTGGTCAACCCCGAACCGGCCGCGCCGCCGAAAATATCCGCCGAGCCGCCGGCGTGGATCGCCCGCCGCCTGCCCGAGGGCGCCGTCGCGCTGAAGGCTCTCGCGGGCGGCCTTTACGTCGCGGCGGTCGCGCCGCTCGCCGATTTCACCAAGCGCGAGGGCTGGGTCGCGATTCTCGCCTTCATCTTGCTCTACAAGTTCGGCGATCAGGTGCTGGCGGTGATGAAGCTGCCGTTCTTTCTCGGGACCCTCGGTTTCACCAAGACCGAGATCGCCGAGGTGGTGAAGGTGTTCGGCGTCGCGGCGACGCTCGGCGGTGGATTTTTGGGTGGGATTCTGCTCGCGCGCATCGGCCTGATGAAGGGGCTGTTCGTGTGCGGCATCCTGATGGCGGCCTCGAACCTCGTCTTCGTGGTCCAGGCCTGGGCCGGGCGCGATCTGGCCATGCTCGCGCTGACCATCGCGGTCGAGAACGTCACCACCGGCATGGGCACGGCGGCCTTCGTCGCCTATCTCTCGAGCCTGTGCAACAGGGCCTACACCGCGACCCAGTACGCGCTGCTCACGTCCTTGATGGCGTTTTCGCG
>SHWG01000124.1 GCA_009693905.1 Rhodospirillales bacterium | reverse complement strand
TGCTGCTTGAGCGCGGCGGTCTTTTCGCGCAAGGTCTCGATCAGGCCCGATATCTGTCCGCCCTTCTGGTTGATGACCGAGGTGAAGTCGGCGCGCATGGTGTTGCTCATGGACGTTCCCTCGACCACCACGTCCACGATCCTATAGGCCGCGGCCTTGTTGCGCCCGACGCGCCAATCCACCCGCACCGGCGGGCCGCCGTTGGGGCGAACGATCTCGGAAAAAATGGTGACGGTGCTCTCGTTCTCGGTCACCGCGCGGTGCACCTTGAGCGCCTCGCCGGCGTACTCGGCGAAGCGGTCGACGTAGGAAACCACCATCAGGTCCTCGAACAGGCGGAGATACTCGGCCTGCTCGGCGTCGGTCGCGGTGCGCCAATGCCGGCCGAGAACCCAGCGGCCGATGACCTCGACCGCGAAGCTGTCGGTAAACAGACGCCGGAAGCGGACGATCCGATCGGGGCGAGAAATATTATGGTCGGCGAGCGAATCGACCGCCTGCTTGGCGAGCGATTGGACGAACGATCTCGCCCCGCTCTCCATCTCGGCGGAGGCGCGAGCGGGAACGATCGGCAGGGCGATCAGGAGGGCGAGGCCGGCGGCAAGGCCGACCGCGAACATACGTATGTGCGTCATGGGGGATATACCTAGTCGGTCATCGGTTGGAATGCCAGGGCCGCGGACATTTCCGGGCCGCCGCCGGCCGGGTCCGGCAGGCCGGAAATGCCCGGCGCCGGCGTGTTGGAGGAGCCCCGGCCGTTACTGATCTCGTCCGCCCGGCGCTGGCGATAAAGACTCCGGATCGCGGCGTAATAATCAAGCGAGGTGCGCTCCAAATCGTCAAGTTCCTTCATGTGGGTCGCGCGCGCGTCCACGCCGGTCGTCCCGGCGCGGGAATAGGCGATGAACTCTTGGCCGGTGTTGGCGGCATACCAGTTGACGGGGTCGGAAACGAAGTCCGCCACCAGACCGACCAGATCGCGGGGGTTCGAGGGTCCGAACAGCGGCAGCATCAGATAGGGCCCCTCCGGCACCCCCCAGACGGCCAACGTCTGGCCGAAATCTTCCGCGTGACGCGGCAGGCCCATTTCGCCGGCCGCGTCGATCATCCCGCCGAGCCCAAGCGTGGAGTTGACGACGAAGCGCGCGAGCGTGTTGCCCGCCCGACGGCCCTCGCCCTGCAGCACGTCGTTCGCCAGCACGACCGGGGCGCGCAGGTTGGCGAGGAAGTTGCCGACCGCGTCTTGGAAAACCTTCGGCGTATAGTCGCGATATATTTTGGCGAGCGGCTTCAAAATGGCCGCATCGATGGCGCGGTTAAAGGCGAAAATGGCCCGGTTGGCGGGCTCGATCGGGTCGTTGATCTGGCGGAACTCGGCGAGCGCATCGGCGTTTTTCGGATCCGGCGCCATCGCGCACCCCGCGAGCAGCGGAACGGTAATGGCCAAGGCCAAGGCGACAAATAACCGGACGGCGCGGATGGAGGGGACGATCATCTAAAACCTGTTTCTCGGCTTCATCTCGGAGGTCGGGCGAACCCCGTACGGAGATGGGCATCGCTCTGCCCATTTGCCACGGACCAATCCCCCGCGCGGTTTTGCTCGCCGCGATGGGAATATTGCCGACCGATGGTTAAAAATTTGTAACGATTGCGTTCGGCTCTCCGGCCGGGGCCTCGATAACCCAACATGCCTTGATAACCCGCGAACAGCACACAAGATGAAGCATCTAATCTGGGCGAGCCGACGCCGGGAACGAGCCCTCTAGATTGGGTCTTGGCAATCCATGAGAAATAACATAAAGATATGTTTATATGTTTATGAGAAAAAAATCAACCGCGCGTGGCGTCACCGGCGAAAAACCGGGCCCCCTTCCGGCGCCCGGGATTCTCGTTGCCCTCCGGGCCGCCGCCGAGCCGACCCGGCTCAGGCTCTTGGCCCTGCTCGCCGAAGGCGACCTGGCGGTCGGCGAGATCGCCCAAATCATGAACCAAAGCCAGCCCCGGATTTCGCGCCACCTCAGGCTTCTCGCCGAGGCCGGGCTGATCGAGCGCACGCCCGAAGGGGCCTGGGTGTTCCATCGCCTCGCCCGCGAAGGCGAAGGCGGCCGGATCGCGGGCTGGCTTGCCGCCGCGCTCGATACTGGCGCCGGGTCGATGGCCGAGGATCGTCAGCGCCTGAATGCCGTACGCAAGGCGCGCGCCCGCGCCGCCGCCGCCTATTTCCGCGCCAACGCCAAGAACTGGGACTCGCTCAGGCGTTTGCACGCCGACGACGCCGAGGTCGAGCGCACGCTGGTCAAGCTTTTGGCGGGGCCGGACGGCCGCGAGCCCTTGGGCGAACTCCTCGACATCGGCACCGGGACCGGACGGGTGCTGGAGTTGCTCGGGCCGCTTTCGTCGCGCTGCGAAGGGATCGATCTTTCCCACGACATGCTGACCCTTGCCCGCGCCACCCTCGACCGCGCCGGCTTGGCGCAGGGCTCGGTCCGTCACGGGGATATCCATGGACTGCCCTACGGCCATGATTCGTTCGATGTCGCCGTCATCCACCAGGTTCTGCATTTCCTCGCCGATCCCGCCCGCGCCGTCGCCGAAGCCGCCCGCGTCCTTCGTCCCGGTGGCAGGCTTGCCATCGCCGACTTCGCGCCCCATGTCGTCGAGGAACTCCGCGCCCGTCACGCCCACCGCCGGCTCGGTTTCGCCGAAAGCGAGGTTTTGGACTGGTGCCGCAAAGCGGGACTCAATCCCGTCGGTGTGGCGCATATCCAGGGCCGGCCGCTGACCGTGACGCTGTGGATCGCCCGCAAGCCCCGTGCCGGAGAGCCAAAACCAGCACTCGCGCGCTGGACCGTGCGCACCGGCAAAACCGATTGAAAAAAGGGTTCACCTTGTCCCGCTCCCGATCCCCCGCCACCTTCCGCCCCGTGATCGAGGCGCTCGCGCCGCTCGCGGGCGATGTGCGCGTGTCCTTCGAATTCTTCCCGCCCAAGAACGACGCGGCCGAACTTTCCCTCTGGGAATGCGTCCAGCGTCTCGCCCCGGTGCGCCCCGCTTTCGTTTCCGTGACTTACGGCGCCGGCGGCTCGACCCGCGAGCGCACCCATGCGACCGTCACGCGCATCCGGCGCGAGACCGCGCTCGAACCGGCCGCGCATCTCACCTGCGTCGGCGCGGCTCGCGCCGAAATCGACGCCGTCGCCCGGCGCTATTGGAACGATGGCATCCGCCACATCGTGGCACTTCGCGGCGATCCGCCCGGCGCCTCGGGGCCCGGCCTCGGCGTTTATAGCCCGCACCCCGGCGGCTACGCGTATGCCGCCGACCTGGTCGCGGGCCTGAAGCGTGTCGCCGACTTCGAGATCAGCGTCGCGGCATTCCCCGAAACCCATCCCGAGGCCCAAAGCCCGGCGGCCGATCTCGACAACTTGAAGCGCAAGATCGATGCCGGCGCCAACCGCGCCATCACCCAGTTCTTTTTCGACCCGGACGTCTATTTCCGCTTCGTCGAGCGCGCGCGAGCCGAGGGCATCGGCGTTCCCATCGTGCCCGGCATCCTGCCGGTCACCAATTTCGCCCGGGTGCGCGAGTTCGCCAAAGCCTGCGGCGCGTCGCTGCCGCCCTGGCTCGTCGATCTGTTCGAGGGCCTGGATAAGGACGCCGACACGCGCAAGCTGATAGCGGCCTCGGTCGTCGCCGAGCAATGCCGGCTTCTGTTCGCGGGCGGCGTGCGCGAGTTTCACTTCTATACTCTCAATCGCGCCGATTTGGTTTACGCCATCTGTCATATTCTCGGCGTACGCCCGCCCAAGGCACCCGCCCAGGAACCCGCCCCATGACCGATTCGAATCTCTCCGCCCGCCTGGTCAAGCTGCACGCGGCGCTGAAGACGCGCATCCTGATTCTCGACGGGGCGATGGGCACCATGATCCAGAAGCGCAAACTCGGAGAAGCCGATTTCCGCGGGTCCCGCTTCAAGGACTGGCCGCGCGATCTCAAGGGCAACAACGATCTTCTCAATCTCAGCCGCCCGGACGTGATCGGGGAAATCCACGACGCCTATTTCGCCGCCGGCGCCGACATCGCCGAAACCAACACTTTCAACTCGACCACCATCAGCCAGGCCGACTACGGCATGGAAGAACACGCCATCGAACTCAACTTCGAAGGCGCCCGGATCGCGCGCCAGGCCGCCGACGCCTGGACCGCCAAGACCCCGGACAAGCCGCGCTTCGTCGCCGGCGCCATCGGGCCCACCAACCGCACCGCCTCGATCTCTCCCGACGTCGCCGACCCCGCCAAGCGCAACATTACCTTCGATCAGCTTCGCGCCGCCTACCGCGCCGCGACCCGCGCCTTGATCGAGGGCGGCGCCGATCTGCTCCTGGTCGAGACCATCTTCGATACCTTGAACGCCAAGGCCGCGCTTTTCGCCATCGACGAAGTCTTCGAGGAGACCGGCACGGTTCTGCCGATCATGATCTCCGGGACCATCACCGATCGCTCGGGCCGGACTTTGTCCGGCCAGCTACCCGAAGCGTTCTGGAATTCGGTCCGCCACGCCAAGCCCCTGACCGTCGGGCTCAACTGCGCGTTGGGCGCGGCCGAGATGCGCCCGCACCTGGCCGAGCTCGCCCGGGTCGCCGACACCTACGTCTGCGCCTATCCCAACGCCGGGCTGCCCAACGAATTCGGCGAGTACGACGAAACCCCGGAACAGACCGCCGGGCTGGTCGCCGGCTGGGCGCGGGACGGTCTGGTCAATATCCTCGGCGGTTGCTGCGGCACCACGCCCGAGCACATCCACGCCATCGCCGACGCGGTGCGCGGCGCGGCGCCGCGCCCGATCCCCGAGATTCCCCGCCGGCTCCGGCTTTCCGGCCTCGAACCCTTCGAGCTTCCCGCATGAGCGATACGCCCGAGAACCAAGCGCCTACAAACGGCGGGGCCACCCCCGCGCCGGCGGCAAGTTTTGTCAACGTCGGCGAGCGCACCAACGTCGCCGGCTCGATCAAATTCAAGAAACTGATCCTCGAGGGCAATTACGAGGCTGGCCTCGACATCGCCCGCGAGCAGGTCGAGAGCGGCGCCCAGGTGATCGACGTCAACATGGACGACGCCATGCTCGACGCCGAGCAGGCGATGACCACGTTCCTCAACCTGATCGCCACCGAGCCGGCGATCTCGCGGGTGCCGATCATGATCGATTCGTCGAGATGGTCGGTGATCGAGGCCGGCCTCAAGTGCGTGCAGGGAAAAGCGATTGTCAATTCCATCAGCCTCAAGGAAGGCGACGGGCCGTTCCTCGAACAGGCGCGCAAGGTCCGCCGTTACGGCGCGGCGGTGGTGGTGATGGCCTTCGACGAGAAGGGCCAGGCCGAGTCCGCCCAACGCCGATTCGATATCTGCAAGCGCGCCTATGGCCTTTTGACCGAGAAGGTCGACTTCCCGCCCGAGGACATCGTCTTCGACCCCAATGTCTTCGCGGTCGCTACCGGTATCGAAGAACACAACATCTATGCCCAGGCCTTCATCGAAGCGACCCGGATGATCCGCGAGCGCCTGCCCTTCGCCCACGTTTCGGGCGGCATCTCCAACGTCTCGTTCGCGTTTCGCGGCAACGAGCCGGTGCGCCAGGCGATGCACTCGGTGTTCCTCTACCATGCCATCAAGGCCGGGCTCGACATGGGCATCGTCAACGC
>SHWG01000123.1 GCA_009693905.1 Rhodospirillales bacterium | reverse complement strand
ACCGGCTGTCATTTCGCGCGGAGACGCAGCCAAGATGCTGAACATCTCCTCGTCCAGCGGCGTCAAAGTCGGCCCCGGCCATCATCGGGAAAAAGCTGGCCGCGGGGTGCGCGGCTGCGCAAGCCTTGAAGGGGCATTGTCACGTTGGCGCTTGTGAGCCATTTCTGGCCTCTGCCCCGAGCCTGCTAAGTCATTGGAAACGCTACAACGCCATCAAGCGAAGCGGGCGAAGTTTGGGGGTGAACTCTGCCAACGTGACAATGCCGCTGCAGTCTATACTAACCAGAGAATTGCGCTAAATTCTGCCGTGGCCATGACCAGACCTACTCGCCCTGACTGTACGCAATGGTTGGCCGTGTTTTTATTCGGACTTTTGTTCGTTCCTGTCGTTCTCATGATGGCGTGGTTGCTTCGGCTCGCCACGCCAGTTGATCCTTTGACGCAAGTCACCGTGCTGGAAGCACCGTTGCCGCCTTCGCGTCCACTACCGGCGGACCCCATTCCCGAGTTAAAGGTTTCTCTCAACGATGTGCAGGTCGTTGAAGCAAGACTGAAAAGCCAGCTTGCTATTCTCGATGATGATCTCCGCCGCAGAGTCGAGCAGTGCAAATCCGTCGATCCACCTAAAGCTTCGCCGCCATTGCCGGCCGACCGTTGGGCGCGGAAAGATCTCAGCGTCTTGCAGGGCTGCTGGTATCTCGGTCGAGATGCGCCCGCGGTGCGCGGAAATATCGGAACCCCTGAACGAGAAGAGAATTGTATCTCGAAGGATGGTCGAATTTGTTTCGATGCCAACGGCCACGGTCAGCGAGAACAGAGTACCGTGTGTCCGCGCGCGGGCGGGTTTTTTTGTAGTGCGCCAATAACGGGACAATTCGGTAACGATGGGACGTTTACTACGATGCAGCCCGATACTCAATGCCAAGGCGCGCCGACCGTATGGCTCAGTCGAACGCTCTCATGCCGGCGCGTTGATGACAATCACGCAATCTGCCGGGATAGCGGACGACCGGAGCTAGGCCTTCCCGGGCAGGACCAAGAATTTCGTCGAGCACCGTAGATGCGGCATTATCACGTTGGCAGGGTTCACCCCCAAACTCCGACTGCTTCGCTTCATGGCGCTGTAGCATTTCCAATGACTTAGCAGGCTCGGGCAGAGGCCAGAAATGGCTCACAAGCGCCAACGTGACAATGCCCGTGCACGAGATGACGATCTCGACCTTGTACAATGCGGCCAGTGCCGTCTTGACGAATCCCTGCAAGATTCCCCCCTTGTCCGCTGACGATGCCGCAACGGCCGACCCCTTGGGGCGCGTGTCAGGCTTTCCTGATCTTCCGGGCAGCGCTCCAAGACTTGACCGCCTTCGCCCGACTGGCAAGCGCGAAGCCGCCCCCCGGCGACGCGCCCCTGCCTTCCGCATCGCACGGCGGACCCCACGGGGGTCGATCAGGCACGCGCAACGCTGTCCCTGCTCAAAAATATATCCGGCCATGAAATCGGTGTGTCAATGAAGGCCACGGTTGATGAGTTCGGTGATTGAAGAAGAGAGCGCCGCTCGCTCGCGATGAGGACTCCACGCGTTTGTTCTGAGCGCGCCTGCATCCGAGCGATCCAATGGCCGACGGCGACGGCGGCCGTCTCCGCGGCGGCGGTGCAGTTCGGTCGCCGTCAACGGTTCAGGCCGCGCGACGCTCGTAGCGATGGTGCAGGCCCGGACGTTGCCGGCGCAGGACGGTCACCTGATGTCGTAGGGCGACGAGCTCGAGTTCCAGCGCGGCGCGGCTGCGCACCCGGAACGAGAGCAGAGAACCGAGGGCGGACAGAAGCGTGAGCATGCCGGCGACGGTATGATTGCGGCGCCGAAAACTCTATGCTTTCTCGGCTTTTTAGAGTTTTGAGTAAGCACAGGAGCATTTGCCGTGCCCAACACATATACCTACGCATGGACCCCAGACGGGTACAAAGGCAAAAAAGAAGGAGACCCTGTCGATTATTCGGGCGGCAGTGACTTCGAGAAACTTCGGCAGGATGACCGACTTTTTGTTCTGACGCTGAAGAACGGGACGGTCTATCTCCTTGGCGCAATGACTGTTGGAGAGGTGGTCGATACGGCCACTGCGAAGCGTCTCCGTGGGCGGGTCTACGCAGGCAAGTCGCAGCACGTTTTAGCCAAACAAGGGACGGCGTCAGGGTTCGCATTCAGGCCGGTTCCCAACGAGCGCCTTGGCGAATTTCGCTTCATCGCCCGGAATGGCGAAAATGGGGTGAAATTGAAGGACGGCCGACCTAACCCTCAGACGCTCCGCCGACTACGCCGAGTAACTGACCAAACGGCCACCGATTTAGAGTTGTTGCTGGCGCGTTCCGGCATGGTGCCCCCGGCGTCAGTGGAAGCCAACAAGTTGAGGTTATTGACCGATGCCAATGCGGTCAATGCCGCGATGGCAGAGTTCAAAAAGCTCGGGCGTACGCCGTTCCTGAAGAAATACGGGTACGAGAAGTCCACGCGATACCAAATTTTCGACGGCAGAGATCATTTTGATTCCAAGGCCATCGCCGGAGCAGCAGTAGGTTACCAGCACCCAGAACGCGGTCCGTTGAAGCACAACGAGTTCAGCGGTGGCGAAGCGACAGTAGTTAAGAAGCTCGAAGCACTCGGATTCAAGGTAATCGAACAAGGGCCCGGCATTGATTGGACACCAGAAGAGAATGCCGCGATTGTCGCTGCCTACTTTGACATGCTTGGCATTGTGGCTCGCGGCGAGAAGCTGAACAAAGCCGCGCATAACGCGGCCCTGCGGGAGAACCTTCAACGCCGAACACGAGGCTCGATTGAGCGCAAGTGAGCTATGGTCGAAAGTTGGTGACGGAGTAGATCAAGAAGGCGGCATATCGTGGGGGTAGTTGAAGCCTCCACTTCTCCATCGAAGGAGTGATATGCCGTGTCGAATTCTAACGTCGTCAAACTGGTTCAGCCAGGCACTTTCAGCGATCATCTCACCGAAGTCTTGCGCCGTGGCGCGCGTTCCTTGCTTGCCCAGGCGGTCGAGGCGGAGGTCTCGGACTTTCTTGGTGCGCATGTCGATCTCAAGACCTTGGAGGGGCGCCAACGCGTCGTCCGCCACGGCCATCTGCCTGAGCGAGAGGTGCTGACGGGGATTGGCCCTGTCGCGCTTCGCCAACCGCGTGTGCGCGACCGCGCGGCGGCAGCCGATGATCCCGGGCGCATCCGCTTCTCGTCAATGATCCTGCCACCCTACATGCGGCGCTCGAAGTCGATCGAGACGCTGCTGCCGATCCTGTACCTCAAGGGCATCTCGACCGGCGACTTCTCCGAAGCGCTGGCGGCTCTTCTCGGCAAGGATGCGCCAGGGCTTTCGGCATCTGCGATCGGCCGGCTGAAGGAAGGCTGGCAGGACGATCATGCGACTTGGGCCAGGCGCGACCTCTCGGCCAGGCGCTATGTCTACATATGGGCCGATGGCATTCATCTGCAGGCGCGTCTGGAAGAGGAAGCGCAGTGCATTCTCGTCATCATCGGCGCGACGCCGGAAGGCACGAAGGAACTGATCGGCTTCACCGACGGCACTCGCGAAAGTGCTCACGACTGGCGCGTCCTGTTGCTCGATCTCAAGCGCCGCGGGCTGACCATCGCGCCGGAACTCGCGGTCGCCGACGGTGCGCTCGGCTTCTGGAAGGCGCTCGGCGAGGTCTGGCCGAAAACCCGCGAGCAGCGCTGCTGGGTTCACAAGACTGCGAATGTGCTGGCCAAGTTGCCGAAGAGCCAACACCCGAAAGCCAAGCGTGCGCTGCAGGACATCTGGATGGCCGAAACCAATGTCGACGCCGAGACCGCATTCGACGCCTTCATCGAAGGCTACGCGGTCAAGTACGACAAGGCTGCCGAATGCCTGAGCAAGGATCGCGGGGCACTTCTGGCATTCTATGACTTCCCTGCCGAGCACTGGAAACACCTGCGAACGACAAACCCGATCGAGAGCACGTTCGCGACCGTCCGCCACAGAACCATCCGATCCAAAGGTTGCCTCTCGAACAGGACGGCCCTCGCCATGGTGTTCAAGCTGGTCGAGGGCGCCCAGAAAAACTGGCGCCGCCTCGATGGCCACGCCCTCTTGCCAAAACTCATCCTGGGGGTGAAGTTCACTAACGGGCTGGAGGTCATCGCCAAGGCGAGCGACCTTCACGCCGCAACCGCCGCCGCCTGAAAGATCAGGCCGTCACCAACTTTTGGCGATAGCTCAGCGCAAGTTCATGAACGTCACAGCCGCACTGGCTGAAATGTCAAAGCCGACGTTGGATGGATATGCGCCGAACGCGAACATTCAGGACGATCTGACCCCTGCTATCGAAGATTATGTGGCGAAGAACTCGACCGTGGTCGAGATGACCTTTCAGGACTTGGAAAGTGGTCCTGAGACAATCGATGATAACTTCGACAATGCCCTAGGGCCTGTGCCTACCCCAAAGGTAAGCGGCAAGAGGCAGCCCGCAGCGCCCAAGAAGCCAATCCCCAAGAAGTTCGACTTTGCGGCGCGCGATGAAGCCAACCGGAAGCTCGGCAGAAAGGGCGAAGAGTGGGTTGTTCGGTACGAGAAGCATCGTCTGACTGCGGGTGGCCGCCTGAATCTCGCTGAACAAGTCGAACATGTCTCCGCCACCCGGGGCGACGGCCTCGGCTACGACGTTGCGTCCTTCGAGATGGATGGGAGGCCTCGCTGGATTGAAGTCAAGACGACCAATGCCGGGGCGATGTCGCCATTCATGCTTTCACCGAACGAGGTTGTGGCATCGAGGATTCTTGGCAGTTCATACTGCCTGTACCGCTTGCATAGCCTTGGGACGAGGCCGAGGCTGTTTGTCCTCACTGGATCGCTGGAACAGCAACTCTTACTCGAACCGTCCGAGTATCGCGCACGACTGAGGCCGATTGAGTCGGATGCTTTGGACATAGAAAACAAAGAATGATTACGGCTAGAGATTCAAGAGAACAACCAAGTTACTCCCATAGCGCGCCCTGCTGGCGCCGCACTTTCTCTCTCGACAGTGCCGTGGGATTGAGCATCGTCGGCGAGCTGTGCTTGCCCGCACGCCCGGCGACAGGGAGGCGCCGATCGAAGAGCGCACTGCTCCCTTGCGACCCGGTCTCCGTGTGTGAGTTCTGAGCGCGCCTGCGTTCGAGCGACGCAATTGCGGACGGCAACGACGGCCGGCACCGCGGCGGCGGTAGGCGGTCGGGCCCGTCCTCGCGCAGAGCTCGACATAGGACAACAACGGATAGCCTGATCTACCGAACGGACTACATCCCCTGCTTTGTCGCCCCGCCAGGACATGCTATAAATACACACCGTGCCCCTTAACGACCAATGATGACCGCAAGCCCAACCTCCGCCGCCGAACGCATGCGCCGTCACCGCGAGCGCCGGCGCGACGGCATGCGCTGCCTTTGGATCGAGTTACGCGACACGGAGATCGATGCGTTGGTGCAACGCGGGCTGCTCAAGGCTGAGACTCGTAACGATCAGAACGCGATTGCCGACGCGCTCTACGACCACCTTGAGCGCTCTCTGGATCCAGTAGCGTGACGCTGACGGTCGAGAAGCTCGCCAACGACGCGATTGATGTGCGCGAGCTCCAGCGTGCCGAGCTGCTCGCGGGTGACTGGGTCACCCTCCGGCCATCGTTGCGATGGCCGAGCATCGCGACAATGCGCGTGGCGCGATA
>SHWG01000010.1 GCA_009693905.1 Rhodospirillales bacterium | reverse complement strand
GCGCGCGGCATCGTGGTGATGAACACGCCCTACGGCAACTCGATCACTACCGCCGAACACGCGCTCGCCCTGATGATGGCGCTCGCCCGCCAGATCCCCGAGGCCAACGCCTCGACCCACGCCGGCAAATGGGAAAAGAACGCCTTCATGGGCGTCGAGCTGATGGGCAAGACGCTCGGCGTCGTCGGCTGCGGCAACATCGGCTCGGTGGTCGCCGACCGGGCGCGAGGCCTCAAGATGAAAGTGATCGCCTACGATCCTTTCCTTTCGCCCGAGCACGCCGCCGATCTCGGGGTCGAGAAGGTCGAGTTCGACGATCTCCTCGCGCGCGCCGATTTCATCAGCCTGCACACACCGCTGACCGACGCCACCCGCGACATCCTCGACGCCAGGTCGCTGGCCAAGACCAAGAAGGGCGTACGCATCGTCAACTGCGCCCGGGGCGGCCTGATCGTCGAAGCGGACCTGAAAGCGGCGATCGCGAGCGGCCAGGTCGCTGGCGCGGCCTTGGATGTGTTCGCCCTTGAACCGGCGCGCGCCAATCCGCTCTTCGGTCTCAAGGGCGTGGTGGTAACGCCGCATCTGGGCGCCGCGACCGCCGAGGCCCAGGAGAAAGTCGCGCTCCAGGTCGCCGAGCAGATGGCGGATTTCCTCTTGACCGGGGCGGTCGCGAACGCGCTCAACATGCCGGCCATGACCGCCGAGGAGGCGCCCCGGCTCCGCCCCTACATGAAGCTCGCCGAACAGATGGGGAGCTTCGCCGGCCAGGCGACGGAAACGGCGATCAAGGCGGTGACCATCGAGTACGCGGGGCTCGTTGCCGGCCTCAACATCAAGCCGCTGACGGCGGTGGTGCTGAAAGGGCTGTTGGCGCCGCTGTTGGAGACGGTCAACATGGTGAGCGCGCCGGCGATCGCGCGCGAGCGTGGCCTCGACGTGCGCGAGGTGCGCCACGAGCGCGCCGGGGCCTACCAGACCCTGATCCGGCTGACCGTGACGACCGAGACCCAGACCCGCGGGATCGCCGGAACCCTGTTCGTCGAGGAACCCCGCATCGTCGAGATCAAGAGCATCCAGATGGACGCGCGCCTGGGCCCGCACATGATCTACGTCACCAACCGCGACAAGCCGGGCTTCATCGGCGCGCTCGGCACGCTCATGGGCAACGCCGGCATCAACATCGCGACCTTCAGCGTCGGGCGCGATCGTCCTGGCGGCGACGCCATCGCCCTGATCGAGGTCGATCATCCCATCGACGCGGCCATGGTCGCGCAAATCCGCGCGCTTCCCCAGGTCATGCGCTGCAAGCCGATGCGGTTTTGAGCGCGGCGCGACCCTGAATACAGCGGGTTGCCTCCCGTGCGGACCGGGTGTTTAATAAGCCCAACGTAAAAAACATTCCCAAGGGGAGGCTTCCGATCATGATGATGTCGCTGCACATCGATCCGGCGAAATGCACCGGCTGCCTGCAATGCGAACTGGCGTGTAGTTATGACAACGAAGGGGTGTTCAATCCCTCGAAGTCGCGGATCAAGGTTTTCAATTTCCACGACGAAGGCCGCTTCGTCCCCTACACCTGCACCCAGTGCGCCGAAGCCTGGTGCCTGCAAGCCTGTCCGGTGGACGCGATCTCGGTCGATCTGAAGACCGGCGCCAAGGTGGTTTCAGACTCTTTGTGCGTAGGGTGCAAGGTCTGCACCATCGCTTGCCCGTTCGGCACGGTCAATTACAACGCCAGTACCGGCAAGGTCCTCAAGTGCGACCTTTGCGGCGGCGATCCCGAATGCGCCAAGGCTTGCCCTACGCAAGCGATCACCTATGTCGACGCCAACTGGACCGGGTTGGAGCGCATGCGGACGTGGGCGGCGAAGACCGACTCCGGCCCCCGCGCCACGCATTAATATAGACAAGGGAGAACGCCATCATGGCATGGACTGGAAAAATTCTCCGCGTCGATCTCGCCAAGGGAACGTGCAAGGACGAGCCGCTGCGGATGGATTGGGCCAAGCAATATCTCGGCCAGCGCGGACTCGGAACCAAATACCTCGCCGAGGAGATCGACCCCAAGGTCGATCCGCTTGCGCCCGGCAACAAGCTGATCATGGCGACCGGGCCGCTTACGGGAACCAACGCCTCGACCGCCGGGCGCTATTCGGTCATCACCAAGGGCGCGCTGACCGGTGCGATCGCATGCTCGAATTCCGGCGGCTTCTTCGGCAACGAAATGAAGAACGCCGGCTACGACATGATCATCTTCGAGGGCCGCGCTCCAAAGCCGGTCTATCTCTATCTCAATAACGGCGACGCCAAGCTCGTCGACGCCGCCGGGTTCTGGGGCAAATCGGTCTGGGACACCGAGGAAGGGATCAAGGCCAAACACCAGGATCCCCTGATCCGGGTCGCCTCGATCGGCGTCGCCGGCGAAAAGGGCGTTCTTTTCGCCTGCATCGTCAACGACATGCACCGGGCCGCCGGCCGGAGCGGGGTCGGCGCGGTGATGGGCTCGAAGAACCTCAAGGCGGTGGCGTTGCGCGGCACCCTTGGCGTCAAGGTTCGGGATGCCAAGGCGTTCATGGCCGCGGTCGCCAAGGGCAAGCAGGCGCTGGCGGCGAACGCCGTCACCGGCCAGGGCCTGCCCAAGTACGGGACCCAAGTCTTGATGAACGTCATCAACGAGGTCGGCGCGCTGCCGACCCGCAACCACCGCGACAGCCAGTTCGAGGGCGCCAACAAGATTTCGGCCGAGGCGATGGCCGCCAAGCGCCCCGACGGCAAATCCAACCTCGTCACCAACGCCGCGTGCTTCGCCTGCACCATCGCCTGCGGGCGGGTCTCGCAGATCGACCGCACCCACTACACGGTGGCCGAGCGGCCCAAGTACCAGGTCGCCTCGGGCGGGCTCGAATACGAGGCCGCCTGGGCGCTCGGCGCCGCGACCGGGGTCGGCGATTTGGATGCGCTCACCTTCGCCAACTTTGTCTGCAACGAGCAGGGCATCGACCCGATCTCGTTCGGCGCGACCTTGGGCGCGGCGATGGAGCTCTACGAGATGGGCGCAATTACGTCCAAGGATACCGGCGGCATCGAGCTCAAGTTCGGCGATCCCAAGGCGTTGACCGAGATGACCGAGCTGACCGGGCGGGGCGAAGGCTTCGGCGCGATTCTCGGCCTCGGCTCCAAGCGAATGTGCGAGAAGTACGGCAAGCCGGAACTCTCCATGGCGGTCAAGGGCCAGGAGTTCCCGGCCTACGACGCCCGCGGCATCCAGGGCATGGGGCTGACCTACGCCACCTCCAACCGCGGCGCCTGCCATTTGCGCAGCTATACCGTGTCGTCCGAAATTCTGGGCGTACCGGTCAAGACCGATCCCTTGGTGACCGAGGGAAAGGCGGCGCTGGTCAAGGCGTTCCAGGACGCGACCGCGGCGGTGGATTCGGCCGGGATTTGCGTATTCACGACCTTCGCCTGGACCCTCGACGATATTGCCCCGCAAATCGACGGCGCCTGCGAGGGCAACTGGACCACCGCGAAGCTGCTCGAGGTCGGCGAGCGGGTGTGGAACCTGGAGCGC
The DNA here is from genome assembly GCA_009693905.1 of Rhodospirillales bacterium. Taxonomy (GTDB): domain Bacteria; phylum Pseudomonadota; class Alphaproteobacteria; order Rhodospirillales; family 2-12-FULL-67-15; genus 2-12-FULL-67-15. The sequence continues at coordinate 27,652 of SHWG01000010.1, read as the reverse complement.
CAGTTCAATATGCGTGCCGGGTTTACGGCCAAGGACGACATGCTGCCGGCCAGGCTGTTGAAGGACGCGGCCAAGACCGGCCCGGCCAAGGGACTCGTCAACCAGCTTGGCAAGATGCTGCCCGAGTATTATCAGCTTCGCGGCTGGACCCCGGACGGCGTGCCGAGCAACGAGACGCTGAAACGGCTGGCGCTCTAGGGCGGGATGCGATCAGATGCGTCCATTCCGTCATTCCCGCGAAAGCGGGAATCCAGCTTTTTCAAGAGTAGTGGACCCCCGCTTTCGCGGGGGTGACGATCCTAACTTATCGAGATAGGGCTAATCATGCGCTACGTCATCGTCGGCGCCGGCCCGGCCGGAGTGGTCGCGGCCGAGACGCTGCGCGGGCGCGATGCCGGGGGCGAGATCGCGCTCATCGGCGACGAGCCGGGCGAGCCCTATGCGCGTATGGCGATCCCTTACGTCCTCACCGGCAAAATCGGCGAGAGCGGCGCGCGGCTTCGCAAAACCAAGGACCACTACCGCGCGCTCGGCATCCGCACCGTGCCGGGCCGCGCCGCCAGGCTCGATCGGGGCAAAAAGGAACTCGCGTTGGCGGATGGAACCAAGCTGACCTTCGATAGCTTGCTCATCGCCACCGGGGCCCACGCGATCAAGCCGCCGGTTCCGGGGCTCGATCTTCCAGGCGTGCATCATTGCTGGACCATGGCCGATGCCCGCGCCATCGCCAAGCGCGCGAGCAAGGGTGCCGAGGTGGTCCTGGTCGGCGCCGGGTTCATCGGCTGCATCATCTTGGAATCCCTGGTCGAGCGCGGCGTGAAACTAAGCGTGGTCGAGTCCGAAAGCCGGATGCTGCCCAAAATGATGGACGAGGCCGGCGGCGAGATGATCGCGCGCTGGTGCGCCGCCAAGGGGGTCAAGGTTCTGACCGCGACCCGGCTCAAAGGCGTGGCGCAAGGGAAGGGCGAGCGACTCGCCGTCACCCTCGATCCCGGCGGAACGGTGCCGGCCGATCTCGTCGTCATCGCCACCGGGGTTAAGGCGAACACGGATTTTCTTGCTGGAAGCAACCTTAAGCTGGAGGACGGCGTGAGGGTGGACGATCGTTTATGCGCGGACGGAAATTCGATCTATGCCGCCGGCGATTGCGCCCAGGGCCCGGACTTCTCCGGCGGCTTCATGGTGCACGCGATCCAACCGACCGCGGCCGAGCACGGCCGGATCGCCGCGGTCAACATGACCGGCGGCGACGCGCGCTACAAAGGAAGCCTGATCATGAACGTGCTCGACACGGCCGGGTTGATTTCGGCGTCCTTCGGCCATTGGGAGAGGGGCGAAGAGGCGCGCGCCCTCGACGCCAAGGCATTCAGGTACGTCAAGCTCGCGTTCGACGGGGATCGCCTGGCGGGCGCGTTGACCATCGGCCTCACGGATCACGTCGGCGCGATCCGCGGCTTGATCCAGACCCGCGCCGCGCTCGGGGGGTGGAAGGCGAAGCTGATGCGCGATCCGACCCGCGTCGCCGAAGCGTTCGTTGCGTCGTCGTGCGCTCCGCGCGCGCAAGCCCGCGGCACGTCCTGAAGATCGCCGGCCGATGAAGGTCGTCGTCAAACTCTACGCCATGTTGGAGAAGTATCTTCCCCCCGGCGCCGCCGACAACCAGGCGGCGACGGAAATCGCCCCGGGGGACTCGGTCGGGCGCGTGCTCGCCGGGTTCGGGTTGCCGCCGGAAATGTGCCACCTGGTGCTGGTCAACGGCGTCTTCGTGCCGCCGTCGGAGCGGATGACGCGGACGCTCAAGGAAGGCAACCACCTCGCCGTCTGGCCCCCGGTCGCGGGCGGGTAGAGCGAGGTGCGTTTAGTTGGAATCGCCACCCCCGCGCATCCAGCCTTCGCAGCCGAAGCGGCTGCTTCGGCGGAGTAGGCAGCGGGGGTCCACGCTTCCGGAAAAGCTGGATTCCCGCTTTCGCGGGAATGATGAAATTGACTTATGCAGGCCTTCCTCAGGTCCCCCGGCCCCAAAGCGCGCAATAGCGCTGAATAACTTGGGGCAGGCCGCGTTCATAGCCCGGCCAATCCTTGTATTTTTCCAGTTTCACGTCTTTCTGGGCCGCGTCCCAGCACTTGCCGTCGTGGGCCGCCTTTTTGACTTCGGCGGACGCATCCCGGAGGAGTCCGAGGAGATCCTGAGTGTCCTTTTTGGTTCCGAGCCGCCCGCCCGGTCCGGGGTGGCCGGGGCCCGCCCGCCCGGTCCGGGGTGGCCGGGGATATGCCGGTCCCAATCCATCGCCAGGACCTTCTTGAGTGAGTTTTCCCACTCGATCGGCTAGGAATCGATCATGCCGGGGCCGGGGAACGAGCCGACCGACATGAAATCGACGGCGAAGATGATTTTCTCCTTGGGCAGGCGCATGACCAGGGACGTATCGGAATGGTTGCGCCCGACGTAGTTGAGCTCAAGCGTGGTGTCGCCGAGGGTGAGAATCCGCTGGCCGACGAAGGTCTCGTCGGGAATGACGGTGAACGGGTCCTTGAACGCCGCCAGCCGTTCCTTGGCCCGCGCGTGGGAGATGAAGATCGCGCCGGCGTCCTTGAACGGCTTGCCGCCGGCGATGTGGTCGAAGTGGTGATGGCTGTAAACCACGTACTTGACCGGCTTGTCGGTGACTTTCTTGATTTCCGCGAGATACGTCGCCGAGGCGTCGCGCTTGACGTAGCTGATCGGATCGGTGGCGATCACGCCTTCCGAGGTGACCACGAACATCGCCTGATGGCTCTCAGGTAGCGGAAGATATAGACGTTGTTGGTGCCCTCGACCTTGGTGGTGGCGAAGGGCGGCTGGGCTGGCGCCTGGGCCGAGGCCGGGCCGGCGAACAAGGCGGCGGCGCCGAGGACCAATAATGCGACGAGACGTTTCGTGACTTATCCCCCCTGACGGATTTCGTTGCGTTAGGCTTAAGCTTACTTTAAGTCGGGCGATGGGTGACGGCAACAAACGGCGCGAGCCCGGCGCGTTCCCCGCTATTGTGGTCGCGATCCGGCGCGACCCCATGGTCTTGAGGCCGACCCCTTGATCACATAAAGTTGATCGTTCGCCACGCCCGGGGGTGTCTCGGCGCAACCAAATGAAGGCCTATCGCAAGGGGAAACCATGGACATTCGCAAGACCGTGATGATTAAGGAAACCATCTTCGCCGACGGCGCCGGCCATGCGTGCAAGCCGATCACCCGGGCGGTCGCGCTCGCGGTGGTCCGCAACCCTTGCGCCGGGCGTTACGTCGAGGACCTGACGCCGCTGTTCGACATCGGCGGCAAACTGGGCGAGAAATTGATGGCGGACGCGGTGAAGCTGCTCGCCGGCCCGCCGGTCAGCTACGGCAAGGCCGCGATCGTCGGCGTCGCCGGCGACATGGAACACGGCGGCGCGACGGTGCACCCGAAACTGGGCAAGCCGATGCGCGCGGCGGTCGGCGGCGGCAAGGCGCTGATTCCCTCGAACGTCAAGGTCGCGGCCGTCGGCGCGGCCATCGACTTGCCGCTCGGGCACAAGGACGAGCCCTGGTCGTTCGACCATTTCGACACCCTGACCGTGATGGTCGCCGATGCGCCGCGCCCCGACGAAATCGTCGTCTGCATGGCCGTTTCCGACGGCCCTCGGCCGAATCCCCGGTGCGGGCAAAAGCCGGTCGTCTGAGCGCGGGCGGCGATCAATAATTAATTGCGCTCGCGGCTATACGACACCGCGCCGCCGCGTGCGTTCGCAAATCGAGCGCGCTTTGGCCCGCGCTCATGCGGCGGTTTTGATCCGCACCGTGAGCTTCGTCTTTTTCTGTAAAATGGCGATGACTTCGACCAAATTCCGGGCTTGCGGGTTCCCCTTGGGACCGAGCATCCGCATCAGGCTCTTTGGGGACGTTCCCGTCGCTGCGGCGAGACGGTCGAAACCGATCGTGGCGTTGATATAATCGCGGAGTACGGTCTTGCCGGTATCGAGATCCCCGGACATGAGACAATCGAGCGCTTCCCGGAACAGAGCCGCCTTAAACGCGCGGTCCCGCTCGACGCGAGTCTTGACCGTATCCTTAAAATTCCGGGTCAGCGCCATGATCTATCTCCTTGCCTTGCGTTTCTTGTAGTCCTGCCAATAGGCGATGGCTTTTTCGATATCGGCCTGCTGGCGCTTTTTCGTGCCGCCGTGGAGCAAAATCACCAGGACTTCGCCATCCTTGCCAAAATAGACCCGGTAGCCCGGGCCGAAGTCGATCTTGATCTCGAAGACGCCTTTACCGACGCCCTTTACCCTGGAAAAATTTCCAAGCGCGAGCCGCGTGATCGCCGTCGTGATCTTGGCTGCCTACTGGGGCGGCAATGCCATGAACCAGTCGCCAAACGGGCTTGCCTCGCTCTGGTCGATGTATTGAAGCACGTCCGGCATGGTTTAATTGTAACTTATGTGTTACTAATTAGCAAGGGGCAGGAGCCATAAAACCTTCAAGCGCGTTTGCGCGCGAGCGTCAGGCCGTCGGCGATCGGCACCAGGCAGAGATCGATCCGGGTATCCCGATGCCGGGCGCGATTGAAGGTGCGGATCGCCTCGGTGTCGGCGTCGGTGTCCTCGGGATCGATCACCGCGCCGTCCCACAAGGTGTTGTCCACGGCGATGACGCCGCCGGGACGCACCAGGGCTAGGCAGCGCTCGAAATAAAGTTCGTAATTTTCCTTGTCGGCGTCGATGAAGGCGAAGTCGTAGCGACCGGCCCGGCCTTCGGCGAGCAGGGCGTCGAGGGTTGCGGCCGCCGGCGCCAGCTTCAAGTCGATCTTGGCGGCGATTCCGGCCTCGGCCCAATATTTTCGGGCGATCCCGGTCCACTCGGCGCTTTTGTCGAGCGCGGTGATGCGCCCGTCATGGCCGAGCGCCAAGGCCACCGCCAACGCGCTGTAGCCGGTGAACACGCCGATTTCGAGACATTGCCGGGCGCCGATCGCGCCGACCAGAAACTGGAGGAACGCCGCCTGGTCGGGCGAGATCTGCATGCCGCCCTGGGGCAGCTTCGCGGTTTCCGTCCGCAAGCGCGCCAGGATCGGGTTTTCCCGCACCCCCACGGCGACGACGTAATCGTGCAACCGCTCGTCGAGACTGGTGAATTTGCTCATAAGGGTTCCGATTTAATTTTACCCCGCGCTTTGGCGCAAGGCGCCGCTTCCTCATCTTGGACGGATTCTAACCTCAAATCGAGGGAATTTCAGGGGGGCAGGTCACAACCATACGGCGATCCTAAATGTTGGGTGCAACGCCCAATAGCTGTCTGTCGTGCGATCTTTTAGCGAACAAACTCTACCGATCTTCGGATAAAGCGTTCGGGCGCAGGTCAGACTGGCTACCGACTTTCAAAGAACGAATAATAACCCCATACGGAATTCGATGCCCACCACCGGGCCGTGTTTCTTATGACTTGTCCAGCGCCAAAGCCATAATGGTACACCCACTCGGTATCATAGTTTCCGCTCCAACCGGCATAAACGCCTACGTGGACGATGCGCGACCCTTCTTTGTCCCAACCGAATGCAAGCCCCGCTTTCTGCAAATGCGCGTAATCTTTGTACTCCCCATTGACGTGAGAGTTAGGTCAATGCTGACCCATTTGATGAGCATTGATGGCGTACGAACTCGGGCAGTTATAAGTGATAGCGGCGTCGCCACGCCTCACGTTCCACAAATCTGAATTTGCGGCATAATGTGCGCAGTTGCCGCCATCACCGCCGTAATCTTGCCCGCGCCACGGTTTACAGATGGTGGCGATACGTTCGTGGTAATGATAGTTCGACGGAGCAGCTATTCTGACTCGACGCTTCTTTGCGCTCTTTTCTAAAAGTTCGACAGTAGTTCGTTCGCGAAACTCAATTTGCCCTAAAAGGATTGCCTGTTCAATTTTGTTCGCTGCTTCAAGTGAGATGAAGAATTCCTTAGAGCCTAGTTTTTTGTCAGCCATTGCATCCTCACTTCCATCCCATCTTTATTGGGTCGCGCATTTTATCGTAACGCTTCGACAGCTTAAATGTATTTGAGGGGACGTAGCGGCGATAGCAATTGTTCTCAGAAGACTGGCCGCATTCCGAGCTGATGCTGCCGGCGCGTCCGGTGCCATGATATATTTATTGACAATATTCCTATCATAGGGTACAGTTTTTCCGCAATCGATTCCGCTCTTCCTTCGCCCGCCGAAGCGGACCTGCCCGCCGGCGTCTGGAGGACCAAGGCGGGCTTCGCGAAGGCGTGGGTTCTTGGACAAGTGAAAAGCTTTTTTTCCGCATCACCCGCGCGCCGGCGGGGGGCACGAACGCCGATTAAACGCCCCACCCGGGCGCACGGGCGAATCCCCGCGCGCATTAAATGATGCGCCACTATCGGGGCGCGGCGGAAAATGACGGAAAATGTGAGCTTTGATGCGGAATGATGAGAAAATCGCGCGTTTTCGGGGTGGTTTTAAGCGGTTTCAACGGGTTAGGCCGTTTTTGCCTGATGAAAACCCCCTCCCAACCCCCTCCGAAGCGCGCCAATCACTTCCGCCGCTTGCCGTGATGGCGGCTCATCTTGCGCATTTCGTCCTTGCTCCGCTTTTTGCCCGCGTACGGGTTGTCCGGTTTGCGGGTCTCGAAGCGGATCGGAACGCCGGGGAGAGCGAACGCCTGGCGCAGGCCGTTGCTCAGGTAACGCAAATACGTCGCCGGCAGGTCGGCGGGCTTGGTCACGAACATGAGAAACGTCGGCGGCCGGGTCTTGGTCTGGGTCATGTAGCGGATGCGGATCGCGCGCCCTTGGCTGATCGGCGGCGGATGCGCCGTGGTCATCACCTCCAGCCAGCGATTGAGATCGGAGGTCGAGACTTTCCGGTTCCAGGCCTCATGGGCGGCGAAGACCGCTTCCATCAGCCGGTCGAGATTGGTCCCGGCTTGCGCCGAGCACGTCACCAACGCCACCCCGCGCGCCTGGGTGACGGATTTCTCCACCGCCGCGCGCAAATTCCTGAGCGCGCTCGCCGGGCTTTCGACCAGGTCCCACTTGTTGACCGCGAGCACCAGGGCGCGCCCTTCCTCCTCCACCATCCGGGCCAGTTGCAGGTCCTGCTTCTCGAACGGGCAGGTCGCGTCGACCATCAGCACGACCACCTCGGCGAAGCGGACCGCGCGGAGCGTATCGCCGACCGACAGGCGCTCGAGTTTCTCCACCACTTTGGCCTTGCGGCGCAGGCCGGCGGTATCCACCAGCTTGATCTCGCGGCCGCGCCACGACCACGCGACGGCGATCGAATCGCGGGTGATGCCGGGTTCGGGCCCGGTCAGCATCCGCTCTTCGCCGAGCAGGCGATTGACCAGAGTCGATTTGCCGACGTTGGGCCGGCCGAGGATCGCAAGCTGAAGAGGGCGCGCCTGGTCGCCGGGTTCCGTCCCCGCCGTCTCGTCGCGGGCGCGGACGCCAAGGGTGCTGAGCGCGTCGTAAAGCCCGTCCAGGCCCTCGCCGTGTTCGGCCGAAAGCGCGACCGCTTCGCCGAAGCCGAGCGCGAAGGCCTCGATCCTGCCCGGCTCGCCGGCGCGGCCCTCGCACTTGTTGGCGGCAACGATCACCGGAAGACCCATGCGGCGAAGCCAAACGGCGAAGCTTCGATCGAGCGGGTTGACGCCGGCGCGGGCGTCGATCAGCAACAGCGCCGCGTCGGCCTGGCTGAGCGCGGCTTCGGTCTGGCGGCGCATGCGCGGCTCGAGGCCTTCGGCGCGGTCCTCGAATCCGGCGGTGTCGATGATGGTGAAGTCGAGATCGCCGAGCCGGGCTTTCGCCTCGCGCCAGTCGCGGGTCACGCCCGGGGTGTCGTCGACGAGCGCGAGCTTCTTCCCCACGAGGCGGTTGAACAACGTGGACTTGCCGACGTTGGGCCGGCCGACGATGGCGACCCGGAGCATGGTTCCCTTAGAGCCCATCCGGGAAGTTGTCATGGGATTTCACGGCGCCCGGACGGGCTTCACCGGTAAGCGACGATGTCGGCGTCGTTGGCGAGGAAGTAGATGCTGCCGTCGGCGATCACCGGCGGCACCGAGACGCCATCGGGCATCGGCTCGAAGCCGAGGATATCGCCGGTGTAGGGCGAGAGGGTGAGCGCCTGGCCGTGGGTGCCGGCGATGATCAGGCGATCGCTCGCTAGTACCGGGCCGGTCCAGGTGATCGGATCCTTCTTCTTCGCCTCGTTGCCCCAGCGCGGCAGCGACTGGACCCAGAGGACGCGCCCGTCGTTGCGGCCAAGGGCGGCCAGTTCGGAATCGGAAGTGATGACGAAGAGATAATCGCCCGCGATCCACGGGGTTTCCAGCCCGCCGATCTGGCGCTCCCAGACGCGCCGGCCGGTGCGAAGATCGATCGAGACCATGATCCCGCCGTGGCTGAGCGCGAAGACGCGGCCGCGGTCGATCACCGGGCGGCCGCGGATGTGGGCGAGCGTCGAGACCTGATCGGTGCGCCGGGCGGTGGCGAGCGAATCCGACCAGAGCAGGCGGCCGGTGTCGGTGCGGAGCGCCACGATCTCGCCCGAGGAAAACGGCACCACCACCACGCCGCCGTCCACCGCCGGCGCCGCGCCGCCGAGGATCGCGGCGCTTTCGGTGATGCCGGCATGGGTCCAGGTCTGGGTGCCGGTCTGGGCGTCGAGGGCGAAAACGTGGTTATCCACGGTCACGACGTACACGGTTCCGGCGCGCACCGTCGGCGGCGCGCGCATCGGCCCGGGCACCGGCTGGCGCCAGACCTCGGCGCCGGTCGCGGCCTCGAGCGCGACAACATGGGCGAAGCCGGTGGTGGCGAAAACGCGGCCGTTGGCGTAGGCGAGGCCGCCGGGAACGTGGCCTTCGTCCTCGCCCTTGTTGGTCAGGTCGGTGCGCCAGATCCGGTTGCCGGTCTTGGCGTCGAAGGCGGTGACCCGGGTTTCCGAATCCATCGCGTAGACGCGCCCGTCGGCGACGATGGGCGAGGAGGGGATGCGCTGATAGTCGGTCTTGCCCTTGCCGGCGTTCGACTTCCACGCCGGGCGCAGGTTCTCGCCGACCAGCATGTGGTGCATGGCGTTGTTGGGATAGCCGCCGGATTGGGGCCAGTCCGGATTGGGCGTCGGCTCTGGCAGGAGGATTTCGGCCTTGCCGGCCTCGACGTCGGCCTTGAGGACGCGCTGGTGCAGGAGCACGGAGATGCGCTCGCCTTCGAACCGCACCTTCTTGTCGCCGAACCAGTCGCAGCCTTCGAGCGCCGGGGCGAGGACGAGGGCGAGGACGAGCACGGAAACGGCTGGACGGAAATGGCGCATGGGATCAGTTTTCCTTCTTGCCCAAGGCGGCGACGATTTCGGCGGCGCGCGCCTTGAGGGCCGCGGGAGCGGCGGCGTCCTCGGCGAGACGGCGGAATTCCTCGCGCGCAACCTCGCGCTCGCCCGAGCGCAGGATGAGCAGGGCGGAGAGTTCGCGGACGAGATACCGCCACGGACTTTCGGCGGCGGCGAGCCGGGCGATCTCGGAGCGGAGCGCCTGGGGTTCGGCGCTGTCGGCGACGGCGTACGCGGCCTGCAGCAACGCCAGCTCGCGATACGAATTGTCGAGCCCGCCGTCGGCGGCGAGGCGGCGGTAAAGGGACGCGGCGCGGGGCTGGTCGCCCTGCCGGGCGGCGAGCGCGGCCTCGCGGAAGCGCGCCAGCATCGCGTATCCCGCCGGCGCCGCGGGCGCGAGCAGGGCGAAGGCCTTTTCCGCCTCGGCGGCGCTGTTCGCGACGGCGAGCCGGACCGCGGCGGTGTAGCGGGCGGAAGCCTCGGCGCGTTGGGATGCCTGGTGGCTCTTCCAGCCTTGATGGCCGGCGACGACGACGACGAGCGCTACGCCTGCGCCGATGACCCAGTTGCCGAAACGCCGCCAGAGCTTGGTGAGTCGCTCGTGGCGCAGCTCCTCGTCGATTTCCCTCAACAGGGGGTCGCTGGTGTTGTCGGCCACGGCTTTGTTTTCCAAAGATTATTCGCTGGTCGAGGATGGGGTAGAATAAGCGTCCGGGGCCTTCAAGGCAATCGCGGGCGGGACGATACAGTATGTTACATGTTGGGGCTCGACGAAGACAGCATCCTCCCCCACCGTTTTGGTTATAACCGTCATCCGCCGGAAACCCATGTTCGGTCCGCTCGCCCGACTCAGTCCCAGGACCCGCCTGATCGCCGCCGCCTTCGGGCTTTCGGCGCTCGCGCTCGGCCTCTGGTTCGGGTTTGGCCGAGGCGCGGGCGGCGACGGCCAACCCTGGGTCACGGCCCGGGCCCAGCTCGGCGATTTGGAAGACTCCACGACCGCGTTGGGCACGTTCCAGCCGCGCGATTTCGTCGACGTCGGAACCCAGGTCTCGGGCCAGTTGCGCAAGGTCTTCGTCCAGATCGGCGATACCGTAGCCGAGCACCAATTGCTCGCCGAGATCGACCCGACCATCTACGGAACCCGGGTCGACGCCGGCCGGGCGCAGTTGCAAAACTTGCGCGCGCTCCTGACCGAAAAGCAGGCCCAGTTCGCGCTCGCCAAGGAGCAGTACGAGCGCCAAGGCCGGATGCTCCGCGCCCAAGCGACCAGCGAGGAAGCCTTTCAAAGCGCCGAAACCGCGTGGAAGACCACCCAGGCCCAGGTCGCGCAACTCAGGGCGCAAATTCAGCAGGTCGAATCCAACCTCCGCGGCGACGAAGCCAATTTGGGCTACACCCGGGTCTACGCGCCCATGAACGGCACGGTGGTCAGCCAGCCCGCGCGCCAGGGCCAGACCCTGAACGCGAGCCAGCTCGCGCCGGTCATCCTGCGCATCGCCGATCTTTCGACCATGACGGTGTGGACCCAGGTGTCGGAAGCCGACGTCAACAAGCTCCGGATCGGCCAGGACGTCTATTTCACCACGCTCGGCCAGCCCGACCGGCGCTGGTGGGGCAACCTGCACCAGATCCTGCCGACGCCCGAGGTGATCAACAACGTCGTCCTCTACAACGCCCTGTTCGACGTTCCCAATCCCGATGGCAGCCTCGGCATCCAGATGTCGGCGCAGGTCTTTTTCGTCCACGATTCGGTCAAGAACGCGATCCTGATCCCGGCCGCGGCGCTCGCGGTCGCTGAGGCGCGCGAACGGGACTTGGGCGCGCAGAAAGGGGCCCGGAAGAAAAAAGACGGCGGCCCCGGCGGCGAAAGCCGCCAAGACCAAAAACCGGACGCCGGACCCAAGGACAAGAACGCCGCCACCGTCCTGGTGATCAAGGGCGGCAAGCCGGAGCCCCGCCCGGTGACCACCGGCGTCAGAAACCGGGTGCAAGTGCAGATCGTTTCCGGTCTCGAGGCCGGCGACGAAGTCGTGATCGGTTTTCGCCAGCCCGACGGCGCCAAGGGCGGCGCATCCAAGCAATCCCAGCCGGGCGCGCCGATGATCCGCCCCCGGCTATGAGCGGCCCCCGTTTATGAACCGACCCCGCCCATGAACCTTCAGTTCGCGTCGCCGGAGGCCGGCCCGCCGCTCGCGACCGTCCAGGCGGGCGAGCCGCTGATCGTGCTCGAAAACGTGACCAAGACCTATCGTCGCGGCGCGCTCGCGGTCGAGGTTCTGCACGGCGTCTCGCTCGTCATCCGGCGCGGCGAATACGTGGCGATCATGGGCGCTTCGGGTTCGGGCAAGACGACGCTGATGAACCTGATCGGCTGCCTCGACCGGCCGAGCGCCGGCCGCTACCGGTTCGCAGGCCAAGACGTGGCCGGGCTCGATCGCGACCAGCTCGCGCTGCTCCGGCGCGACGCGCTCGGGTTCATCTTCCAGCAGTACAATCTTCTCGCCACCGCGTCGGCGGAGGAAAACGTCGAGGTGCCCGCCATCTACGCCGGCTTGCGCAAGGCCGAGCGGCTCCGGCGCGCCCGGGCCATCCTCGCCCAGCTCGGGCTCGGCGAACGGCTCGACCACCGCCCGAGCCAGCTATCGGGCGGCGAGCAGCAGCGGGTTTCGGTCGCGCGTGCCCTGATGAACGGCGGCGCGGTGATTCTCGCCGACGAGCCGACCGGCGCGCTCGACAGCCAAAGCGGCCGCGAGGTGCTGGCCATCCTGCGGCGGCTCCACGCCGAGGGCCATACCGTCATTCTCATCACCCACGATTCGAAGATCGCCGCCGAGGCCGGCCGCGTCGTCACGCTTGCCGACGGCCGCGTCGTTTCGGACGTCGGCGGCGAGGGCAAGCCCGCCGCGCCCTTGCCCGCGGCCGGACCGTTCGCGGCAACGCCCGAGCGCATGACCGGCGCGCTTGCCGACGCGGGCGAGGCGGTGAAGATGGCGCTGCGCTCGCTCCGCGCCAATCTGTTTCGCTCGCTCTTGACGCTGCTCGGCATCGTCATCGGCGTCGGTTCGGTGGTGGCGATGCTGGCGATCGGCGACGGCGCCAAACAAGAAGTGCTAACCCGGATTCAGGCGCTCGGCACCAATCTTCTTCTCATCCGCCCCGGCGCCCCGAACGTGCGCGGCGGCGGCGTGGTCGCGACCCTCACCTCCGACGACGTTCTCGAAATCGCCAAGCTCGACAACGTGCGGGTCGCGGTGCCCGAGATCGGCGGCGGGGTCACGGTGCGCTTCGGCAACGCCGACTACCTGACCTCGGCGACCGCGACCTCGGACGAATATCCGTTCGCGCGCGACTGGCCGGTGGCGAGCGGAATCTTCTTCGGCCCGGACGAGGTCAAGAGTTACGTCCCCGTCGCCGCGCTCGGCCGGACGGTGGTCGCCAACCTGTTCCCGCCCGGCTTCGATCCGATCGGCGCCTACGTCCTGATCAACAACATTCCCTTCCAGGTCATCGGCACGATGGCGGCCAAGGGCGCGACGCCCTTCGGCACCGACATGGACGACGTCGTGTTCGTGCCGATCACCACCGGCAGCCTGCGGCTGTTCGGAATCCGCCATTTGCGCGCGATCGTCGTCCAAATCGAAGACGTGAGCGCGATCGAGGAAACCCAGGACCGGATCCACGCCCTGCTGCTCGCCCGTCACCGCACCGTCGATTTCCAGATCCGCAACATGGCGGCGATCCTGGAAACCGCCACCCAGACCCAGACGACGCTCACCATCCTGCTCGGCTCGATCGCCGCGATCTCGCTTCTGGTCGGCGGCATCGGGGTCATGAACATCATGCTGGTGAGCGTGACCGAGCGCACCCGCGAGATCGGCATCCGCATGGCGACCGGCGCGCGCGCCTGGAACATCATGCTCCAGTTCATCACCGAGGCGGTGGTGGTGTGCGCGGTCGGCGGCGTGCTCGGGGTCGCGGGCGGGCTCAGCGTCGCGATGGCCGCCGAATCCTTCGGCCGGCCGATCGTGCTGTCGCTGGCGCCGGTGCTGCTGGCGTTCGGCTGCGCGTTCGCGACCGGCCTGGTGTTCGGCTTCATGCCGGCGCGCAAGGCGGCCAACCTCGATCCGGTCGTGGCCCTGTCGGCGGAGTGACCATGTCCCGCTCGCGTCTCCCCGTTCTCCTTCTTCTTCTTCCGCTGCTCGCCGGTTGCGCGCTGGCGCCCAATTTCGCGCTGCCGGAAATGGGTTTGCCCGAATGGTGGGGCAACACCGACGCCAAGCAGGCTTCGGTCCCGGAAACCCTCGCCCAGCCGTCGGCCTGGTGGAAGCACTTTCGCCTGCCCGATCTCGATCGCCTGGAGCAAGCCGCGCTCGTCAACAACCACGATCTCAAGGCAGCGGTGGCGCGGATCCACCAAGCCGAGGCGCAACTCGCGATTGCCGGGGCGCCGCTGCTGCCTACCCTTGGTCTCTCCGCCCAGGAACAGGTGCTCAAGCGTTCCCGCTCGTCCTCCAGCACAACCTCCACGACATCGACCTCCACCGGCAGCGCGTCCAGGAGTTCCGTCCAAAGCTATCAGGGATCCTTGAGCGCGAGCTACGAGGTCGATTTCTGGGGTAAAACCCGCTCAGGCATCGAAGCGGCCGCGGCCTCGCTGCGCGCGAGCGAGTTCGACCACGACACCGTCGCCCACACCCTGACCGCGGGCGTGGCGACCGCGCTGTTCCAGGTCGTGGCGCTGGCCGAGCGGGTCGAGACGGCAAAGCGCAATCTCGAGATCGCGCGCCAATCGCTCGATTACGCCGAGAAACAGGAAACCTTCGGCAAGACTTCGGCGCTCGAGGCGGCGCAGCAGCGCAGCACCGTCGCCCTGATCGAGGCCCAGGTTCCGGCGCTCGAATTGCAGCGCCGCCAGGCGCTCGACGGGCTCGCGATTCTCGTCGGCCTCGCGCCTTCGGCGCTGGCGGCGCCGCGCACGACCTTGGCCGACATCCCGATTCCCCAGATCGTCCCCGGCCTGCCTTCGAGTTTGCTGCTGCGGCGTCCTGATATCCGCAAGGCCGAGGCCGGCTTGATGGCCGCGAACGCCAACATCGGCGTGGCGCGGGCGCAGATGTTTCCCGCCATGACGCTCACCGCCGAGCGCGGCTATTCGAGCGCGCACCTGGTGCAGTTGCTCGAACCCGCGAGCCTCTTCTGGACGCTCGGCGCCGGCATCGCCGTGACGATCTTCGATCATGGCAAGACGGTGGGAAACATCCGGCTTTCCGAGGCCAAGAAACTCGAATTGGCCGAACTCTATCGCGGCGCGATTCTCGCCGCCCTTCGCGACGTGGAAGACGGCCTGGCCGCCGTGCGCCTGCTCGCCGAGCAGGAATCGGCGCAGATGGTCGCGGTCGCCGCGGCGCGCGAGGCGCAACGGTTCGCCGCCGTCCGCTACAGGGAAGGGGCGGTCGATTACCTCGCCGTGTTGGAAGCGCAGCGCACCCTGTTGCAGGTCGAGGATGGCGCGATCCAGACCCGGCTGGCGCGCTTGAACGCCGTGGTCGGGCTGTTCAAGGCGCTCGGCGGCGGGATCAACCCGTAGCTTTTCTTACGCCGCGTTTTTCCACTTGCCGCCGACGCCATCAGGCGGCGGATTTCCATTTAATCGAACAGCCCATGCTCGCGTTCTGTTCGCCGGGGCCCCGGCCCGAGCGGGCGATTTCGGCCATCGCCTCGTAAAGCTCGCGCCGCGCGTCCGGGGCGGCCGGGTCACGGCGCGAGGCGTCGAGCCGGCCGCGATATTGGAGTTCGAGATTCGCGTTGAAGCCGAAGAAGTCGGGCGTGCAGACCGCGTCCCAATCGCGGGCCGTGTCTTGGGTTTCGTCGATGACGTAGGGAAAAGTGAAGCCGTGCGCGGCGGCAAATTTTTTCATGTTCGGAAACGAATCGTCGGGATAGGAAACCGTGTCGTTGGCCATGATGGCGATGACGCCCACGCCGATCTTCCGTACATCGCGGGCGTCGCGGACCAGGCGGTCGATAATGGCCCGGACATAGGGGCAATGGTTGCAGATGAACATGACCAGCAGGCCCTTCGGTCCCCGGGCCTCGGCGAGCGTGTAAAACTTCCCGTCGATGCCCATGAGGCGGAAGTCACGAGCCTTCCATCCGAAATCGCAAAGCGGCGGTTGCGCGGCTATGATCGGTGTTCCCTCGGTTTCAAGACCCCGATTTAAACCCAAAGCGCGCCTTCGATCAACCGTCCGGTTAAAGGCCGCCGCCGGCCTCTTCGCGCACGGAGCGGGCGATGGTCTTTTGGGCGTCAAATTCAGCCCGCCGGCTACGGATTTCCTCGGGCGGCATTCGCGCGATGTTGCAATAATCGAGCTTCCAGTCGGCATCGTCGCTCCAAACCAGCGGCAAGTGCACGGTCGTCCGCGGCGACGGCGCCGACTCGATAACGCTCAAGGCAAGATCCAAGGTGAAGGCTTGCGACGCGGGGTCTTTGGGTCGGCCGGCGCCGTTGCCGAGCGGAAAATCGGAAAACAAAAAACGCGGGACGCCGACATGCTCGACGATATCCTTGGCGCAACCCATGACGACGGTGGCGATGCCGTTGGCCTCGAGCAGGCGCGCGGCCAGGCTGACGGTCTGATGGCAGACGGGGCAGTTGGCGACCAATACGGCGGCGTCGGCGCCGTCGGCCTTGCAGCGGGCGACGATTTCCGGGCAGTCGACCTCGAGCGTCACGCGGTGGCTGCGATTGGTCGGCGCGCCGTGAAAACGCGCGGCCAGCGACCCGATCCGGCCGGCGGCGGCAACCCGACGCAACTCGGCCAGCGGAAAGTAGGCACCCGGATCCTCGGCGGTCGTGTGCTTGCGGTCGATGGCGACATGGGAAATGCGCAGATCATGGTTCTTGGACGTGTCGCCCGAGTACACCGTGTAGAATTTGGCCGCGGAATTGTACGGCGCGCCCGGGCCCTGGTCGCCCTTGCCCGGCTGGTAGGGCGCGGCCGTGGTGACGAGGGCCACCCGGCATTGGGCGAGCGGTTTCGGCAATCGGTGGAACGGCACGTGGGCGTAGTGCGCCCATGCGTAAGGCACGCCATAGCCCAGCGCCTCATAGTAAGTCCGGACCCGCTGCATGTAGGGAATCGGGGAATCGTGGGCCGCGGCGAAGCCAAATTCGCCGCCGCGCGCGCTGGTCATGGGGGCATCCAAATCCTGTTCCGGGGAACCGAACCGAATGTTAGTTTAAGACCGGGATTTGGGGCAATGGCAGCGGGGCCGAATTAACGATTTGTTAACCGTGAGGGGGGTTTACTCAAGGGGCGCATTTATCCGAGGGGTTTTCGCCGTGTCCTTGCCGCGCGTCATGCGCTCGATCGTCTTTTCCGGCCTGCTTCTTCTCGCCGGTTTCGCCGTCGTGCCCGGCGCGGCGCAGATCGAAGGCCTCTCCACAGTGGCGACGCAAAAGCCCCTCTCCGACCATGTCGTTTCGTTTTTCAGCGGCAAGAACTGCTCCAGCATCCGCCGCGAGAAGGGCCTGACCTATTGCGAGGAGGACGAATTGCAGTCGGGCGCACCCAAGGTCCACTGCTACCGGGCGCTCGGCGGGGTGACGTGCTATGACCGCCCCGAACCCTTTGAAGGGCAGAGCTATAAACCGCTCGAGGAAACCCCGCCGCCGGCCAAGCCCCCGGTCCGCTGAACTCCCCGGTTTCGGGAAAAAGCGCCAGATCGGGGGTGGTAAAATACCACAAAATCCCACATAATCGGGCATCAGGGCGCGCAGCCCGCCAGGAGCCTCCCGGTGCCCCGCATCAAGGCGATCACGTTCGATCTTTGGGATACCCTCGTCGCCGACGATTCCGACGAGCCGAAGCGCCACGCGCGCGGGTTGCCGACCAAGCGCCAGCACCGCCGCCAACTTCTGTGGGAAGCGCTCGGTCGTCACGCGCCGATTGCGCGGGCCACCGTCGATCTCGCCTTCGACGTCGCCGACGCCGCCTTCAACAAGGTCTGGCGGGAGCATTCCATCACCTGGCCGATCGCCGAGCGGCTCAAGGTCGCGCTCGCCGGCCTCGGGCGCGCTTTGCCCGACGCCGAACTCGCGGCGCTCTCCGATGCGCTCGGGCGGATGGAGATCGACATTCCCCCCGACGTCATTCCCGGCGCGGCCGAGGCGCTGGCGGAGCTATCCGGCCGCTACCGGCTCGCGATCGCTTCGGACGCGATCGTCACGCCGGGGACCGGCCTTCGCCGGCTGCTCGACCACTACGACATCCGCCGGTATTTTTCCGGGTTTGCCTTTTCCGACGAAGTCGGCCATTCAAAGCCGCACCGGGCGATGTTCGAATCGGCGGCGCGGCAGATGGGCGTCGCCCTCGAGGAGATGGTCCACATCGGCGACCGCGACCACAACGACGTCAAGGGCCCGCAGGCGCTCGGCATGAAGGCGGTGCTGTTCGTCGCCACCCGGGCCGTGGACCGCGACCGGACCTCGGCGAACGCGGTGTGCGCGAGCTTTGCCGAGCTTCCGGCGGCGATCGACCGTCTCGCCGCTGCGAGCGAATCCTCGCGGCCAATATTTGATGGCGGCGGGGATTCTCCCGCCGCCGCCTGAAGGGAACGACGTCATGCCCGCTTCGCTCCGCCTTCTGGTCATCGACGGCTACACCCGCGCCGCGCGCGAGGAGTTGCGCGCCGGCGGCGCCGGCGTGGCGGGCGAGCTTTACGCCGCGATGCTGAAGCGGATTCTGCCCTCGGTCCGCTGCGACATTCTGTATCCGAGCGATCCGGATGCGACCTTGCCCACCGGCCAGGCGCTTTCCGGTTACGACGGGATCGCCTGGACCGGATGCAGTTTGACAGTCTATCACGACACCCCGGAAGTGCGCGGCCAGATCGAGTTGGCCCGCGCCGGCTTCGCGGTGCAGGTGCCGAGTTTCGGCAGTTGCTGGGCGGCGCAGATCGCGGTGGTGGCCGCGGGCGGGATCGTAAGCGCGAACCCGCGCGGGCGCGAGATGGGGGTTGCGCGCAAGATCGCGCTCACGGCCGAGGGTCGGGGGCATCCGATGTACGCGGGCAAGGCGTCCGTGTTCGACGCGTTCATCAGCCACGACGACGAGATCACGCACCTGCCGCCTGGCGCCGTCCTGCTCGCCTCCAACGCCTTCAGCCGGGTCCAGGCGGTTTCGGTCGTGCATCAAGGGGGCGTGTTCTGGGGCCTCCAGTATCATCCCGAGTACGACTTGCGCGAAATGGCCAGGCTCTCCTGGTGCCGGATCGAAAAGCTGGTCAAGCGCGGATTTTTCAAGGACCGCGCCGCCGCCGAGGCCTACATCCGCCTGCTTGAGGCGCTTCACCAGGACCCGGCGCGCAAGGACATTGCCTGGCTGCTGGGCATCGACGACGATGTTATGAATACGGACGTGCGCACCCTCGAGGTCCGCAACTGGATCGAGGTCCTGGTCCTTCCGACCCTGGCGCGACGGCGCTAAACTAGACTGCGAGGGCCTATGGCGTGGATACCCACTCAAGCGCGGGCGGTCGTCATCGGCGGCGGCATCGTCGGCTGCTCGGTCGCCTACCATCTTGCCCGGTTGGGCTGGCGCGACACGGTCCTGATCGAGCAGGGCAAGCTCACCGGCGGCTCCACCTTCCACGCCGCCGGCCTGGTCGGCCAGTTGCGCGCCAACGCCAACATCACCCGCATGCTGACCGAGAGCGTGGCGCTCTATCGGCGCCTCGAAGCCGAGACCGGCCAGGCGACCGGCTGGAAGATGCCGGGCAGCCTCCGGCTTGCCTGCACGCCGGCGCGCATGATCGAGATCCGGCGCCTCGCGACCACCGCCCGGAGCTTTGGCCTCGAGATGCACGTCATCGGCCGCGACGAAGTATTGAAACTTTGGCCGGCGATGCGCTCAGGCGACGTGCTGGGCGCGGTCTTCACCCCGAGCGACGGCCAGGTCAATCCCTCCGACGTGACAATGGCGCTGGCCAAGGGTGCCCGCATGGCCGGGGTGCGCATCGTCGAGGGTTGCGCGGCGACCGGCATTCGTTTGCAAGAGGGCCGCGTCGCTGGCGTCGAAACGGCGGAAGGCACGATCGCCTGCGAGGTCGCGGTCAACTGCGCCGGGCTGTGGGCGCGCGCGCTCGGCGCGCTCGCCGGCGTCAACGTGCCGCTCGTCCCGGTCAAGCACCAGTACCTGATCACCGAGCCGATTCCCGGGCTGCCGCGCGATCTTCCGGTCATGCGCGATCCCGACCATCTCACGTATTACAAAGAAGACGTCGGCGGCCTGGCCGTGGGCGGGTTCGAGTTGACCCCGAAGCCGTGGGCCGCCGACGGAATACCTGAGAATTTCCAGTTCACGTTGTTCGATCCCGACTGGGACCAGTTCCAGCCGCTGATGGAGGCGGCGCTGGCCCGGGTTCCGGCGCTGGAGACGGCGGGCATCCGCACCCTGATCCACGGGCCCGATTCCTTCACCCCCGACGGCAATTTTATCCTGGGCGAAGCGCCCGAGACGTCGGGCTTCTTCGTCGCCGCCGGGTTCAACGCTTTCGGCATCGTCGCGGGCGGCGGTGCGGGCCATGCGTTGGCCGAATGGATCGTCGCGGGCGAGCCGCCGATGGACTTGTGGCCGGTGGATATCCGCCGCTTCGGCGCGCCGCACCTGGACGTGGCGCGGGTGCGCGCCCGCGCCCTTGAGCATTACGGCAAGCACTACACTGTCGCCTGGCCGCTCGAGGAGCACACATCCGCCCGGCCGAACTTGACGTCCCCCCTGTATGCCCGGCTCAAAAGCTCGGGCGCCGTGTTCGGCGAAAAGATGGGGTGGGAGCGGGCCAACTGGTTCGCAACCGAGGGCCAGGAGCCCGCCGACCGCTATTCCTTCGTCCGGCCGAACTGGACCGAAGCGGTGGCGGCGGAGCACCGCGCCGCGCGCGAGGGGGCGGCGCTCTTCGACATGACCTCGTTCGCCAAGTTCGTGCTCGAAGGGCGCGACGCGGAAAAGTCGCTCGGCTGGATCGCGGCGGGAAACGTCGCCAAGCCGCCCGGCCGCGTCGTCTACACCCAGCTTCTCAACCCCCGGGGCGGGATCGAGGCCGATGTCACCGTCGCCCGTCTCGCCGCCGAGCGCTACTACATCGTCGCCGGCACCGGCCAGCGCACTCGCGATTTCCATTGGCTCGCGCGCAACATTCCGGCTGGGCTGGAGGTCCAGTTGATCGACATGACCGAGGAAATCGCCGTGCTCGCGCTCATGGGCCCGAAGTCGCGGGCGATTCTTTCCGCCGTCAACGACGCAGATATGTCCAACGCCGCGTTTCCGTTCATGACCTGGCAGGACCTGCCGCTCGCCGGCGTCAAGGTCCGGGCATTGCGCGTCACCTATGTCGGCGAACTCGGCTGGGAACTGCATGTCCCCAAGGCCGACGCCGTGCGGGTGTTCGACGCGCTGCTCGTGGCCGGGCGCGGGCACGGGCTCAAGCTCGCCGGCTACCGCGCGATCGAGACCCTGAGATTGGAAAAGGGCTACCGCGCCTGGGGTCCGGACATCAATCCCGACTCCACGCCCTTTGAAGCCGGGCTCGCCTGGACGGTGAAACTCAAAAGCGCCGTTCCGTTCCAGGGCCAAGACGCGTTGCGCGCGGCGCAAGAGAAACCGCTCGCCAAGAGATTTTCGTGCTTCGCGGTGGACAACCCGAACGTGGCGCTCTGGGGCCGCGAGACGATATGGCGCGATGGCCGCGTCGTCGGCTGGCTCGCGAGCGCCGGCTTCGGCCACACCGTCGGCCATTGGATCGGCTACGGTTACGTCCGTAACGCGGGCGGCGTCGATGATGCCTTCCTCGGCGCCGGGCACTTCGAGCTCGAAGTCGCCGGCGAGCGCGTGCCGTGCCGCTGGCTGAAGCGGCCACCCTACGATCCGGAAGGGCGTAAAGTGCGGGGATAGATCGCAAGCGAGGACAGCGGTAGGATCGGGACGATGCGCACAAGACTTGCGGTATTGGCGGGAGCGATCGGGGTTGCGCTGGCGCTCGCCGGCGGCGTTCATGCCCAGGGCAAGAAGGGTATGGCGGGCGAGGATGCCGGCGCGGCCGGGGCGGCTTCGGAACCCGCGGACGGTGAGCTTGCCCCGGACATGATCGGCGCGTTTTTTCCTCAGCGCGCCGACGTCGAGGCCATGCGCCGGCGCGGGTTCTTCGCCACCGGACTTAGGCCCCTTTATCCCGCCGACGCCAAGTGCCTCGAGGCCAATTCGTTTTTCGCCGACTCGACCCGGGGCGACGGCAGCGCGCGCTCGACCCGCTTCTACGCCGGCTATCACGGCGGCCTCGACATTCCCGCGCCGGAAGGCACGCCCATCGTCGCCGTCGCCGACGGCACCGTCGTGCACAAGGGCGAAGGCGGCGGCATCGGCGGGATCGGGATCGTCCTTCGCCATGCGCCCGAGGAGACCGGGTTTCCCGCCTGGGTCTATACCGAATACAAGCACTTGCGCGAAATGCCGGACCTCGATCTCGGCCGACAGGTCAAGATGGGCGAAGTCATCGCCCGCGTCGGGAAAACCGGCACCGTCGGCTCGCGCGCCTACGGCGCTGCGGGCCATGCGCACCTCCACCTGACCGCCTGGTACGGCGCCAGCGACAAATACCGTCCGGGCCGAATGCTGATCCCGCTCGATGGCTACTGGATGGACCCGCTCGCCTTATTTCGGGGGCCTCCGGCCGCGAGCGGCGAGATCGAGAAGCTTCCCGAACACGCGAAAAAGGCGCCGCTGCCGTACAAAGGAGCGGACGGGCGCGTCGTGCCGGAGGGCGCGCGGGTCGTCTGGCCGTTCGTGTGCGAGAAGAGATAACGAAACCGATCAGCCGCCGATCAGGCCGCTTTCGCGCACGCCGTCGAAAATGAACTGGACGGCGAGGGCGGCGAGCAGAATCCCGAACACGCGGGTAATCACGTTCTGGCCGGTGACGCCGAGGAACGCGCTCAAGCGCGAGGCGGCAAGCAGCAGCGCGAAGGTGAGCGCGAGCACGAGGGCGAGCGCGGTGAACACCGCCGTTATCTTCGCCGGATCGCCCGCGGCCTGGGCATAGAGCAGGATCGCCGCCCCCATGGCGCCCGGCCCGGCGATCAAGGGCGTCGCCAGGGGAAAAACCGAAATATCGTGGCGATGCCCGGCTTCCGCATCCTCGTCGTCGGTGGTGGTGATGCCGCCCGAGGGGCGCGCGAACACCATGTCGATCGCCATGAGCAGCAGCAGGACGCCGCCCGCGGTGCGCAGCGCCGCTAGCGTGATGCCGAGCAGCTCGAGCAGCTTGTTGCCGAACAGGGCGAACGCAACCAGTATCGCGCCCGCGATCAGGACGCCGCGCGCGGCCATGACCAGCTTGCGCCCCGGCTGGGCGTGCGCGGTCAGCGCCGCGAACAGCACCGCCACGTCCACCGGCGAGACGACGGCGAAAAAAGTGGTGAAGGCGAGCAGCCCGGTTTCGAACATCTTATTTGTCCGCTACACCTTCCCCGCCAGCGCCGCCTGGAACAGGCCTTTGAGCTTGGCGGCGTCGAGGGAGATCGGATTGCCGCCGGCGGTCGGGTCGTTGGCGGCCATGACCGAAAGTTCGTCAAGGCGGCTTTCCTCGACCCCCAACTCGCGGCAGGTGTGAGGGATTTTGAATTCCCGGCGAAGTTCCAGCACCCATTCCAGGAATCCGTCGAAGGTCGGCTTGGGCAGGTCGATATAGCGCGCGACCGCGGCGATGCGTTCCGCGATTGCCGGGCGGTTGAACGCGAGCACGTAGGGCATGAACACGGCGTTGGTCAACCCGTGGTGGGAATTGTAAACCGCGCCGACCGGGTGCGAGAGCGAATGTATCGCGCCGAGCCCCTTTTGGAACGCGGTCGCGCCCATGGCCGCCGCCGCCATCATATGCGCCCGCGCCGCCAAATCGCTCCCGTCGCGGACCGCGCGGGGCAGATACTCCCGCACCAGGCGCATCCCTTCGAGCGCGATGCCGTCGGCCAGCGGATGAAACCCCGGCGCGCAGAAGGCCTCCAGGCAATGGGCGAAGGCGTCCATGCCGGTCGCGGCGGTGATATGCGCGGGCAAGCCGACGGTCAATTCGGGATCGGCGACGACCTGGCCCGGCATCATGCCGGGATGAAAAATGATTTTCTTGGTATGCGTGGCTTCGTCCACGATCACGCTCGCGCGACCGACCTCGGAGCCGGTGCCCGAAGTGGTCGGCACCGACACCACCGGGGCGATGCCTTTCTCGTTGACTCGTTTCCAGTTGTCGCCGACGTCCTCGAAATCCCAGAGCGGCCGCGTCTGTCCGGCCATCAGGGCGACCGCCTTGCCGGCGTCCAAGGCGCTGCCGCCGCCGAACGCGATCACCCCGTCGTGGTTGCCGTGGCGATAGGCGACAACGCCGTCATCCACGTTGCGCCCGACCGGGTTTCCTTGGACCGCGCTGAACACCGCCGGGGCCAAGCCGGCCTTTTTCAAGGAATCGACCGCCGCCGCGATCATCGGAAGTTTCGCCAACCCCGGATCGGTCACGATCAGCGGGCGCTCGATGCCCAACGCCTCGCACGCCCGCGGCAACTCCTTGATCCGCCCGGCGCCAAAACGGACCTTGGTCGGATAATTCCAGTTGCCGATGAAAGAAGGGGTGTCGCTCATGGGGTCTCTTCTCGCGGCGCTATTTTCTGGTTTCAGAGAAGTCCAAACCGAAGCGCGCGGCCAAGGCTTTTGCTGCGCGTTGCAGCGTGGCGATTGTCACGTTGCCGCGACCGCGATGGCCTCGAAGCCCGTCGAGGCCCGAGATAAGATATCGCGAATCCCGCGGGGCCGGTGAGTGCCCGCGCCGCCCTAAATGCCTTGGGGATGTAGCATTTAATGTCCACACTCGGCAACTTCGTTGTTAATGGAGTGGATCAAGGTGCTAATAATTGTCCGAGTAATCGGGGGAATAATTTCGATGAGAACTGCATGGATCATCGTTCTGGCGGCCATCGTGGCGGCGGAGATCGCCGCCCGCGCAATCTTGTGGTCGCCCATGGTGCAGATGGATATTGGAACGCCGCGCAAGTATTTCAGCGTTGAGGCCATCGGGGACTGGGGCGCCGATCAGGATAATATTTGGATCGATCATCGTGCCCTCCCTTTTTATGTGCATATTAATGCCCAGGGCTTTCGCACCATTGAGGACATGGACCGAAGAAAATTCCAAATTCTTGCGCTGGGTGATTCCTATACATTCGGTCTATTCGTTTCCAGCCACGATATTTGGACGCGCGTCGCGGAGCAGATCCTGATCAAGGAAAAAGGATATGCCCTGCAAATCCAGAACGCCGGCCTTCCCGGCACCACCATTATAGATCACCTCGCCTACCTCAACGAGAAAGGATCAAGGGCAAAGCCAAACTTGGTCTTGCTCGGCGTGCATGAAAATGATCTTGGAGATTTGCGTATCGAGGGAACTCAAATTCTCCCAACCCGCGAGGATTTTCGCCGCATGGCCGAAGATGGAGAGCAAAGATTTTACGGCCTTCGCGGCTTCCTCGGCCGGCATCTGGCGCTCTATTCGGCGGCGCGCGCGGTCAAAGACTCGTTTCTGCGCCGCGCGGCGACCGCGGAAGTGAGACGAATCCAACAAGCCTTCGCTCCCACACCCGCGCCCTCGGAAGACGAAACGCCACAGCCGTCTGACCCAAAATACCAAGCATTGAGCAAACGCTATGAACAATTGTTCAAGTCGGCCGTCGAAACGGCACGTGGGTTGGACGCAAAAGTCGCTGTAATATATTTGCCGGGAGTTAGTCCCCGATCCCGAGCCGCCCGGCCGCTCATCGAGATTCTGATCGAGCGATTGGCACTCGATCTCGGCCTCCCGTTGCTCAACCTTACGGAAGAAATGGCCCGTCACGACTATAGAACGGTCACCCTTCTGTCCCCTGTCGCAGGGCAAGAGCGGTATTATAACGACAGCCACCTCTCGCGCTTCGGGCACATTATTGCCGGCCGTGCGATTGCCCGGTTTCTCGACGAAGAGCTTGGCGTGGCGTTTCCACGTTTGGCGGGCGGCTCCTGACTGCTCTTGTGCCGTCAAGGGCGGAGGGAGGCCGCTCGGGGTTGTCAGGTCTTGAGACGGAGATGAAACGACTTCGGTCGGGTCAGGTGCTCGTAACCCAAGATTGAGAGCGTACACCCGCGCCCGGAGTTTTTCACTCCGGTCCAGGCCAACGTCGGGTCGAGATAATCGCAGCGGTTCATGAACCAGGTTCCGGTTTCGATCGCGTCGCCGATGCGCACCGCCGCGTCTTCGTCCGCGGTCCAGATCGCCGCCGTCAATCCGAACGGGCTGTCGTTCATCAGCCGGATCGCCTCGGCGTCGTTCGCGATCTTCATGATCCCGATCACCGGCCCGAAGGATTCCTCCATCATCACCGACATCTTATGGGTCACGTCCACCAGCACCTGGGGGGCGAGGTAGGGGGTTCCGGGCTCGCTCGCCGGAAACCCGCGCTCGTCCACCAGCGCCCGCGCCCCTTGCTTCACCGCGTCGGCGATTTGTTTGCGCACGAACGTGGCCGCCTCGGCGCGCACCATGGGCCCAAGGGTGGTTTCGGGCTTGGTCGGATCGCCGAGCTTGTACTGGCGGGTCAACTCGACAAAACCGGCGACAAAGCGGTCGTAAATATCGCCGTGGACGTAAATGCGCTCGATGCCGCAGCAGGATTGGCCTGAGTTGAAAAACGCGCCGTCCACCAGGTTTTCGATGGCATGTGTTAGGTCGCAGTCGGGGCGGACGTAGGCCGGGTCCTTGCCGCCCAATTCGAGCCCGACGCCGATGAAGCGTCCGGCCGCGGCTTGTTCCACCATGCGCCCGCCCGCGACCGAACCGGTGAAGGCGACGAAGGCGATCTCCGGCGATTTGATGACTTTCTCGGTATCGGCGTGGGTGAGGTGCAGGTGCTGGAAAACGCCTTGGGGCAGTCCGGCGGCGTCGAAGGATTCCTGGAAACGCTCGGCGGCCAACGGCGTCTGGTGCGAGTGCTTGAGGATCACCGCATTGCCGGCCATCAAGGCGGGCACGACCGAATTGACGGCGGTAAGGTAGGGATAGTTCCAAGGGGCGACAGTGAACACGACGCCCAAGGGCTCGGGCCGGATGAAGCGGCGGAATTTCTCCTTGAACCCGACGTCGCGGTCGGCGAGCGCCTGGGCGGCGAGCGCGATCATGGTGCGGGCGCGGTCCTCGAAGCCGCGGACTTCGCTCGGCGCCTGGCCGATCGGCCGGCCCATCTGCCAGGTGATTTCCTCGGCGATCTTTTCCTTCTTGGCGACGAAAGCCTCGACCGCCTTGAGGAGCAGGCGGGCTCGCTCCGCCAGCGGAACTTTTTTCCATTCTTTTTGCGCCTGGGCGGCACGAGTGAGTGCCCGGGCGATATCCTTATCGCCCGCCAACGGCCGCTCGACATAGACCCGGCCGTCCACCGGGGAGAGGGTCTTCAAGTTCGCGGACATGGGCGAAAGTGTCCTGGGTGGTGCTTCACAAAATCCGGGCGCGGATTTTGGTGCCGGCATGATCGGTCAAGATCACGAGCGCGATGATCACGATGAGGATCATCGCGGTGGTCTGGTAGTCGAACAAGCGGATGCTGGAAATGAGATGAAACCCGACGCCGCCGGCGCCGACCAGGCCGAGCACGGTGGCCGAGCGGATGCTGACTTCGAAGCGGTAGAGATTATACGTGATAAAGTGGGGGAGAATCTGGGGAACGATGGCGTAGGCGACCGTCTGCGACCAACCGGCGCCGGTCGAGCGCATGGCCTCGACCGGCCCTTCGTCGACCGCCTCGATCGCCTCGGCGTAGAACTTGCCGAGCATGCCGGCGTTGTGCAGCGCCAGCGCGAGAATGCCGGGAAACGGCCCGAGACCGACGGCGGAGACGAAGATCAGGGCGAACACGAGCTCGGAGACGCCGCGCAGCGCGTTGAGGATGAACCGGGCGCTGCCGTAAACGGCGAGATGCGGCGAGATGTTGCGCGCCGCCATCAGGCCGAGCGGGATCGCGAGCAGAATTCCGAGCACGGTCCCCCAGATCGCGATTTCGATGGTCTCGATGGTCGGCTGCACGATGCGCGGGGCGTACTCCCAGTCCGGCGGAACCATGCGCGCGACATAGCCGGCGATGGCGGGAAGGCCGCGCACGAATTCCCCCAGGCTGATGTCGGTGTCGCGGGCGCTGACGTAAAGGATCGCGATCGCGATCAGAACGC
>SHWG01000122.1 GCA_009693905.1 Rhodospirillales bacterium | reverse complement strand
GTCGATCCGGACGCCGCGCAGCAGATACGGGTAAAGCTTGTGTCCCTTGGCCGGAATGCTGGTCCGCGGTTGCCGGTAGATCGGCATCAACCCCATCAGCCGCATCAGGCGGCGAACCCGCTTGATGTTCACCGGACGCTCGGCAGCCTGCAGGTGCCATGTCATCTGCTGCGCACCGTAGAACGGCGTCTCCAGGAACTGACGATCGATCTCGACCATCAGCCCGAGGTTCTTCGCGCTCTCGCCTCGCGGCGCATGATAAAACGTCGAACGACCAATCGACGCCAGCCGGCACTGCTGGACGATCGACAGTATGGGATGGTCGGCTTGGATCATCGCTTTGCGCTCCTGCCGGGGAGCAGACGCAGCCCTCGTTCCAAAAAATCCCGTTCCACGGTCTCGCCGCTGTTTACAGCGGCTGGCTCGCCGATCTTGGCATGCAGCTCCTTGATACGACCGGCATCCGCCGGCTCTGCAGTGATGCGTCCATGCTGAAAGACCTCCGTCGCCCCTTCGACCAGCGCCTTCTTCCATTGATGGATCATCGTCGGGTGGACGCCGAACCGGCTCGCCAGTTCGCCAACCGTCTGCTCGCCCTTCATTGCCTCAAGCGCGACCCGCGCCTTGAACTCGGGCCTGTGCTGCTTGCGCTTCGTCATCGCCAATCTCCTCTCCTCGAAGATCAGCAGACACCCACTCCGTAGCTTACGTCACTGTCCGATTTGTGGGGAGTACCTCAGGCGCGCATTTTCAGCACAAACCGTCGCGCTTGGCAGCATGGCTGCAGCAGGAAATCAGTCGTCCCATCGACGGTCGGGCTGGTAGGCTAGAGTGATGTACCCTAGGATTGCTGTCACGAGAATTGGCGTCATTGGGTAGGAGGGAATGGATGGCGGAGGCACGACTTGATCGTTTGCCAGTTACGGCAATACTGCTTGAGAAAGACGGTCGATTTTTTTTCCATGCATCCGGGTTCGGCATAATTGAATCGGGTGAGAGCGTCCAGGAAGCGTATGAAAAATTGGTCGAATCGAGGCGCGGATACCTTGAAGGACTCGGACGAGCCGGGCTGAAGCCGAGCCAAATATTGCCCGCTCAATCGCACGGACTTAATATTTTGGCCCGGGAACTGGGAGTGTTCCTAACCAAGACCTGCATCGTTTTTCTGCTCATCGCGGGTATAGGAGTAGCTGTGAGTCCGAGTGTAGAGCGCTTTGTCGAAAGCCTGTTTGAAACACAAGTGGCGTCACGGATCAGGGTAATAAGAACGATTTCGGCGGTCGATGTTGTCAACAAGGTCGCAGAGGTTGCGCAGGACTTTCAGGCGCTGTCGGAAGGGCGCAAGGGGTCGCTGCGGCAAAGCATCGACATTTTGTCCCGTGAGGCGTCGCCGATGGTCGATGTTTGGCTCAACGCACCATCGAAGGCCGAGACCGTATCTCCGCCCGCGCCGAGCCCGTCCAGCCGATGAGCACTCAAGCCTCGTTCAACGATTTGCCGGCGTTGCGCGGCCGAGAACTTGGCGGTCGCGGCAGAGGCCCGAGATGGCTCACAAGCGCCAACGTGACAATGCCGTTCAGACGGTTGGTATCAGTGCAAAATCCAACTTTTGTACTGAGTGGAGAATTTCACCTCTACAACCCAGGGAGTTAGACCCTGGCCCGGAAGCTGATAGGCTCGAGTTGCAAGCGCTGACGAGCATTGCCCTTTATGACAAAAGTCTTCCCGCTCCTCGTAGCCGGATCAAACTCAAACACACGATGCAAGTAGTAACGGTCGGCATGGACCTCCGAGAATTTGATCTCATTGATCGACAGGTAGAAAGCTGTAGAAATGCCGCCACGTGTAGCCTTCACCTCGATATACCTGACCGTACCATCAGCGTCGTACGATCGGATGTCGTAGCCAGCACCATCGCCCTCGGTTTGTGAGACATGCACCACCTTGGCAGCAAGGTCTGTCAATCCAAGGCTCCGCAGGCGCTCCGTCTCCCGTGCTAGGACTGCCTTCTCCGCCGCGTCCCCGAGCGAGCGATTGACCGCGTCCTGCGCGGCATAGTCACCATTTTGTTGGCCTCGAAACTGCGGTGTCGAGACACCCACCCGTGCTGCAGGAGGCGGAGGCGGGACTTCGATAAGGCCGTCCTCCCGGTTTGGCGCGGGAGCCGCCGGCGGCGCCATCGCTACTATGGTCGGTGCCCCCTCGATATAGGCGAGGCCCAGTGCCGCTCGGCGTGGTTCCGGGAGTGCCCAATCCAGAATCTGCCACTTGAAATGAACTGGATGTTCGCGTTCCCGGTCGTGACTGAGGTATTTCAGTCTACCGAGATAGGCATACTTGCGGTCCCTACTCGTTCTCAAAAACAGGTAGATAGAATTGGTTAGCTCGTTATGGGCGATCCACTGTTGGACCCTGCCATCTATGCGATCCTGATTGGGCTGTGACTGCCAGGTAAGAACGCCGTCTCGAGTAATACCTTCGTCGAAGGTGTACTCACCTTGGGTCTGGCCATACGTGACGAAGAACACATAGTCACCGGGACGATCTGGCACCGGCAGAGCCCCCTGCAACCCCCAACTGCCCGCCCCGGGGGTAAAAGACGCCTCTGGCGCAAACACGTCGCGGACGTCTTTTCGCGAATACTCCTCGTAGAGTTCGAGTTGGGGCACTGAATACTCAGTAGCTTTGCTTGCTAGGGATTACACCGCGCACGCCACCCCGTGGATTAGGGACGTCGCCGACGTGCCGCGGAATGACGTGAACATGCACATGCATCACTGTCTGGCCCGCTGCTCCCCCAATATTGACGCCCACATTATACCCATCCGGCGCCACTTCTCCTTCCATGATGTCCCGGCATTGAGAGACCAGCGAGAATATCGCCGCCGCCTCTTCGGTTGTTAGGTCGAAGAAGCTTGCGACGTGTCGCTTGGCACAAACTAGGAGATGGCCTTCAGCGACGGGAAAGTTATCACGACGGACATAGGCGAGCTTGTTCTCCAAGACCGGCGTGCCGATCTGACAAAAGGGGCAGTCGGGTTCAATCATTGGCCTAGATCCCGACACAGTGGACCTCAATTCCATCCTCTCGCTCGAGGTGCTTAACGCGGCCGTTTGAAAAGCCTGGAGCATAAAAGAAGGCGTAGCGGAATCGATGTGGAAAGCCGCTTAGTTTCTGAAGATCACCCGCCAGCTTGCGGTTGTTATTCGGATGGACCGCCGCAAACGTCTCAGCCCCAACCGAATCCGGGACCACACTCATGATGTCCAGCGGAGGCTCCGCATTACCCTCAGCCGCCAGACACTTTCGAACGTATCAAAGTAAAACTCTGAGATGAAATATCGCCCCACATGCGCACTCTTCCTATGGCCTACCCGCGATGCAAGGCGCAGATCTTGTTGCCATATGGATCGCGCAGATAGGCAAGGTAGAGTCTGGTCGTGCCGCCCTCGCGCCAGCCGGGCGGATCTTCGATGGTCTTGCCGCCGTTGGCGACACCAGCATCGTGGAAGGCTTTCACCTTTTCCGGGCTGTCGCAGGCGAACCCTATGGTGCCGCCATTGGCATGGGTGGCCGCGTTCCCGTCAATCGGCTTGCTGATTCCGAAGGTGCCGGTCGGGGTGCGATAGAAGACCCGGCCCTTGGGATCGATCTTGCTCTCCGGCACCCCGATGGCGCCTAACACGGCATCGTAGAACTTCTTCGAAACCGCCACGTCGTCCGCGCCGACAAAAATATGCGAGAACATTTCCACTCTCCCCCTCATCCAGTCGTCGGTCCCGACGCCCCGACTGGCCCCAGCGTCGCGGCCTCGACACGGCCCATGACGCACATAACATCTGCTGCGGTCGCGCGAAAGCAAGTAGCTCTTGCCGGCTGGTACTGAGGTGCAATGATGACCTTTCGCGCTTGCCTTATTAGGACGGCGCTCGCTCTCACGTTCGCCTTTCCGGCCGCTGCCTTGGCCCAGACCGTCACCGACGGCGACACGCTCAAGCTCGCTGGCATGACCTATCGGCTGTGGGGCATCGACGCCCCGGAAACAAAGCAAGTCTGCGCCGATGGCTGGCCTACTGGCATCGAGGCGACGAAATACATTCGCGAGTTGATCAGCAATCGAGAGGTGGCGTGTGAGGCTCGGACCATTGACC
Organism: Rhodospirillales bacterium; assembly: GCA_009693905.1. Taxonomy (GTDB): domain Bacteria; phylum Pseudomonadota; class Alphaproteobacteria; order Rhodospirillales; family 2-12-FULL-67-15; genus 2-12-FULL-67-15. The sequence continues at coordinate 1,633 of SHWG01000122.1, read as the reverse complement.
GCTATGGCCGCACGGTCGCCCTATGTCGTGCCGATGGTGCGGACATTGGTGCTGCGATGGTGAGTGCGGGGATGGCGTGGGCGTTCGTGCGGTACTCTCGAGACTACGTGAGCCAGGAAACTGAAGCCAAGGCTGCGAGGCTGGGTGTCCACGCGCATCAATGTGAGAAGGCGTGGGATTATCGAGCGCGCGTCAGGGGCGACAGGTAGTTCACCGGCAACGCGACGAAATTTACGCTACTATTCCAACCGGCGCGGCTAGGCTTGGCCGCTGAATATCCCGTCCGCACGGGACCGCCGCGCCGACCCTTCTTGCGGATGCACCGATGCGGAGGTGCGACAATTGAAATCCCCTGCGAAGCGCTTGGCGCAACTCGAAGAGGCATTGTCACGTTGGCAGAGTTCACCCCCAAACTCCGCCCGCTCCGCTTCATGGCGCTGTAGCATTTCCAATGACTTAGCAGGCTCGGGCAGAGGCCAGAAATGGCTCACAAGCGCCAACGTGACAATGCCGTTACAATGGTTCATCTTGGGAATGTCGGTTGGAATGCATCGTGATTGTACCGTTCGCCCTTGGCGCGGCGCGCGCCTCCGGTGAGGTTCGGGCCGCGCTTCGGCGGCGAGGTGCGCCGATCGGCGGCAACGATATGCTGATCGCCGCCCACGCAATCGCTCTCAATGTTCCTTTGGCCACCAACAACCTCCGCGAATTCCGCCGCGTGCCGGGGTTGCGCGTCGAGAACTGGCTTGGGTGAGCACGGCCGCCCTCGCGCCGGCCGTTTGGCGACCGCCGTCTTGGGGGCAGCAGCCGCTGTCGCTGTGATGTTTGCTACAGCGGCAGCCGTTGCCCAGAACCGCGTGATGGGCCCGTCGTCACAATCCCGCTTTGGTGCGGCACTGCCGGCCGCAGGCCTCAGGATGACGTTCTTTGACAACGCCCGCTGTGCGCCGATCTCGTCGCCCTACGGGTCGTCGACCCGATACGATGGAAGTTCCCGGCGGACCGGCGGCGGGCCGGACGCCACCCACGGCGGCATCGACCTCACGCTGGCTGAGGGCACGCCGTTGCTGGCGATTGCTGCCGGCACGGTGTTCGCCACCGGAGAAGGCGGTCAGATGGAGGGGAACTTTGTCTGGCTGCTGCACCTGCCGGACCGCAGCGGCTTGCCGTTTGCCTTTCTCGCCAAGTATCAGCACCTGGCAGCGCCGGCGCCTCTCCGCCGCGGCGCTGTCGTGGCGCTGGGTCAGGAAATCGCGCGCTCGGGCTCGACCGGAACCGTCGGCGGCCACTACGGATCGGCCGGATACGCCCACCTGCATCTGACCGTTCGGTCGATTGCGGCGGACAAGATCGCCCTGGCCGTCGGACCGGAGAGTGGGTTCTCGATCGTGCGCGATTCGATCCAGATCGATCCGCTCACCGTCTATGTGCCCGGCCTGCGTTCGCCCGGCGAGGCCGCCGATCTGCCGGCGGAGCGCAAACAGGTCGTGGTCGCATATGTCGGTGCCGGCAGTGTCGTTCGTCCGGCATCGGCGCGCGCGGTCTGGCCGGTGGCCTGCCCCTGATGGATGGGCGGACGGAACGACTTCTAGCGCCTCGGCGGCACGGCCAACTGCTCTTTGAAGCGCCTGGC
>SHWG01000121.1 GCA_009693905.1 Rhodospirillales bacterium | reverse complement strand
GATTCCTCGCGCCCGCGAGTGCATCCCACGCCTCGGCCGTCACGTCGTGGATTGAAGTAAGCGTGCGCGCGCTCAGGGGTTCGCGGCCGTCGGGCATGGGTGGAAGAATGACCGCCGGCCGGACGGGATTCAAGTCAGGCTTACAGCCTGAACACCTGCCCCTCCTGGGGGGCGAGGACCCGGGTCTTGGAGCGCACGCCGGCGAGCAGGGCTTCCGCGATCTCGAGCTTGTTGTCGATGGCCGAGTCCGACTGGTCGGGGTCGTGGTGGAAGAGGTAGAGGTTCTTGACCTTGGCGCGGTGGGCGAGCTTGACGACCTCGCTGATGCAGGAATGGCCCCAGCCGACCTTGCTCGCGTATTCCTCGTCGGTATAGGTGGTGTCGGTGATCAGGGCGTCGGTCCCCTCGACGAACTTGGCGAGCTTGGCGACGTAGTGGGGGTTGTGATGGGGATTGCTTTCCAGGAACAGCTCGTTGTCGGTGATGTAGCAGATCGAGCGGCCATTGTAATCCACCCGGTAGCCGAGACAGCGGCCGGGATGGCTGAGCAGCATGGACTTGACCCCGACCCGTCCGAAGGAAAGCTCCTCCTCGTCGAGGTCGTGGAAATAGACCCGGGCCTCGAATTCCTGGAAGGTGATCGGGAAGTAACCCCCGTCCATCTGCGCCGATATGATATGGCGCATGGTGGTGTCGCCGTGCCGCGCGCCGAGGACCTCGAAGTCGTTGCCCGGCAGATACAGGGGGACGAAGAAGGGCAGCGCGTTGATGTGATCCCAATGGGGATGAGAAATGAAAATCTTGGCTTCGATCCGGGCGCGTTTCTGCTTGAGCAGGTGGTCGGACAGGTTCTTGATCCCCGAGCCGGCGTCGAAGACGAACAGCTGGTGACTCGGGAATTCCAGTGTCACGCACGAGGTGTTGCCGCCGTAGCGCAGGCTTTTTCCGCCCGAGACCGGCAGCGTCCCGCGCACCCCCCAGAAGGTCATGTCGAGCTTGTCCTCGAGGATGCGCAGGACTCTCGGCATGAAGTTCTCGGCCGTGATCGGCTTCTGGATGAAACCGTCGGCGCCGGCGCCGAGCGCGCGCTTGCGGTCGAATTCGTAGGTCTTGGCCGAGACCACCACGATCTTTATCCCCGCCGTCGAGGGCTTGGCCCGAAGCATCGAGCAGAGATCCGTGCCGTCGAGATCCGGCATCATCAGGCCCACGATTGCGACATCCGGCTTCTGCACCAGGATCTCGGCGAGCGCCGACAGGCTGGAGGTGTTGGATTTTACGGCGTGCCCGGCTTGCGCGATCATCGTCGTCATAATTTTGATCATCGCCGGATCGTCGTCGACGACGTAAAAGCGCATCGGCTTTAGCGGGCCCGTCCCGGCGATCCCGTTGGTGAGGAACGGCTCGTTCAAGGCCAACTGGCCGGTGACCGGGCCGCCGGCGCGGAACTACCGGGGCGCCGCCACGATTCCCGCGGTCCGCGGGCGGGGCCTGCGGCGGGGTCGGGGGGATTTTTTGCGCGCGGGGGCCATGGAGAAAAAATCCTCGAAACGACACGCCTGTGTCCGGTGCTTGTGGCGAAACGCTACTATTCGCCATTGGGCATGGAAAGCGCTCCGGATTCAACCGCAAAAATCTGTGCCGCTTGGAACACAGGCCGCCGGGGCCTTTTTTCATAAAGACCCTGGAAGGGCCGATAGCGGGAACAACCCTAGAAAAAAAGCGGGCGCCCCCCGGATTTAAGAGGTCCGGAGAGCGCCCAAGTTTTCCAGGGAGGATCGTTCGCACACCCCGCGCGCGCCGTAGGGGCGCATCGTTGAAAGCGCGCGGGGTCGAGCCCGCGCGACATCACGAGCACCCCGTGGTCGCGCCGCAGGTGTTGCATTTGAGGCAGGTGCCGTTACGCACCAGCGTGAAGTTTCCGCATTCGCCGCATGAGTCGCCCTCGTAACCTTTCATGCGGGCTTCGCGGATTTGGCCGAGTCTGGAATCGGTCGTCTCGATGACGGCGGCGTCGATATTGAGCGCGTGCGCGCCGTCATGCGAATGCATTCCGACCGACACGGCCGAGGTCGTCGTCGAGCTGGAGATAAGCGTGGCCGCCGCCCCGCCGCCTCTGGCGCCCTTGATGACCTGGAACTTGGAGCGGACGAATCCCTGGCTCGCCGCGGTCTGCGGAACCGCGCCCTCGGGTGCGCCCGGCAGGTTGCCTTCGTCGCTGCCCCCGCCGAGGCTGTCGGGTTTCAAGTCGTCGGTCCGGATGTGGGCGAGGTCGTTGCGTCCCAAATAAGACACCGCCAGTTCGCGGAACATGTAGTCGAGGATCGACGTCGCCGACTTGATCGCGTCGTTGCCCTGAACCAGGCCTGCGGGCTCGAAGCGGGTGAAGGTGAAGGCTTCGACGAACTCATCGAGCGGGACGCCGTACTGGAGTCCGATCGAGATGGCGATGGCGAAATTGTTCATCAGGCTGCGGAACGCGGCGCCTTCCTTGTGCATGTCGACGAAGATCTCGGCGAGCCGGCCGTCGCTGTACTCGCCGGTGTGCAAATAGACCTTGTGGCCGCCGACGATGGCTTTCTGGATGTAACCCTTGCGCCGGCTGGGCGGACGTTCGCGATCGCGTTTTGCGCGCTCGACCACCCGCTCGACCACCCGCTCGACGATGCGCTCGGCCACGATCTCGGCGCGGGTCGCGGACGCGCTCGCCCCGATCCGCTCGATCGTGTCTTCGGCCTCGTCGGCCTCGTCGGCAAGCATGGATGCGTTGAGCGGCTGCGACAGCTTGGAGCCGTCGCGATAAAGCGCGTTGGCCTTGAGCCCGAGCCGCCAGGACAGCATGTACGCGCTCTGGCAATCGGCCACCGTCGCCGCGTTCGGCATGTTGATGGTCTTGGAGATCGCGCCCGAGATGAACGGTTGGGACGCCGCCATCATGCGGATGTGGCTCTCGACCGAGAGGGATCGCTTGCCGATCCGGCCGCAAGGCGACGCGCAATCGAACACCGCCAAGTGCTGGGGCTTCAAATACGGCGCGCCTTCGAGGGTCATGGCGCCGCAAACGTAGGTGTTGGCGATCTCGATGTCGGCCTTGGCGAACCCGAGCGCGGCGAGCATGTCGAAATCGAGCTCATTCAGCCGGCCCGGATCGATCTTGAGAACGGCGGTGCAAAATTCCTCGCCCAACAACCATTTGTTAAAGACGAACCGGATGTCGAAGGCCCCGGCCAGGCCGCCCTCGATCCGGGCGAGCGCGTCGTCGGTGAAGCCGTGCGCGCGCAGGATCTCGTGGGTCACGCCGGGCGCGCTCTTGAGCGTGCCGTGGCCGACGGCGTAGCGGACGATCTCGCCGATCTCGTCCTCGGCGTAGCCGAGAACCTTGAGCGCGCGCGGGACGATGCGGTTGATGATCTTGAAATAACCTCCGCCGGCGAGCTTTTTGTATTTGACCAGGGCGAAGTCGGGCTCGATCCCGGTGGTGTCGCAATCCATCACCAGGCCGATGGTGCCGGTGGGCGCGATGACGCTGACCTGGGCGTTGCGGAAGCCGTGCGCCTGGCCGAGTTCGAGCGCGCGGTCCCAGGCCATGCGCGCGGCCTGGCTGAGTTCGGGGTCGGGGCAGTCGTTCGCGTTGAGCGGCACCGGCAGGACCGAAAGCCCTTCGTGACCGCCGTTCGCACCATGGGCGGCGCGGCGGTGATTGCGGATCACCCGGAGCATCGCCTCGCGGTTGGCCTCGTAGCGGGAGAAGGCGCCCATTTCGCCCGCCATCTCCGCCGACGTGGCGTAGGAAACCCCGGTCATCAGCGCGGAGATCGCGGCGCAAAGCGCGCGCCCCGCGGACGAGTCGTAGGGAATTCCGGCGGCCATCAGAAAACCGCCGATGTTGGCGAAGCCGAGGCCGAGGGTGCGGAACTCGTAGGACAGCTCGGCGATGCGCGCGGAGGGGAACTGCGCCATCATCACCGAGATTTCGAGGGTCAAGGTCCACAGCCTGACCGCGTGCTCGAACCGGGTGACGCCGAACATCCCGTCCTGGCCCTGGAACGGCAGCAGGTTGAGCGAGGCGAGGTTGCAGGCGGTGTCGTCGAGGAACATGTACTCCGAGCACGGATTGGAGGCGTTGATGCGCCCCGATTCCGGGCAGGTGTGCCACTCGTTGATGGTGGTGTCGAACTGAAGTCCCGGATCGGCCGAGGCCCAGGCGGCATACGCGATCTGCTCCCACAGTTCCTTGGCCCGGACGGTCTTGGATACCTTGCCGTCGATGCGCCGGAGCAGCGGCCATTCGCCGTCGGCGATGACGCGGTCGAGGAAGGCGTTGGGGAGGCGTACGCTGTTGTTGGAATTCTGCCCGCTCACGGTCAAGTAGGCTTCCGAATCCCAGTCGGTGTTGAAGATCGGAAAGTCGATGGCGACGTAGCCCTGGCGCGCGAACTGGACCACCCGCTGGGCATAGTTGTCCGGGATCATCGCCCGGCGCGCGCCCAGGATGGCGCGCTTGAGGGCCGGGTTGCGCGCCGGCTCGAACCGGTCTTCGCCGGCGAGCGCGTCGGTGTTGCAGGCGGCCATGATCTCGTTCAGGTGCTTGTGGGCGAGGCGGGAGCCGGCGACCATGGCGGCGACCTTCTGCTCCTCGCGCACCTTCCAGTTGACGAACTGCTCGATGTCGGGGTGATCGACGTCCACCACCACCATCTTGGCGGCGCGCCGCGTGGTTCCGCCCGACTTGATGGCGCCGGCGGCGCGGTCGCCGATCCGGAGAAAGCTCATCAGCCCCGAGGAGCGGCCGCCGCCGGACAGCTTTTCGTTTTCGCCGCGCAGGCGGGAAAAATTGGAGCCGGTGCCGGAACCGTATTTGAACAAGCGAGCCTCGCGCACCCACAAATCCATGATCCCGCCTTCGTTGACGAGGTCGTCGTTGACGCTCTGGATGAAGCAGGCGTGCGGCTGCGGATGCTCGTAGGCCGAGGTCGAACGGATCAGCCGGCCGGTGCGGGAATCGACGTAGAAATGACCTTGCGCCGGACCGTCGATGCCGTAGGCCCAATGGAGCCCGGTGTTGAACCATTGCGGCGAGTTGGGCGCGCCGATTTGAGCGGCGAGCATGTGGCACATTTCGTCGTGGAACGCGCGCGCGTCCGCTTCGCTGTCGAAATAGCCGCCCTTCCAGCCCCAGTAAGTCCAGGTTCCGGCCATGCGGTCGAAGACCTGACGCGCCGAGGTTTCGCCGATCGTGCGCTCGCCCTTGGGCAACTCGCCGAGCGCGGCCTCGTCGGCGACGCTCGGCCACAGCCACGATGGCACGTCGTTTTCCTCAACCCGCTTGAGGCGCGCGGGCACGCCGGCCTTGCGGAAATACTTCTGCGCCAGCACGTCGCAGGCGACCTCCGACCAGCCGGCCGGAACCTCGAAGCGGTCGTGGCGGAACACCGCCGAGCCGTCGGGATTCTTGATTTCGCTCGAGGTGATTTTGAATTCGATCCCACCATAGGGCGTTTCGCCTTCTTTGGTGAACTGACGCGCGATCCGCATGGTCCCCTTGTCCCCTCTTTTGTTTTTCCGTCCCGGAGGCTGGCCGCGCTCCGGTCCGGCGTTGCGTGTTGAGGACTTGAAGTCTTCGCAGGTACGTCCGCCGGTGGCGGAAATGACCCAGAAGGCACGGCCCCCGTTTGCTTCTCCCGACGCCGAATTATCCTCAGGCTTTCGAGTTGCCCGGCCTCGATGCGCCCTAGATACGGTGGGTGTCTCGAAGGCAGGGCGCCAAATCTAGCTCAGCGGGATTCTTCGGGCAATCGGAAACTCCACAGGTAGCGTCTGTTCAAAATGTCTATTACAA
>SHWG01000120.1 GCA_009693905.1 Rhodospirillales bacterium | reverse complement strand
TTGAAATGTCCGATATCGTTGGGTCCGTGCAGATAACCCCATTCAAACGCCCGGCGGCGCAAGTGAGGGCGCGTGTCGATGAAGCCGGCGGCGCCGGCCTTGGCCGTCGCCGCGGCGATCGCATTGCATGTGCGCGCATGGGCCTGGTCTAGTGCCGCGGCGGAAAAGTATGTTTTCGGCCCTTCCTTGTCCGAAATCCCGTCGCGAACCCGGTCCATCAGCACGATGCCATCGGCAAGGTCGTAGACGCCGGACGGCGTCGGAATATAGACCGCGATGACGCGGGAGGCGGGAAACAACTCCTTCAGGTGCCGGAGCGATTCCTGGAACCAAACCGCCGCGATCTTGATATCAGAATCCGAATCGAAGGCGAAGGGTTCCACCGTCGGCGACGGATAAGGTTTGGGACCGTCCCGGGTCGTGGCGAAAACGCGCGAGCCCTCGTAGCGCCCCCAGTTCTCGCGATAGTCTCCCCCCCCGCGAAAAGAGGGATCGGTGGCGGCCAGCGTCGAGGTTTTTTTGCCCAGGTTCTTGCCGGCCAGCTTGATCAGCTTGGTCGCGGTATCGAACAGATGGGCGTTGCGCAGCGGGTGCCATCGGCCCGTGGTCGCCGCCGTCGCGGCGGCGGCGGCGCCGAGGGCGCGGAAATATTCGCGCACGTAGACTTCGTCGGCCGCACGGTCCCGGTCGAAATCGGGCGGCATCACGAATCGCAGCCGGGAGATTTCGTCGTTCACGTCGTTTCCTTCGTAGAAAAACGCAAGAACGTCGGCGGGCGGCGCGACGTCGATTCCCGCGTAGAGATTCATGTGGCGGAAAGCCACGGTTGCCTGAAAAACGAACGTCCAGCTCGGCGAGCCGCCGCGGAACCCGAACGAGAGGACGTCGCGGCCAGTCCGGTCATGCAGGATATGAGCGGCGTTGAACTTGGGATTGCCGTCGCTCACGACCCGCATCAGCCAGTCGCCGAGTCCCTCGACGTAGGAATCGCCGATCATCAGGACGTAGTCCTTCGGCACGATGCCTTTCTTCGAGGGCTGGGCCAGCCATTGCAGGCGGCCGAGTTCCTTGTGCAGCGTCAAGGGCACACGATCGAGCGAGGCCCGCCACGCGATTTCGAGGACGACGTAGGAAAGGATCGTGGCGACGGCCAACAGCAAGAGATTCTTTTTCATTTTTGCTTCTCGGTTGCTCCCGGCGGCGGCGCCGGAACGCCGCGCGCGCGGCGCCACTCCCACGGCTTCTCGAATTCGCCCCGCCACATGCCTTCGCGCAGCTTTTCCGCGGTTCCCTCGGCGCGGCGATACGCCGCGCCGGTTTCCGGATCGGCGAAGGCGCGCCAGGAATAGCACGAATTGCTCGCCCAAGTCGAACCCGCGAATGGCGCACCGCGCCAGAACCCGATCGATGGCATCGGTCTTGTCGCCCTGGCACACGAGGGGCCCGTCCTTGACCAGCTTGGCGAGGGGCTCCGCCGCCACCCGGCCGCACGGGTACGTCCCGCCCTTCCGCACCGGGCAAGCCTGTTCGAGATCGGGCGCATCGACGCCGATCAGGCGTACGCGGCGAGAATCGATCTCGATGGTGTTGGAATCCACCACCCGGGCCGCACCCGAAATCTCTTCCGCCGGCGCAGGCGGCGCGATCAACGCGAGAAGCGCGCCGAGAAGGCCGACACTGGTTCGCCTCGCACCCAAGGATCAGCCGAGATGTTTGTCGAAGAAGTTGAGCGTGCGGGCGTTCGCCGTCTTTGCCGCCGCTTCGTCCCAATGCTTGCCGCCCGCGCGCGGTTTAAAACGTGATTTCATCGCAAAACGTATTGAAAATAAATATGATTCTCTGAAGGTTGGAGGGTGCCCAGATTTGCTTGACTTGGGGGAACGAATGGTGTCCCCTCGTTGCCGGCAATCGAGATTTTGGCCTGCTTTGCAGCGCGCCTACACTGACGCCTTGCGTCGAGCGAATGGCTCCAACTCAAGCTCCCCCACAATCCGGATTGTTCATGACCGTGCGGAAGTCCGCGCGGGCGTTCGTTTCAACACGTGCTTAAAGGAGACCAGATATGTCTAGCGGCACCGTCAAGTGGTTTAACCCCAGCAAAGGCTTCGGCTTCATCCAACCGAGCGACGGGGGCAAGGATGTTTTCGTCCACATCACCGCCGTCCAGCGCGCCGGGCTCGATACCCTGCGTGAAGGCCAGAAAGTCGGCTACGAGATGACGACCGAGCGGGGCAAAACCGCCGCCACCAACCTGAAGGTCGAGTAACCCGCCCTTCGGTAGCGAAACGCCGCCGTCCCGAACCGGGCGGCGGCGTTTTTTTCAGGAGCGAAGCCATGCTCGCCGAAGCCGGTCATTTCGCACTCGCGCTGGCGCTCGCGGTCGCGCTCGCACAGACCGCGCTGCCGTTGATCGGCGCTCAGCGCGGCGATGCCACCCTGATCGCGTTTGCCGCGCCGGCCGCGCTCGCCCAGGCCCTTCTCGTCGCCTTCGCCTTCGGCGCGCTGACCTACTCTTTCGTCGTTTCCGATTTTTCGCTCCAAGTGGTGGCGAGCAACTCGAATTCCGCGATTCCGCTGCTCTACAAGATTTCCGGCGTGTGGGGGAACCACGAGGGCTCGCTGTTGCTGTGGGTCCTGATCCTCGCCGTCTTCGGGAGCGCGGTCGCGCTGTTCGGCGGCAACCTGCCGCCCGCGTTCCGGGCGCGGGTCCTTTCCGTGCAGGCCGGGATCGCGGTCGGGTTCTATTTGTTCATGTTGTTGACTTCGAATCCGTTCACCCGCGCCTTTCCGCCGCCCGCGGACGGCCGCGACCTCAATCCGCTGTTGCAGGACCCCGGCCTCGCGTTCCATCCGCCGATGCTCTATCTCGGCTACGTCGGGTTCTCGATGGCGTTTTCGTTCGCCATCGCCGCCTTGATCGAGGGCCGGGTCGACGCCGCCTGGGCCCGCTGGGTGCGGCCGTGGACGCTGGCGGCGTGGTGTTTCTTGACCGGCGGGATCGCGCTCGGCTCGTGGTGGGCTTACTACGAGCTCGGCTGGGGCGGCTGGTGGTACTGGGACCCGGTCGAGAACGCCTCGTTCATGCCCTGGCTCGCCGGCACCGCGCTGCTCCATTCCGCGATCGTGGTCGAGAAGCGCGACGCGCTGAAGGGCTGGACCGTTTTTCTCGCCATTCTCACCTTCTCCTTGAGTTTGCTCGGAACCTTCCTGGTGCGCTCGGGCGTTCTGACCTCGGTCCACGCTTTTGCCACCGACCCGAAGCGCGGGGTGTTCATTCTCCTGCTGCTGGTGTTGGTCACCGGGGGGTCGTTCGCCCTGTTCGCGTGGCGCGGCCCCAGGCTCGCCGGCGGTGGGCTGTTCCAGCCGGTCTCGCGGGAAGGCGCCCTGCTCCTCAACAACCTCCTGCTCGCCACCGCCGCCGCGGCGGTTCTGCTCGGCACGCTGTACCCGCTCCTAATCGACGCGATCGGGGCGGGAAAGATTTCCGTCGGGCCGCCCTTTTTCAACGCCGTGTTCATTCCGATCGTGGCGCCGATGATCGCGGTCATGGCATTCGGACCATTCCTCGGCTGGAAGCGGGGCGAGATCGCCCCGGCGGCCTCCCGCCTCGCCGGCGCGGGCTTCGCCGCGATGGCCGCCGGCGCCTTGGCGCTCTGGCTGATGGGAACGAAAGAGCCCTTGGGCGCGCTCGGCCTCGCGCTGGCGATCTGGCTCGCGCTCGGCACCCTCATGGAGATGGCGGAACGGACGCGGCTGTTCCGCGCGCCCGCGTCCGAGAGCCTGGCCCGCTTCCGCCGCATTCCGCGCGCGAGCATCGGCATGACGCTCGCGCACTTCGGCCTGGCGCTTGCCATCGCCGGCATGGCGGGCACGGCCTGGAAGGAAGAATCGATTCAGGTCATGCACCCCGGCCAAGCCGCCGCGGTCGGCGGCTTCGCGATCGAGTTCCAGGGCGCGCGGGAAACGCGCGGGCCCAACTACACCGCGACCGAGGGGCGTTTTGTCGTCCGCCAAGGCGGGCGCGAGATCGCCGTGCTTCGCCCGGAAAAGCGCGTCTATCCGGTTCAGGGCATGCCGACGACGGAAGCGGCGATCCGCTCGACGCTCGCGGGCGATCTCTACGTCGTGATCGGGGATGCGGAAGGCCAGGCCGGCGCCTACGTCACCCGGCTCTATTTCAACCCGCTGGTGGCGTGGATGTGGATCGGCGCCTTGACCATGGTTCTGGGGGGCGCTTTAAGCGTCTCCGACCGGCGCTACCGCATCGGCGCGCCGAGTCGCACCGGCGGCGCGCGGATCGAAGTTCCGGCGTAAATCCCGATCGTTAGGTTCTTGCGGCGAGCGCCGTCGCGCCGCCGAGCACGGCTTCGCACACGCTCGCGATCAACATTTGCCGCGCGCGTCCGACGATTTCGTTCATCGCCGGGGTGCGCGCGAACATGCCGGCGGCGCGGGCGTGAAGATCCGACACGCTCGGCATCGGCGGGATGTGAACGGCGCCGATCAATTCCTCGAGGTCGCGGCGCATCGTTTCCACCCTGCCGTCGAACCGGTAGCGCCATTCGTCGAGGCGCTCGGCAAGTTCGCCGTGCAGCGCCGCGAACGCGGCATCGAGTCCGAAATGCGGCTCGGCCAGCCGGGCGCGGACATCGGCGGCGATGCGTTCGGCCTGGAAGCTCGCCGCCAGAAGCGCCGCGGCCTTTTCCACGATCGCCGGGCGCAACGGCAGCGCGTCGCGCACCACGGGGGCGGGCGGCGCGCGCAGGTCCCAGACCAGGCCCATCGCGGCGAGCGCTTTCAGGGCGTAAAAGCTGACGTCGATCTCGTACCAGCGGAACCCCTGGCGGGCCGCGCTGTGATAGTGATGGTGATTGTTGTGCCAGCCCTCGCCGAAGGTCAGGAGGGCGAGCCACCAGTTATTGCGCGACTGATCGCCGGTCACGTAGCGCCGGCGGCCGAGCACGTGGGCGAGCGAATTGATCGAAAACGTGGCGTGCCACACGGCGACCGTGGACCAGAAAAAGCCGACCACCAGACCCGACCAGCCGGCGAGCAGCCAAACGACAAATCCGGCGAGGACCGGGGGAAAATAAGGATTTCGGTCGAGCCACCTGAGTTCGGGGTACTTGGCGAGGTCGCGAACCGCCGCCAGATCGGTGGGCGTGTGCCGTTCGGTGAAGAACCAACCGAGATGGGCGTGCCAGAAACCGGAGCGCACCGGCGAATGGACGTCGTTGTCCATATCCGAGTAGCGATGATGGTGGCGGTGATTGGCCGCCCACCACAAGACGCCGCGCTGGGCCGAACTTTGCGCGACGAACGCAAGGATGAACTGGAACGCCCGGCTGGTCTTGTATGCGCGGTGGGAAAAATAGCGATGATACCCGGCTGTCACCGCAAACATGCGGAGCGCATATAGCCCCGCCGCGAGCGCCAGGTCCGACCCCTGCACGCCGGTCCAGATCGCGGCGAAGCAGATCACGTGCGCCAGGGCAAATGGGATCGCCTCGACGTATTGATACTTTTTGGCCCGGTCCCGGTGGGGAGGCGCCGTTTCGGCGGGAGACGATGGAGACATTGAATGAGCTACATATAGCGGAAATCGAGGGGCTCGGCAATCTGCGGCGGATAATATTTCCGCGATTAATTCAAAAATCGGAATGAGCGCATATCAATGCCCGGCGTGCATGTGCCGAACGGGCGCGCACGGCGCCTTTTCGCTTCCCGCGCACCCCAGCAGGCTGCTAGAGCGGGTTGCGAATAGGTAGAACATAGCCGGCGTTTTCGAAGTAGTTGGCGCATTCGCCTGGCGAGAAGGCTTTCAGAGCCTCGCCGATGACGTCCCAGATACAGCACGGGGTCATGCTTTTCGTTCCGGAT
>SHWG01000119.1 GCA_009693905.1 Rhodospirillales bacterium | reverse complement strand
CCGTCGCCGCCGAGCGCGACGATGACGCGAGCCCTCTCGGCCGGGGCCTCGCCATAGCGGGCGGCCAGGCGCTTGTGGGCTTCTTCGGCCTCGGGGCTCGGCGCGGCGACGAAGGCGAGGGATGGGGCGGGCATGGGGGGATCGGGTCAAGGAGGGGTGGGCGGCGCGGGTGGGGCCAGTATACCCGCCCTTATCCCTTGTTCTAGAGTGGTATCGGGAGCTCGAAAGGAGCCCGGGAAGAGGAGGAACGAACCCATGACCGACGGCACCGCGACGCCGGCGCGGATCATCCCCGCGCTCGGCAGGATTTACGATCCGTTGACGCCTTACACCTATCCGCTGATCCGCTTCGTTACCGGCGCGATGCTGATCCCGCACGGCTGGGCGAAGCTCGTCAGCGGCAGCCCGGCGGGGCTCGGCGCAAGCCTCGCCAAGATGGGCCTGGAGCCCGCCTATGCGCTCGCTATTTACATCGGCGTGCTCGAACTCGTCGGCGGCACGATGCTCGCCTTGGGCCTCTTCACCCGCTTCGTCGCCGCGCAGGTGATCGGCTTCATGGCGGTCGCCGCCTTCAAGGTTCAATGGGGCGCGGGGTTCTTCTGGTCCAAGGGCGGCTACGAGTATCCCCTGTTCTGGGGGCTGATGGCGCTGGCGATCCTGATCCGCGGCGGCGGCGAGCTTTCCCTCGATTCCCGGATCGGCAAGGAGCTCTGAGCGGAACGGCTCTAGCCGCCGGTGACGCTCATGTGGCGTTGCACCGCCGGCGCCGCGCGTTCGATGACGAAGTCGTGGCCCTTGGGCTTGCGGCGGATCGCGGCGTCGATCGCGGTGTCGAGCAGATCGTCGCTTTCCGAGGCCCGGAGCGGCGCCCGCAAATCCGCCGCGTCGTCCTGGCCGAGGCACATATAGAGCGTACCGGTGCAGGTGACGCGCACCCGGTTGCAGCTTTCGCAGAAATTGTGGCTGAGCGGGGTGATGAAGCCGAGTTTCCGTCCGGTTTCCTTGACCCGCACGTAACGCGCCGGCCCGCCGGTGCGGTGCGCGATATCCTCGAGCGTCCAGCGCTTGGCGAGCGTTCGCCGGGCTTCGGCGAGCGACAGGTAACGGTCGGCGCGCTGGTGGTCGACCTCGCCCATCGGCATGGTCTCGATCAGGGTCATGTCGAGCCCGTCGCGGCCGCACCATTCGAGCAGGGCGTCGAGATCGCCGTCGTTGACGCCCTTGAGCGCGACCGTGTTGATCTTGATCGCGAGCCCGGCGGCCTGGGCGGCGGCGATGCCGTCGAGCACCGTAGGCAACTTGCCGCCGCGGGTGATGGCCTCGAACTTGACCGGATCGAGGGTATCGACCGAGACGTTGACCCGCTTGACGCCGGCGGCCGCCAGTTCGCCCGCGTACTTGGCGAGTTGGCTGCCGTTGGTGGTGAGCGTGAGTTCTTCCAATGCGCCGGTCTGGAGATGGCGCGAGAGGTTCCGGACCAGGCTCATGAGGTTGCGCCGCACCAGCGGCTCGCCGCCGGTGAGCCGGATCTTTTTCACGCCCTTGCGCACGAAGGCCGAGCACAGGCGGTCCAGTTCCTCGAGCGCCAGCAGGTCCGACTTGGGCAGAAAGGTCATGTCCTCGGCCATGCAATAGACGCAGCGGAAATCGCAGCGGTCCGTGACCGAGACGCGGATGTAGGAGATGGTGCGGCCAAAAGGATCGATCATGGGTACCGACCGGCGGAGCCTAGTTTACTGGACATCGAGTTTAGATCATCCAAGCCCGCTTTGCGACCCTTAGGCAAGCGGGGGCTTTGGTTCGAAATCAACTCTTTTTCCCCGGCTTGGGGCCCAAATCCGGTTTGGGTACCAGGCCTTTGGCTTCCATGTCGGCCTTGGCCATGCGGCGCAAATCCTCGCGCTCGCGCAGATAATCCTCGGTGGTCCGGACCATCGGGCGCGGCGCCCCGGCGAAAGGATGGGTCTCGTCTTCGGTCATGGCGATGACCCGGCAGTTGTCGCACATCTTGAGCCGATCCAGTTGGCCCGCGCCCGCGAACATGGGATGCGCCTTGAGCTTGGCGGAGACCCGCTCGATCGAGGCGCGGGTGCCGAAGGGCTTGTTGCAGCGGATGCAATGGAAGGGCTCTTCTTCCTTGATCACCTGGTGGACGCGGGCGGCGGGAAGGAACGAGAGCCTCGGTTGCAGCGTAATCACCTTTTCCGGACAGGTGGCGACGCAGAGTCCGCATTGGACGCAGTTCGCTTCGATGAACGAAAGTTGCGGCTTTTCCTTCGGGTTGTCCTTGAGCGCGTTCGCCGGGCAAGCGCCGACGCAAGAGAGACAAAGCGTGCAGCCGGCGATGTCGACCCGGATCGCGCCGAAGGGCGCGCCCGCGGGCAGCGCCAGGATATCCACCGGCTTCGGCGCGTTGGCGTGCAGGTGCACGAGCGCGGGGGTCATCGCCTGGCGCTTGCGGCCCATGATCTTGAACTCGGACGGTTTCGCGCCCGCGGCGGGATCGAGGGTGTCGAGAGCCTTGGCGAGAACCTCGGGATCGGCGGTTTCCACGATCAGGACCCGGGTTTCGCCGTAGCCGAGGCCGGCCATCACGGTTTCGGCCAAGGTCACTTCGCGGGCGAAGGCCTCGGCGTTCTGGTCGCGATCGGGCGTGAGCAGAACGACGATCCGCGCGGCGCCATAGGCCAGGGCGGCGAACAGGAAATCGAGGCCGATCTGGGTCGATTGGTTGAGCGCGAACGGCACGACCCGGGCCGGCAGGCCGTCGTCGAAACGGGCCAGCGCGTCGAGCATCTCGCCGCCTTTCCCGTGCGTGTGGGCGAGAAGAACGGGAGCCTTGCCGCCGGCCTTGAAGTACGTCCCGAACAAAATCCGGAGGCGCTCGTAAATGCCGTCGCCGGCGGGAAGCTGATAGGCCGCCGCGCCGGTCGGGCAGACGGCGGCGCAGAGCCCGCACCCGGCGCAGACGTAGGGGTCGTAATGGATGCCGTCGCCCTCGGGCGCGGTCGCGCCGGTCGGGCAGACGTCGAGGCAGCGGCGACAGCCGATCTTTTGCGAGCGCGAATGGGCGCAGATCGCGCCGTCATAGGCGATGTAGCGGGGCTTCTCGAACGTGCCGGTCATGTCGGCGAGCCGGAGCAGCGCATCCGCGACTTGCGCCGGGCTGCCGGGATCGGGCCGGAAATAGCCGTCGCGTTTTTCGCCGCCGGGAAAGAGCACCGCCTCGTCGCGCAGATCGAGGATCAGGTCGCACTCGGAGACGCTGCCGCCGGCGGCGTCGGCGAACGCGAGGAATCGGCGCGAAGAGGGCTTGGCGGGGGCGAAGTTCTCGACCTCGACGCGGAAGGCGCCGAGATGGCCGCTCGCACTTTTGACTTTGCCCCGGAAGATGGGAACGTCCATCAGCGCCGGCGCGGGGATTTCTTCGGCGCGCCCGGAAAGAACGACCGTCGGGCTGAGCCGGCCGGCGAGCTTCTTCGCCGCCGCGATCGCGGTCTCGTCGCGCCCGAGGACGAGAAGAACGCCCGCCGATTTCATGGTCACGGAGGTCGCGGGCGCGAGATCGAGGGCGGCTTCGGCGAGCAGGGCCGCGATTTTCGGCGACGCCTTGGCGCCGTCGCGGGACCAGCCGGCCCGTTCGCGCACGTTGACGAAGCTGATATCGCTCGCCCGTTCGATTCCGGCGTGGGTTTCCAGGAACAGCGGCGCTTCCTGGGTGCAGGCGATCAAAACCGGCAGCTTGCCTTTCAGCGCCGACTCAGCGTTGGCGATCTGGGCGCGGCAAAGCTGAGTGTTGGGGACGCATTCGCCGCCGCCCAGCGCGCGCGCGATCGCGCGCCCGTCCAACGTCATGGTGCCCTCGCAGTCGCAGAGCAGCACTTTCTTGCCATTGATTTCCATCGTTCTCCCGCCCCGGGCTCCGGCCGCGAAACCCTTATTCTTGCAGGGATTTACCGGGCCACGGCGAAGACTGAACAGCCAAGCGCCTGGGATGGCAAGGGCAAAGACGGGCCAAGGGATCGGGGCTCAAAACGTCGCCCCGAGATCCCCATATGGGGACCAACGGGTTCAACCGACGCCGCAAGCGACCGAAAGGAGAGTTCCATGGCGAAGATCCTGCTGGCCGACGACGACGCCAACATCCGAGGGATGGCGATGATGATCCTGCACAGCTGGGGCCACGAGGTGCTGGAAGCCGCCAACGGCTTCGATGCCGTCACCCTGGCGACCAAGGACATGCCCGATCTGATTATTCTCGATTACCAAATGCCGGAAACGGATGGGTTTGTCGCGCTCTCGCTGATCCGCCGCCAGGGCCTGCAAATGCCGATCATCATGTTGACCGGAGAAACGTCGCAGACGTTCGCCATCCAGTGTTTCCGCTCCGGCGCGGACGACTTCATCTCCAAGCCGTTCGATCCCGATTACCTCCCGATCGTGGTGGACCGGGCGCTCCGTCAGGCGACGACGCGAAGCAAGGTCAGCGCCATGTCGAGCGAGGTGTTCGCGCTGTTGTCAGCTTTGAGGGGGCTCTACGGCCTGGTCGGACGGACCGAGACTTGCCAGGGCTGCGGGCGCAAGGACGGCCACGACGAAGGATGCCCGATCCAGCACGCCGGGCGGGTGCTGGATCACTTGGGGGGCACGCCGGCCTCTGCTACTGCCCGGCCCAGCGGGGGGGGTCTGAGGTGTTCGTCTCCACGGCCGCGCGGCGCCAGATCCTGGAACTCTGCGGTAACGGTGTCGGTCGCGCGCTCGCAGGCGTGCGCGCACGGAAGCGCGTCGTTGCGGAACTGGCAGGCGAGCAAGGGGCCGATCGCATCCGGGGCCGCGCGCACCGCGTCGATGTCATTGGCCTTCGCGCCCGCGATCAGGCGCCCATGACCGACCCGCAGGCGGTTCGCGCAGACGGGTTGCATGGGGGATTTGCCTCGTTCGTTGATCGGGAGCGCGGCATTGGCGTTGTACAGGCAGTTCATGACCCTAACCTCCGCTTAGAAGTACAGGACCTGCTCTCGGAAAATACGCAACAGCATGTTGGTTTCGGCGGCGCACGCCCCGGCGCAGGGAAGCGCTTGATTGTGGCGATGACAGGCGAAGATGGGACCAAGGCTTTCGATGGCTTCGCGCACCAGCGCCGTGTCGCCTTTGCCGCGCGACCCCTTGAGCAACATGGCGCCGGCTTTATCGAAACACCTGGCGCAGACCGGTTGCATCGGCGACCGCCCCCGTTCGTCCTCCGGAAGCGCGGTGTCGCCGTCGTAGAGGCAGGTTATGGGCCGCTCTTTGCCCTTGCGTTCGAGCTCGATGGTCGTTGGCACGATTGCAATCCTCCGAAACTCATGTTCACGCCGGCACCGGTATTTGCGAATTAAACGTGACTCAAAGATGCTCAGCGACTGCGTCGAAAAAAATGTGCAAACGCGTACAAGGCCGGAATGACTGTGGATAACTCCGGGGAGCTTTTGTTATTCAGGCGGTTGGGGCCGAAAAGGGTTGACAGGGGAATGTCTTAAAGATAGTAATTATGTTAATATTAATACTTTTAGTTGTATTCAGACCGTTCAAGAAGAGTTGATTTCCCGCGCCGGTGCCGGAAGATCCCCATGAGCAAAAGCCATCCCATCGGCAGCCTGGAACACGCGCTCGCCCACGCCGTCCAGTGTCTGGGCGTGGAAACCGTGGTGCGGATTTGCGACCGGTCCGCGTCCGCCATCTACCGGGGCGTCAATCCCGACGATCCGTTGAGTCTGTCGTGGTTGACGGTCGAGCACGTGCGAACCTTGGGTCAGGCTCTGCTGGGCCGCAACAAACCCGAATTCTTTTCGAGCGCGATCCGCCAACAGATTGAAAGCGAGGCTTTTCCCGAAGGTCACAGCCTT
>SHWG01000118.1 GCA_009693905.1 Rhodospirillales bacterium | reverse complement strand
GTCAACATCGGTTCGACCACGGCGGAGAACGTTCTCTTCGCCCGCTACACGCCGGGGCGCTGGCGCGGGCTCGCCTTCGGACTCAAGTTCATCGTCGCGCTCGGCATCGCCGCGATCGGAATCCGGATCGAGGGCTGGCTCTACGACGCGACCGGGGGGTTCCAGACCCTGTTCATGTTCCTGGCGGCGGTGGTCGTGGTCGGCATGGTGGCGACGTTGTTCGTTCCCGACGACAAGACGGCGGCTCGTCCCGCGCCCGAGTTGTTGCCGGCGGAGTAGGGGTTGGGGTTGGGCCCAGGCCTGGGCGTAAAGGCCGCCTCGGCGTCGTCAAAACGCCCGGAGCGCTCCAGGTCCTGGGCGCGGGCGAGCGCTTGGGTTGCGTTCATGGGGCGTCCCGGGAGATGCCGTGCGCGGTTAGGATTTCGCCGTCCTGGCCAACGCCTGGTCGAGATCGCGAATCAAGTCGTCCGCGGTCTCGATGCCGACCGAGAGCCGGACCACGTCCGGGCCGGCGCCGGCGGCGGCGCGCTGTTCGGGCGAAAGCTGCCGGTGCGTGGTCGAGGCGGGATGAAGGATCAACGAGCGCGTGTCGCCGATGTTGGCGAGATGGGAAAAAAGATTGACCGATTCGACCAGCTTCACGCCGGCCTCGAACCCGCCCTTGAGGCCGAGCGTGAACACCGAGCCCGCGCCCTTGGGCAGGTACTTGCGGGCGAGCGCGCGATAAGGGCTCGATTCGAGCCCGGCGTAGGAAACCCAGGCGACTTGCGGATGCTTCTCCAGGAATTGGGCCACGGCCAGCGCGTTGGCGACGTGCCGCTCCATCCGGAGATGCAGGGTTTCGATCCCGGTGATGGTGTAGAAGGCGTTGGCGGGCGCGAGCGCCGGACCGAAGTCGCGTAAAGCCACCGCGCGCGCCTTCATGGTGAAGCCGAAGTCGCCGAAGGTCTCGTGGAACGTGAGGCCGTGATAGGCGGGATCGGGCTCGGTCATGGTCGGGAACTTGCCGCTCTTCGCCCAATCGAACTTGCCCGATTCGACCAGCGCCCCGCCGATCGAGGTGCCGTGGCCGCTCAGGAACTTGGTCGTGGAATGGACGATCAGGTCGGCGCCCCATTCGAACGGGCGGCAGAGGTAGGGCGTGGCGAGCGTGTTGTCCACGATCAGCGGAATGCCGGCGTCGCGGGCAATGTCCGCCACCGCCTCGAGATCGACCACTACGCCGCCCGGATTGGCCAGCACCTCGATAAAGATCGCCTTGGTTTTCGGTGTCAACGCGCGGCGGAAATTTTCCGGATCGATGGGATCGACGAACCGGCAGGTCCAGCCGAGCCGCTTGAAGCTGATGCCGAACTGGGTGATCGAGCCGCCGTAGAGATTGCGCGAGGCGAGGAACTCGTCGCCCGGTTCGAGCAGCGTGAAGAAAGTCAGGAACTGGGCGGCGTGACCCGAGGCCGCGCACACCGCCGCCCGGCCGCCCTCGAGGCTCGCGATCCGTTCTTCCAGCACCGACACGGTCGGATTGGTGAGCCGCGAATAGATAAAGCCGAAGGTCTGAAGGTTGAACAGATCGGCGGCGTGCTCCACGTCCTCGAAGACATAGGACGTGGTCTGATAAATCGGCGTGTTGCGCGCGCCGGTGACCGGATCGGGGCGCGCGCCCGCGTGCACGGCGCGGGTCTCGAAGCCGTAATCGGATGGCTGGGCGCCGCGGGGCGCTTTCACCGGCCGGTCGGGGGAATCGTTCACGGCCGCATCCTCGGGCGCTTGGCCGACACGATCCCGGAATTGATCCCGGCCCAGGAGAGTTCCCCGAACAAGCGCCCGTATTCGATCTTCGGGCAGCGGTTCATGACGACGGTGAGTCCCGCTTTTTCGGCGCGGCTCGCGGCCGCGTCGTTGCGGACGCCGAGCTGCATCCAAATCACCTTGATTCCCTTCGCGGGCGCGAGTTCGATCGCCTCGTCCACGATCGACCCCGCCGCGTCGGAGGAACGAAAGATATCCACCATGTCGAAGCGGTCGGGAATGTCGGAAAGAGATGCGTAGGCGGTCTCGCCCCAGATGGTCTGGCCGGCGGCGCCGGGATTGACCGGGATGATACGGTACCCCTTGCCCTGGAGATATTTAAACGCGAAGTTCGACGGTCGCACCCAGTTGGGCGAGGCGCCGACCATGGCGATGGTGCGAACCGATTTCAGAATTTGGCGGATGTGGTCGTCGTCGTAGCGAAGTTCGGAAGAAGGCTCGGCGGCCCGGGCGGTCATGGGTCGGGCCACCTGGGCGGGCGCTTGGCGATGAAGGCGTCGATTCCTTCTTCGGCGTCGCGGAGCATCATGTTCTCGGTCGCGACCTGGCTCGCGTAGTCGTAGGCCTCGGCGAGGCCCATCTCGATCTGGCGATAAAAGGCTTCCTTGCCGATCTTGAGGACGCGCGGCGACTTGGCGAGCAGGGTTCGGGCGATGTCGGTAATAGCCTGATCGAGCATCTCCGCGGGCACGACCCGGGAGACGAGTCCGATCTCGTAGGCCCGCGCCGCATCCACGGCTTCGCCGGTGAGCAGCATCTCCATCGCGGCCTTGCGCGGCACCGCGCGGGAAAGCGCCACCATCGGCGTCGAGCAGAAAAGCCCGATATGAACGCCGGGGGTGGAAAACGTCGCGGTTGCGGCGGCAACCGCCAAGTCGCAGGTCGCGACCATCTGGCAGCCGGCGGCGAAGGCGGGCCCATGGACGCGCGCGATCACCGGCTGGGGCAAGCGGGTGATGGCGAGCATCATCCGGCTGCACTGGCGGAACAGCGATTCCTGGAATTTGCGGCCGGGGTTGGCGCGCATCTCCTTCAAGTCGTGCCCGGCGGAGAAGGCGGGACCGTTGGCGGCGACGACCACGACCCGTATCGAGCGATCCTTGGCCAGCGCGGCGAATTCCTGCTCCATCGCCGTCATCAGCTCGCGCGCGAGTGCGTTGCGTTGCGCCGGGCGGTTGAGGGTGAGGGTGGCGATTCCGCCCGCGTCCGAACGGAGGAGGGGGAAATCGGCCTTGGTTTTGGCGATGGCGGTCATGACCGGATAAACCTTGCGCGGAAGGGAACGGCAGGAATCTTCGAGGATTCCGGGGGGCTCTGGCAAGCGCGAAGGTTCCGGAGCGGTCGGCGGCGTGCGACCGGGCGCCGGCCGGGCCGGGCCACGATTGACGTTAACGTAAACGGTAACTAGGCTGGGCGGAGACTCGGCCGAGGATCCATGGCTTTCAAGGCGAAACCGATGCCTAAAACCACGCCCAAACTGACGAAAAGCGAGTTCAACGCCCTGTTGGCCGAGGAAGTTCCCTGGGCGGTGGAATCCGGCATCCGCGCAACGCGCATCGCGCATGGCCGCGCGACGCTGCGCCAAGCTTTCGGCGAGAGGATGCTCAGGCCCGGGGGCACCATTTCCGGTCCGGCCATGATGACGCTCGCGGACGTGACCATGTACGCCGCCCTCTTGAGCGCGATCGGCAAGGTCAAGCTCGCCGTCACCACCAGCTTCAACATCAATTTCCTGCGCCGGCCTTTTCCGAGCGCATTGGTCGCGGAGGGGCGGATCATCAAGCTCGGGAAAAAGCTCGCGGTGATGGAAGTGACGATTCTCTCCGAGGGCCATGCCGACCCGGTCGCGCACGCGACCGGCACGTATTCGATCCCGCCCGCGCCGGGATAAGCTCTGGCGGAATGCCGGCGGCTCTTTCGAGGTATTCAGATACCTCTGAACAATAGATTGATATGGATAGATGTTTCCGAGTTGACAGGGTGTTTTCCTATGACATACTCCGCGCCCTCGCGCAGGCCGCGAAGCGCCAAGGATCTAAGCCATGAAAACCTATTCCGCCAAGCCCTCCGACGTGACGCGCAAGTGGTATGTGGTGGACGCCGCCGACGTCGTGCTCGGCCGGCTCGCCAGCATTCTCGCGCTCAGGCTGCGCGGCAAGCATAAGCCGATCTTCACCCCGCATATCGACTGCGGCGACAACATCATCGTCATCAACGCCGAAAAGGTGAAGCTGACGGGCAACAAGCGTGCCCGCAAGGTGTTCCATTGGCACACCGGCTATCCGGGCGGGGTCAAAACCCGGACCATGGGACAGATCCTCGAGGGCAAGACGCCCGAGCGCGTCGTCATCAAGGCGATCGAGCGCATGCTGACCCGTAATCCGATGGGCCGCGCCCAGATGCGCAAGTTGCACGTCTACGCCGGGGCCAAGCATCCGCACGAGGCCCAGAACCCCGAGGTTCTGGACGTCGGCGCGATGAACCCGAAGAATAAAAGGAGCGCCTGAAGACTATGTCCGAAACGATCAAGTCGCTCGCCGATCTCAAGGATTCTCCGGTCGCGCCGGTTTTGGCGGCGGGCCCGGCGGTGCCGCCCGCGCCGGTGATCGACGCGCTCGGGCGCTCCTACGCGACCGGCAAGCGCAAGAACGCGATCGCACGGGTCTGGATCAAGCGCGGTTCCGGCAAGATCACGGTCAACGGCAAGGACTTTCTGGCGTACTTCGCGCGGCCCGTTCTCCAGATGCTGATCAAGCAGCCGCTGGTGACCGCCGAGCGCGACAGCCAGTTCGAAATCTGGTGCACGGTCGTCGGCGGTGGGCTTTCCGGCCAGGCCGGAGCGGTCCGCCACGGCATCAGCCGCGCCCTTGTTCGCTTCGAGCCGGATCTCCGCGCGAAGCTCAAGAAGGGCAAGTTCTTGACCCGCGATTCGCGCGTGGTCGAGCGCAAGAAGTACGGCCACGCCAAGGCCCGACGCAGCTACCAGTTCTCGAAACGCTGATTTTCCGCGACGGTTCTCCCTGGTCATTGGGCGTCCCTATCGGGGCGCCCAATGTGCTTTCAGGATAAGGCAAAATGGAGCGACCATGACGGCAACGGTATTCATCGACGGCGAGGCCGGGACCACCGGCCTCGAGATCAAGTCCCGGCTGGAAGGCCGCCCCGACGTTCGGCTCGTCCATCTCACGGACGAGAAGCGCAAGGACGCGCGCGCGCGCAAGGACGCGATCGCGTCGGCCGACGTCGCCATCTTGTGCCTGCCCGACGACGCCGCCCGGGAAGCGGCGAAAATGCTGAAAGACACCAACACGCGGGTGATCGACGCCTCGACCGCGCACCGGATCGATCCCGACTGGGCCTACGGGTTTCCCGAAATGGTCCCGGGCCAGCGGGAAAAAATCGCAGTCGCGCCGCGGGTATCCAATCCCGGGTGTTACGCCTGTTCGGCGGTGGCGCTGCTCCGGCCGCTGACCGCCGCCGGGCTGCTGCCCGCCGACTTCGCCGTCACCATCAACGCGATTTCCGGCTACTCCGGCGGCGGGCGAAAGATGATCGCGAGCTACGAGGATCCGAACGCCCACGATTACACCGAAAGCTCGTTCCGGGTTTACGCGTTGGGGCTCGAACACAAGCACACGGTGGAGATCGAACGCCATTCCGGCTTGACCACCCGGCCTTTGTTCGTACCCAGCGTCGGAAACTTCCGCCAGGGCATGATCGTGCAGGTGCCGCTGCATCTTCGCGCCCTGCCGGGCGCGCCCAAGCCCGTCGATCTGCACGCCCTGTTGGCGGACCACTATCGCGATGCCGCGTTCGTCGGCGTCGCGCCGCTGAGCGACCCGCCGCCCGCCCACATCGAGCCCGAAGCCCTGAACGGCACCAATGCGCTCAAGCTTTACGTCTGCGGCAATGCCGCCCGGGGACACGCGGTGTTGATGGCGGTGTCCGACAATCTCGGCAAGGGCGCCTCGGGCCAGGCGGTGCAGAACCTAAACCTGATGCTGGGATTCCCCGAAGCCACCGGGCTCAGGCCTTAGCCGATTCACGTCCGCGCGCGGATCAGCTTGATGATGTCGGCGTAGAGGAAGGTTTCCTCGATGTCGCGGAAGCCCGCCTCGCGCACGAACCGCTGCGTTTCGCGATCGAAGCC
>SHWG01000117.1 GCA_009693905.1 Rhodospirillales bacterium | reverse complement strand
CACCGCGTGACGGCGTGCTCCACCATCGATGAGGCCAGGGAGTTCCTCGCCCACGTTTCCGCAGATGCCGTCCCGCTGAATACCGTCGTGTCGGACATACGCCTGCCCGATGGCGACGGCGTCTCCTTCTATGCGGAGAACGCGCCGCGCTTCCCCGGGGTCAAATGGATCCTCATGTCGGGCAACCACGACCTGGTGAGACTGGGCAACGAGTTGAACCGACATTCCCCGGATGAACCCTTGGAACGGTATGAATGCTATCATTTTGTCGGGTTCCGGTGAAGCCGTGGGCGGCCTGCGCCATTTTCCCAGCGTTCCGGCCTCGCTCAACACCCAACACGACCTTTGATCCATCGATTTGGCCCTTTCCCACGTCATTCAGACGCACTCCTCCCATGGTGACGACGCATCCGCCCCGTTTGGTCCTACGCTGGAGCCGGTCGTCGTCGCAGCGCGTCTATCAGCCGCAGGATTTGCTCGAACGGCATTGTCACATTGGCAGAGTTCACCCCCAAACTCCGCCCGCTTCGCTTCATGGCGCTGTAGCATTTCCAATGACTTGGCAGGCTCGGGCAGAGGCCAGAAATGGCTCACAAGCGCCAACGTGACAATGCCCGACGCCTTCTTCGCCGTGCGGATGTGTCTCGAGGCGGTCGATATCCTGATGGGTGTCGCCGGCTCGAGCGGTCTCTACCTGAGCGGCAGCATGCAGCGGCTGTTTCGCGATGCGCACGCAGCCAACGCCCATGTGATGTTCTCGCCCGACCTGCAAGGCGGGATCTTCGGACAGCATGCGCTCGGCATGGCTGGCCCGCCGCCGCTGCTTTGAGTGGCGATGCGCTCCATCTCCTCCGCATGCAACCTTGACTCTGCATGCATCGGACCGAAAGATGATCAACAACAAATGAGGAAACAACAATGACGATGCAGTCACTCATGCGACTGGCCGGCGTAACCGCTCTACTCGCTCTCGCCGGGGTTCCGGGTCATGCCCAGACCTCGGGTGAGCCGATCAAGATCGGCGCCATCGTGTCGATCACCGGCGCCGGCGCCGGACTGGGAGTTCCCGAACGCAACGGCATGCTGCTCGCGGAGAAAACCATCAATGCCAAGGGTGGCATTAACGGCCGGCCCCTTAAGCTCCTGATCGAGGACGACGCGTCCAATCCCGATACGGCTCTGACCAAGGCCAATGGCCTGCTCTTTACAGAGAAGGTCATCGGATTGCTTGGCCCTTCCTTGACAGCGAGCACGGTCGCAGTGGGGGGCGTGACCCACCCCAGCAAGATCCCGCAGATCGCCTTTACCGGCATCGGCACTCCGATCGAGAAAGAACGCAAGTGTGTCATGCACGTACCGCCTCCGCAGCGCCTGAACGCGCAGGCATTGCTGGAATACGTAAAGTTCCTCAAGGCGACTAAAGTTGGCGTCCTGCACGATGCCGGCTACGGCAACGCGGTCATGGCCGAGCTGAAACAGCTCATCGAGCAATACGGCGTGAAGTTCGTGGCGGTCGAGAAGTTCGAAGTCGGCGCAACCGACACGACGACCCAGGCGGCCAAGGTCAAAGCCGCGCAGCCTGAAGTCCTGTTGATCATTGCAACGTCCGCGACGCCGTTTCGCAATGCCAAACAGCTTCAAATGACGCAACCGGTCATTGCTGCATTTGGATCGTCGTCCTACGAATACGTGAGTGCGATGGGCCCGGCGGCCGACAACATCACCTTTGCCGAATTCGTGATCGGGGAAGATCCGCTACCGCACCAGAAGGCCTTCGTCGACCTCTACAAGCAGACCTACAATAGCACGGCCAAGAACTTCGAGGCGATCGGCTGGGATGCGGTGCACATCATGGCCCAGGCAATCGGCAAGGCGGGCGCCGGCGCCTCTCCACAGGCGATCTGCGATGCCATGCGCGGACCGTATTCGGGCGTGCTGGCGACCTATGACTTCTCAGCCGACGACATGACCGGCATCAAGCTCACGAGTTATGTCTATTCGAAGTTGGTTGGCGGCAAGTACACGCGCCTACCCTTCCGCGTCGCGCAGTAAGCATGGGCACGGACGGGGCTTTTGGCGGAGAGCCCCGTCTTGCACGTCGTCTGATGGCAGCATCCCCATCATGACAGTCAGCCTGGTCGTGCAGGCCATCCTGGCCGGCGTTACGAACGGCATCGTCTATGCCTTGGTCGGTATGGGCCTAGCCGCCATTTTCAAGGGCAGCCGGGTCATCAACGCCATGCAGGGCGAGTTCAGCGTCATCGGCGCGATGGCGACCGTTCTGCTGCTAACCCATGCTCACTGGCCCTATGCCGCGGCGATTGCCGCAGGCGCCGCCGTCGGCGCGCTGCTGGGCGCGGGCATCGAGCTCGCGTTCGTACGCTACATGACCAGGAAGAACGCGACCGAGGACAGCTTTCTGCTTCTGACCATCGGGCTGGCACTCACGCTCTCGGCCAGCATCCTGTTCTTCGTCGGGCGTGACGGCCATCTGCTGCCACCACTCGGCGGCGAGGGCGTCTTCCTGATTTTCGACGCCGTCATCCAGGTTCATGCAGTCTGGCTCATCGCCATCGGCCTTGCCGCCACCCTGCTCCTTCGCACCTTCTACCATCGCACGATGGTCGGACTCTCCATGATGGCCGCCTCGATCGACGCCGATGGCGCCGCCACGACCGGGATCAATGTCGGCCGCATGCGCACCTTCACCTTCGTCCTGGGCGGTCTGCTGGGCGCGCTGGGCGGCATCCTGGTGACGCCCTTGATCTCGGTCGACTACCAACTCGGCCTCGGCCTCACCCTGAAGGGCTTCGCGGCCGCCGTTCTCGGCGGCCTCACCAATCCGCTGGGTGCCGCCGTCGGTGGCATCACACTCGGCCTCGTCGAGTCGCTCGCCATCATCGGCGTGTCGTCCAGCTACAAGGACGTGGTCACCTATTCGGTCCTGATCGCGATCATGATCCTGATGCCGCAAGGCATGCTCGGCCGCACCGGCCGCCGGGGAGGCTGAGGAAGTGCGCGCGCGTCTGCCCTGGATTGCCTGCGCGCTGGTCGTCTGGGCAGCGCTGCCGTTCGTCGTGCCGCGCAACGTCGCCGACCTGCTGGTCTTCACCGGCATATACTCCATCGCCGGTCTAGGCATCGGACTGCTGCTCGGCCACTGCGGCATCGTCAACCTGGCGCAGGCGACCTTCTACGGGATCGGCGCCTACGGCAGCGCTTATTGCAGCGCGACTCTGGGGCTGCCCACTGCCGTCGGGTTCGCGGTCGGGGCCGTTCTGAGCATGGCGCTCGCCTATGTGATCGGCCGGCCCATTCTGCGGCTGACCGGCTATTTCCTCGCGCTCGGCACGCTGGCGCTCAGTGCCATCGCCAGCGCGCTCTTCTTCGAGTGGGACTGGCTGACAGGCGGTACGCTCGGCATCGGCGGCATCCCGAAAATCGACCTGTTCGGCTACGCATTGGACCGGCCGTCGCGCTATTATTACTTCGTCTGGATCCTGGCGTTCGCCTGCATGGCCGTGGCGCACAATCTCGTCGACAGCCGGACCGGCCTGATGCTGCGCGCCATGCGCGACTCGAGTACCGCGGCGACCTCTCTTTCGATCGATCTGCAGGACCTTCGTACCCGGGTCTTCGTGCTCTGTGCCCTGTTCGGGAGCCTGGCCGGCGGCCTGTTCGCCCATCATGCGGCGTTCGTGAGCACCCATAGCTTCACGGTCGACCGCTCAATCAGTTTCCTGTTGATTCCCGTGGTCGGCGGCGTCACCTCGATTCCCGGCGTGGTCGTCGGCGCGGTCTTCGTGACCTTTCTGCCGGAGCTACTCAGCAAACTGGGGGACTTCCATCAGATCCTGTTCGGCCTTGCGCTCGTGGCCGTCGTCGTGGCTCTGCCCGACGGTTTGATGGGTGCTTTTGCGCGACTGCGCGCGGCGCTGCTCGCCCGCCGAGGCGGCCGTGCAGGCTGATCCGCCGCTGCTGTCGTTGCGCGAGATCGGCCACAGTTTCGGCGGCCTCAGCGTATTGCGTTCCGTCACCCTCGACGTCTCGGTCGGTGAAATCGTCGGCCTGATCGGACCGAACGGATCGGGCAAGACAACTCTGTTCAACATCGTCACCGGCTACATCCGGCCTCTGCTGGGCACCATCAATTACCGAGGCGCGCCGCTTGGACGCGAGTCGATTCAGCAGCGCGGCCAGGCAGGGCTAGTGCGCACCTTCCAGACGCCGCAGGTCTTCGAGCAGATGACGGTGCTCGAAAACGTGATGGTGGGCGTCTGTAAGCTGACGCGCAGCACCATGCTGCAAGACCTCTTCCGCACGCCTGCTTCGAGGCGCCAGATGCGCGAGATACGCGACCAGGCCGATGCCGCCTGCGAGCGTTTCAAGCTCACCGGCCTGCGCCACCTGCCGGCCGCCAGCCTGACGGCAGGCCAGCGCCGCATCCTCGAGATCGCGCGTGCAGTGGTCGGCAAGCCGAGTCTGCTGCTTCTCGACGAACCGTCGTCGGGCCTCAACGTCCAGGAGATCGAGAACCTTCGCGACTGGATCGTGCGCTTGAACAGGGAGGGTATAACGGTCTTGCTGGTGTCGCACGACATGGGACTGATGACCGTGGCCAACATCGTGCACACACTTTATTTCGGCGAGATCATCGCCAGCGGGGACATGGCGGCCATCCAGCGCGACCCCCGGGTCCGCGAAGTCTATCTCGGTGTTTGAACCGTGCTTGAACTGAAATCCATCTCCGCCGGCTATGGCGCCCTTACCGTACTGCGCGACGTCTCCCTGAAGGTCGGCGACGGCGAGGCCGTCGCCCTGGTTGGCGCCAACGGCGCCGGCAAGACGACCCTGGTGCGCACGATCTGCGGGCTGCTGCCGGCGCGCACCGGCAGCATCCTCAAGAACGACGTCGACGTCACCACCACGCCCGCCCACGACCTGGCGCGTCACGGGCTGGCTGTCGTTCTGGAGAACCGCCGCCTGTTCGGCGAACTAACGGTGCGCGAGAACCTCGTGCTGGCCGAAACGGCCGGACGCCGCGTGCGCGCGGGCAGAAACCGTTTCAGCTGGGACGAGGTGACGGCTCTGTTCCCCGTGGTGAGAGAACGCCTCGAATCGCCAGTCGAGCTGCTGAGCGGCGGCCAGCAGCAGATGGTGGCGATCGCCCGCGCGCTGCTGCTGCAGCCCGATCTTCTCATCATGGACGAGCCCTCGACGGGCTTGGCTCCAAAGGTCGTCAAGGACATCTTGTTGGTCATCCGGACGTTGCGTGACCGCGGCATGGGCCTGCTGCTGATCGAACAGAACGTCGGCATTGCTTCGGAGATCACCGACCGGGCCTATGTCATGGCCGTGGGAAACATCGTGCACGAGATCGGCCGCGGCGAATGGCAGGCCTTCCTGCTGGATGAGCGATTGGTAAAGGCTTATCTTGGGTGATCGCTGCGCTGATTCTCAACCGGATGGATCACCGCCTCGATCATGGGCGCGCCCCGAGCGACAATTGCCGCGCCGATCTACCGGCACCGCCGTAGGTAAAAATTCGCGGCAATCGGGTCGAACTCGCTGAAATCGAAATCGCGCTTCGCCATGTGCCGATGGCTGCCGAGGCCGCCGTCATCGCGCGCGGTCGGTCAAAAAACTGAAACGGCCGAGAAACCAGTCAGTTAGCCGAGGTCGGCATAGCGGTGCAGTGGCGGTCTGGTAGAATTTGAGACGGCCCGTGACGCCGTCGCCGGGGTCAGGACAGGGCAGGGGTCGTTTATGGATTGGGCGCGCATCCTGGCCTACGTGACGGGGACGGTGGACCAGGAGCTGCTCGCGAGTAGCCTGCGTCCTGAATTTGGTTAGATCGACAACGTGGCAAGGCCGCGGCGAACGATGGCCATCGTGTCCCTGGCGATCACCTCGAGTTCGTCGATCGCCTGGCGCAAGGGCATGCCCGGCGGGCGCGGCTGGAAGATCAGGT
>SHWG01000116.1 GCA_009693905.1 Rhodospirillales bacterium | reverse complement strand
GGGGGCCGCCGTCCGTCGCGCCTCGCGCGCCGTGCGCGCGGATACTTAAAAAAGCCGGCTCCGCCGGCCGACATCGCCTTCGCCGCCACCCTCACGCCTTTCGCCGCGCGCCTCTCCTTCGACAGGCTCAAAGAGCATGAGGCCGCCAATAGCCTCATGGTTCGAGACGGGCAAGCGCCCTCCTCACCATGAGGCGGGGCTAGTCGAAGGGTGAGGAGGCCGCTAACGCGGCCTCCTCAAGGCATGAGGCCAAACCGAGACAGTACCGATTTTCCGTTAGCCCCCGGCGGCCCGACCGCGCTATACTGGTTTCGATTCAAGGGGTTGTCGCATGACTAAAGTCGAGGCCATCGAGCATCAAATCCGGCGGCTTTCGCCGGAGGAGTTCTCTGCTTTTCGCGAATGGTTCGCGGCATTCGACGCCGAGGCGTGGGATCGCCAACTCGAGTCGGACGTGCGCGCCGGAAAGCTCGATGCGCTGGCCGAGAAGGCGCTGCAAGCCCACGCCTCGGGCGCGACGACCAAACTTTAAATCATCACGCGTCGCCGGGGTTCTGGCGGAGCTACCGCTCGCTTCCCATATCGGTTCGGCACAATGCCGATCGATGCTTCGATCTTCTCAAGCGCGATCCACGGCATCCCTCGCTTCATTTGAAGAAGGTCGGTCGTTTCTGGTCGGCGCGCGTCGGACTCCATCACCGCGCGCTTGGCGTCGAATCGCCGGATGGAGTCGTCTGGTTCTGGATCGGCTCGCACGCCGACTACGACAAGCTGATCGGCTAACCGCCACGTCCGCGCCGCCGAGGTCGATAACGGCGACGTCACGGTCACCTGAACCGCGCTCCCGCCCGCGCGCTTCCCGCCCGCCCGCGCCCGACAAGATAATCGGCTACGACGAAAACGGCCTGCCGAAGTGATCGTCGATACCTCCGCCATCGTCGCCGTGCTCCGCCGCGAGGAGGGCGCGGATCGGCTGACCGAGCAGTTGTTGAGCCGCGACGACATCCGCATCTCGGCCGGCACCTTGATCGAGGCGCGCATCGTCGCCGAGCGCGACGGCGGAGCGGCCGAGTTCGACGAACTGCTGGAGGCGATCGGCGTCGAGG
Source organism: Rhodospirillales bacterium (assembly GCA_009693905.1). Classification (GTDB taxonomy): domain Bacteria; phylum Pseudomonadota; class Alphaproteobacteria; order Rhodospirillales; family 2-12-FULL-67-15; genus 2-12-FULL-67-15. Next base: position 4,873 of record SHWG01000116.1, on the reverse strand, counting down.
TCGTGCCCGTCGACATCCGGCAGGCCGAGATCGCGTTCGAGGGCTTCCGCCGCTTCGGCAAGGGACGCCACCGGGCGGGGTTGAATTTCGGCGATCTGTTCGCCTACGCGCTCGCCCGCGCCCTCTACGAGCCGCTGCTCTTCAAGGGCGCGGACTTTGTCCACACCGACGTCCGCCCCGGCCGTCACGCCCTGAACCCGGCGCCCGCGCATCCAGCCTTCGCAGCCGACCTTCCTTCGCCCACCTTTGCCAAGGGCGCCGAAGCGCACGTTTCGCCGCCCTTGACCCCGCCCCGATTTCGGTATATATTCCTACACAAGGATTTTATGAAAGATGGGAAACGATGCGCGATGATGAGCAAAACGCGGTTTTTTCGCCGGTTTCGTGGCGGATCAATGGGTTAGGCCGGTTTGGCTTGTTCAAACCCCCCTTGAAACCCCGCGCAACTTGCAAAAACGTGCGGGAAACGGGGGGTGATATGCTTCGCCCCAGGGAAGAAGAAGAAAACGTGCGCCGATGAAAGAGCTTTATGCCCGCCTGTTCGCGCGGCCTGGCGTCGCGGCGGAATTGATTTTCGCCTCGCTGCTCGTGAGCGTGCTCGGGTTGTCGTCGGCGGTCTTTGTGATGTTGGTGCTCAGCCGCTACGTCGCCCACGGAGTCGACGCGACGCTGGCGACGCTCGCCTCGGGCACCATCGCCGCCGTGCTGTTCGAGTTCGGGTTCCGCCAGGCCCGCTTCCGCATCGCCCAAGGCGTCGGCCGCGCCCGCGACGAGAGCCTGGGCTTGGGCGCCTACGCCGCCCTGACCGGATCGAAGGCGCAAAGCGTCGAGGCGATTCCCCCGGGCGCCCGGCGCGAGGCGGTTGCCGGGGCCGAAGCGGCGCAAACCGCCTTTTCCGCCGCCAATCTCTGCGCCATCCTCGATGTGCCGATGGCGCTGATCTTTCTCGGCGCGCTCTTTCTCCTCGATATCGGGGTTGCGCTGATCGCGTGCCTGTTCGTGGGCGGAGTGCTGGCGGCGTCGTTCCTGCTCCACGGCGCGCTTCGGGCCACGGCCAAGGACCAGGCCGCCGTTGCCGCCCGCCGGGGCGGGCTGATCCAGGCGGCGATCGCCGGGAGCGACACGCTGCGCGCCTTCAACGGCCAGGGCTATCTCCGCAAGCTGTGGCGGGCCGAGGCCGAGACCCTGGAGCGGCTGCGCCGTGTCGCTGCCGGGCGCCAGAACCTCGCCCAGTCGACGATCCAGGTGGCCCAAGGGCTGTTGACGGTCGCGGTCATCACCTTGGGCGCGATCCTGGTGGTCAAGGGCAAGTTCGACGTCGGCGCGCTGATCGGCGCCAACATCCTCGCCGCCCGGGCGCTGAGCCCGATCGCGAGGCTCGCGGCGCTGGTGCAGGAATTCGCCAAGGCCGAGCAGGCGCTCGAGGGCTTGCGCGAACTCGCCCGCCTGCCCCAGGAGAAAACCCAAGGCGCGGCGTTGAGCGAGTACAAGGGCGGGCTCGAGTTCCGCGATCTCGGCTTCGCTTTCATCGGCCAGCCAATGCCGCTGTTCGAATCCTTTTCGCTCAAGCTCGAGCCCGGCTCGATCCTGGTCGTCGCCGGCGGCAACGGCGCGGGCAAGACCACGCTTGCCCGCATGATCGTCGGCCTGGTCGAGCCCCGGCGCGGACAGATCCTTGCCGACGGGGTGGACATCAATCAGTTCGTGCCCGAATGGTGGCGCAAGCAGGTGATCTATCTGCCCCAGGAACCGAAACTTTTGACCGGCACGCTGCGGGACAACATCGTCATGGCGCGCCCGGACCTGGACGACGCCACGCTCAATCGCCTGATCGTCGCCTCGGGGCTCCGCAAGTTCATCGACCAGAGCCCGGGCGGGCTCGACGCCCCGGTCGTCAACAACGGCGAGGGGATGGCGCTCGGTATTCGTCGCCGCGTGGCGCTCGCCCGCGCGCTCGCCACCGGGGGTATGCTCGCGGTGTTCGACGAGCCGACCGAAGGGATGGACGCCGAGGGCTCAGGCACCGTCTATGCCGCCATGAGCGAGCTTTCCCGGCGCGGCGTGAGCGTGATCGCGTTCTCCCACGACGCCAACATTCTGCGCGGCGCGCAAGTCGTCGTGAACCTGGACGTGAAGCCGACGCCGGTGGTGCTTTCCGCCAAGACCGGCAGCGCGACGCCGGTTCCGGCGAACCAAGGCGGAGGCGCGGCATGAACGCGACAACCTTGATCGCCGAGGTCAAATCCCGGGTTGGCGCGCTCGCCGCCGGGTTGGAGCGCGCCCGCGTCCGCGCGGAACCTGCGTTCGCGCGGCTCGCCGTCCTGGTTTCCGGCGAGGGGGACGATGCGGAACAGGGCGCCCGGCTGTTCGTCCGCCTCGGCGGGGCCTTGATCGTCGTTGCCTTTGTCTGGGCGACGTTCGCGCCGCTCGACGTGGTCGCGACCGCGAACGGCGAGGTCATCCCCGCGACCCAGATCAAGAGCGTCCAGCATCTCGAAGGCGGCATTGTCCGCGAGATCCTGGTGCGCGAGGGCCAAAAAGTAGAGAAGAACCAACCGCTGGTGGTGCTGGAGACGACCGCGAGCGACGCCGACGTTCAAGAGCTTCGGGTGCGGACCAATTCGCTCCGCACCGAGATCGCGAGGCTCGAGGCGGAAGGGTCGGGCGCCGCCGCGCCCGCGTTCCCCGCCGATCTCGCGAGCCAGGAACCGGCGCTGGTGGCGCAGGCGCTCGATACGTTTCGCACCCGGACCGCCAGGCTCGAATCCCTGGTCGCCCAGGCGCGCGAGCAGATCGTCCAGCGCGAGCAGGAGATCAAGGAAATCGGCTCGCGCATCGAGACCGACCGCGCCGGGCTCGGGTTTTCCCGCGAGCAGATCAAGATCAGCGAGGAACTGCTCAAGGACGACCTCACCAACCGGATGCTGCACCTGAACCTGTTGAAAGAAGAGTCCGCTCTCAAGGGCCGGATCGAGGAAAACGCCTCGGCCCGGCGGCGGGTCGAGGCGGCGTTGACCGAGGCACGGGCGCGCCTCGACAACGTGCGGCGCTCGGCCGAAACCGAGATCAACGAGGCGTTGGGGGAAAAACGCCGCGCGCTCGACGAATTCGCGAGCCGGCAGCGCAAGTTTTCCGACAGCCTCGATCGCACCGTGCTGCGCGCGCCCGGCGACGGCGTGATCAAGACCATGTACGTCGCCACCGTCGGTGGCGTGGTCAAGGCCGGGGGCACGGTCGCCGACATGGTTCCGGCGGGCGACGTGCTGGTGATCGAGGCCAAGCTGCCGCCCCAGGACGTCGGCCACGTGCGGCGCGGGCAAACCGCGACCATCAAGCTCGCCTCGGCGGACGCGGTGCGCTTCGGCAACCTCGAAGGCAAGGTCACCAACGTCAGCCCCGATTCGATCATGACCCAGCAGGGCGCGACCTTCTACAAGGTGCGAATCGAGACCGAGCGCGACTATTTCCAACAGCGCAATCTGCGCTACGATCTGGTGCCCGGTGTGCAGGTGGCGACCTCGATTCTCACCGGCCGGCGGACGGTGCTCGAATACCTGCTCGATCCGCTGATCGGCGGGGCGGACACGGCGCTCAGGGAGCGGTAAGATGATTCGTCCGTATCCAACAAGAGCAATGTCGTCACCCCCGCGCATCCAGCCTTCGCAGCCGAAGCGGCTGCTTCGGCGGAGTAGGCAGCGGGGGTCCACGCTTCCGGGAAAGCTGGATTCCCGCTTTCGCGGGAATGACGAGATTGACTTATGCGGATCTTTTCTGGGAAATTGAAATCCATGCCCGTTGCCGTCGACCGCTCCGCCCGTCTCGCCGTCGGATTCTCCTGCGTCGGGCATTCCTATTCGCATCTGTTCGCGCCGATTTTCTTCGTCGCCGCGCTGGCGCTGGAGCGTGACCTGGGGCTGACCCACGGCGAGGCGGTGGCGCTGATCGTCGTCGGCAGCGCCCTGTTCGGTTTCGCCGCGCCGCTCGCCGGCTGGCTCGGTGATCGCTGGAGCGCGACCAAGATGATGGTGATCTTCTTCCTCGGCACCGGGGCGGGCATGGTCGCGACCGCCTACGCCCGCACTCAGTTCGAGATTTCGTTCGCGCTCGCCGTCACCGGACTGTTCGCCTCGATCTACCATCCGGTCGGCGTGGCGTGGCTGGTGCGCAACGCGGTCAACCGCGGCACCGCGCTCGGCCTCAACAACATGTTCGGCAGCTTCGGCCCGGCGGCGGCGGCGCTGATGGCGGGCGGGCTGATCGACTGGCTCGGCTGGCGCTCGGCGTTCCTCTGGCCGGGACTGCTGGTGGTGCTGACCGGAGTCGGGTTTTTGGTCTTGGTCGCGCGCGGCGCGATCGTCGAGATCAAGACCGACCGCAAGGTCGAGGCGCCGGCCTCGCGCCAAGACACAACCCGAGCGCTGATCGTTCTCTTTTTCACGATCCTGTGCACCAGCCTGGTCTATCAGGCGACCCAGCCGGCGATGCCCAAGCTGTTCTCGGAACGGGCGATGGGAATCGAGGGCGGCGTGCTCGGCGTTTCCGCCCTGGTCGCGCTGGTCTATGGACTCTCGGGGATGTTGCAGATCGCGGCGGGCAAGATCAGCGACATCTATCCGCCCCGGCGCGTGTACACCCTCGGGTTCCTGATCCAGGCGCCGATCCTGCTTGTGGCCGCGTTCGCCGACGGCATGGCGATCGTCGCCGTCATTTTTCTGTCGGTGTTCGTCAACATCGGTTCGACCACGGCGGAGAACGTTCTCTTCGCCCGCTACACGCCGGGGCGCTGGCGCGGGCTCGCCTTCGGACTCAAGTTCATCGTCGCGCTCGGCATCGCCGCGATCGGAATCCGGATCGAGGGCTGGCTCTACGACGC
>SHWG01000115.1 GCA_009693905.1 Rhodospirillales bacterium | reverse complement strand
CGTGGGACTTGAGCCAGGCGTCGAGAGGGTGCCGGGCGCGCCAGTTGGCGGAATCGGTGATGCGCGCCTTCAAGACAAGCCCGCGCGCGGCCGGGGTGAGGGCTTCGATGTCCTCGGGGTTGGTGCCGACGTTGCCGACGTGGGGGAACGTGAAGGCGATGATCTGACCGGCGTAGGAGGGATCGGTGAGGATTTCCTGGTAGCCGGTGATCGAGGTGTTGAAGCAGACCTCGCCGGTCGCGGTCGTTTCGGCGCCGGCGCCCGACCCCCAGAACACCCAGCCGTCGGCGAGCACCAACGCCGCGTTCGCACCCGGCGGACGAACATTGTCCGGGACGGACGAGGCTGCGGCAGGGGTCGCGGCGGGCCTCAAGGGTTCGGCCTCCGGCTACAAAGCCTGGAATTGGACATTAAGTACGGGCGGCGTCGCGGGCGAACGTCTAAGCCAAGAAGGGCTCCAGCGTCAAGCCCGCCCCTGATGTTTTATTCCTTTTATTTCAACAAGATATATAAAATCGGGCGATTGCTTTTCGCGGTCGTTTCGAGTAGTCTTCCGCTTTCCGAAATAAAGCGTCGGGGCGCGGCCGATCCGCCGCCGGCGTTCCCTCGGATCGCATCGAAAAAAAACCCGCCGGCTCCGCCAACCCAACCACATCACCCATCGAGGGACAGAGGCCATGCTCCGCCAGCGCCTCGGCAACGCGCTTAAAGACGCGCTCAAATCCAAGGACAAGATCGGGCTTTCCACCGTGCGCCTGATCGTCGCGGCGCTGAAGGACCGCGACATCGCCGCCCGCGGCAAAGGCAACATGGATGGGATTTCGGACGAGGAAATCCTCGGCCTCCTGCAGGGCATGATCAAGCAACGCCAGGAAAGCATCGTCCTCTACGAAAAGGGCGGCCGCTGCGAACTCGCCGAGCAGGAACGGGGCGAGATCGTCGTCATCGAGCGGTTTCTGCCCAAACAGATGGGCGAAGACGAAGTGGCCAAGGCCGTGCGCGAGGCGATCAGCGAAACCGGCGCCCAGAGCCTCAAGGACATGGGCAAGGCCATGGCCGCGCTCAAGGGCCGCTACGCTGGCCAGATGGACTTCGCCAAGGCGAGCGCGCTGGTCAAGCAGGCGCTGGTCTGAACCGCCCACCCTTCGCGGCGCCCGAATCGCGCTGCCGATTCGGCCGCCCCCGTCCCCCCGGCGCTTTGTCCACAGGCGGCTAAACCCGAGCAAGACGGGGATATCCCGGTCTTTTCATCCATCGAGGCTGCGCGGCGTCCTATCATGCCGGGAACTTCCGGGTATCCGTTTCATGGCTTTTGCCGCGGCGTTCCTCGACGAACTCAAGGCCCGCGCCGGTCTCGCGGCACTCGTGGGCAAGCGCGTGCGCCTGATCCGGCGCGGCCGCGAGCATCTCGGGCTCTGTCCGTTCCATAAGGAAAAGACGCCCTCGTTCACCGTCAACGAGGACAAGGGTTTCTATCATTGCTTCGGCTGCGGCAAGCACGGCAGCGCCTTCGATTTCGTCATGGAGACCGAGGGATTGTCGTTCCCGGAGGCGGTCGAGCGGCTGGCCCAAGAGGCGGGGATGGCATTGCCCGAGCGCGACCCGGAGGCGCGCGCCCGCGACGAATCGCGCGGCGCGCTGGTGCCCGCGCTGGCCGCCGCGAGCGCGTTCTTCGAGCGCACGCTGCGCATGCCCGAAGGCCGCCCGGCGCTCGAATACCTGCGCGGGCGGGGGCTGACCGACGAAACCATCGCCCAATTCCGGCTCGGCTACGCGCCCGACCGGCGCGACGCGCTCAAGGCCGCGCTGATGCGCGACAACTTTACCGAGGACCGCATGGTCGAAGCCGGGTTGTTGATCGTGCCCGAGGACAACGCCGCGCGTGGAACTTACGATCGCTTCCGCGGCCGGGTCATGTTTCCGATTCTCGATCGGCGCGACCGGGTCATCGCCTTCGGCGGGCGCGTGCTCGGTGACGGCGAACCCAAGTATCTCAACTCCCCCGAAACTCCGCTCTTTCACAAGGGTTTTACCCTTTATGGCCTATCCCACGCGCTCGCCGCCGCGCGCGCGGAAGGAACGCTGGTGGTGGTCGAAGGGTACATGGACGTCATCGCGCTGCATCAGGCGGGAATCCGGAACGCGGTCGCGCCGCTCGGCACCGCGCTGACCGAAGATCAGATCCGGCTGTTGTGGCGGGTCGCGCCCGAGCCGGTCCTGTGTTTCGACGGCGATGCCGCGGGAAGCCGCGCCGCGCTCCGGGCCGTGATGCGCGCGTTGCCGTTGTTGAAGCCGGGGTATTCGCTCCGTTTCGCCTTTATGCCCGCAGGCGAGGATCCCGACAGCATGGTGCGACGCCAGGGCGCGGACGCCGTGCGCAAGATGCTCGGCCAGCCGCTCGCCCTTTCGGAGACGCTGTGGCTGTTCGAAACCGAGGCCGGATTGCCGGCGACGCCCGGCGCGCGTGGCGCGCCATCATACAATTCGGGCGTTGTTACGCCCGGCGCGCGTGGCGCGCCATCATACAATTCGGGCGTTGTTACGCCCGGCGCGCGTGGCGCGCCATCATACAATTCGGGCGTTGTTACGCCCGAGGCCCGCGCCGCGCTCGAGGACCGTCTCCGCCGGCACACCCTCGAGATCGAAGACCCGACGGTGCGAAGCCACTTCCAGCAAGCCTTTCGCGACCGGGCCTGGCGCGAGTTCCGGAGCGCGCGCGGCCACCCGGGCCGGGGCGCGTTCGCCCCCGGAGCGCAGGCCCCGCCGGGCATCGCGGCGCGGGCGGCGATGGCGGCGCCGTCCGATGCGCTCGCTCAAGTCGAGCGGGTGATGCTCGCGCTCGCGGTCAACCATTGCCGCCTGTTCGCGGAGATCGAGGAAGAACTCGGCTCCGTCCGTTTCGTCGATGCCCGGCTCGACCAGTTGCGCCAAGGCCTGGTGCGGGCGCTCGGCCGCGCGGGCGAACCCCCGCGCGCATCAAACGATGCGCCCCTATCGGGGCGCGCGGGCGAGAAATGGACCGCCGCCGAGGCGATGGCGCTGCTCGCCGATCCGGCGCTCGCCGCGACGCTTGCCGAGGTGCTGGCCGATACCCTAATCAAGACGCACCGGTTGCTCCGGCCCGATGCATCCCTGGCCGATGCCCGGGCCACCTGGGCCGAAAACGCGGGCCTTCATGCCCGTCTTGTCGAGCGCTCGGCGCGCGCCAGCCCGCAGGCAACAGCGGCCGGCGGCGGCGACCCCAAGGATCCGGAAGCCCTCACCACCCAGGCCGAGGCCTGGGAGCGCCGCCAAGTAGCCCTCGACGCCCCCAATCACAGCGATGAAGCGGCTGAGTAATTCCAATTGGCCCGAAAATTGCTTCGCCCGGCGCTCTTTGGATTTGTCTAACCCCCTGTTTTGTCTATTTTTTTTACCGGTCATGGCTTGACAATGCTCCGGGCTGCCCTTAAAGACCACCCGCTTTCCGAGAATGATTGGGCGCGGGTGGGATTAATCGTGTCCCGGAAGGCCTTCACCGGTTGCAAACGGACCATCGGCGATACCATTTCTCGACTCCGCCTCGATCGACCGGATCGCCGCGGCCTGGGTCGTCGGTTGTCCTCTTATGGACCCTGGGCGGCCGAATCCGGCGAATGACCGGATCGTGGCGGACGTAATTCTTATGGGCACACATTAATGACCACACCCAAGCGCAAAGTTCCGCCGATCCCGCCCAAGGCCGCGTCCGCCAAAGCCGCGCCCGCAAAAATCGCGGCGGCGAAAGTTTCGCCAGTCAAGATTCACGGTGCCAAACCCGGCGCGGCGAAACTCCTGGTCCCGGCCAAGGCCGGCGCGAAGACGCCCGCCAAGGCGCCGGTGCCGGTCAAAGGCGCGCTGCTCAAGGGCGGATTGCTCAAAGGCGCCGCGGCGATGAAGCCGGGCGCGAAGCCCGGCGCGCCCGCCGGCCAGATTCCGGGAAAATCCCAATCCGCGACCAAGGCGAGCGCGAAAGTCCAGGGCAAGTCCGCGGGCGCCAGACCCGAAGGCGCCGAAACGCCCGAGGAACCCGGCGACCAGCCGCTGCTCGACACCTTGAACATCGCGATCAAGAAGATGGTCGCGCGCGGCAAGGAACGCGGCTACGTCACCTACGACGAGATCAACTCGGCCCTTCCGCCCGACCATGTGTCTTCGGAGCAGATCGAGGACACCATGTCCCAGCTCTCCGAAATGGGCGTCAATATCGTCGAAAGCGAAGAGAGCGAGGAAGCCGAGCCCGCCGCCAAACCCGAGGAGGCCAAGGACGAGGCCGAGGCCGAGGCTCCCGCCGGCAACGTGAACGAGGCCGAACTCGGGCGCACCGACGACCCGGTGCGGATGTACCTGCGCGAGATGGGCTCGGTCGAGCTGCTCTCGCGCGAAGGCGAGATCGCGATCGCCAAGCGCATCGAGGCCGGGCGCGAGATGATGATCGGCGGCATCTGCGAAAGCCCGATGACCATCAAGGCGATCATCGCCTGGCACGACGCGCTGCTCGAGAATAAAATCTTGCTGCGCGATATTATCGACCTGGAGGCGACCCAGGGCGGAGGGCCCGGCCAAGCCCCGGTCGTGACCGCGGGCGACTCCGGGCCGGCGCCTCAGGTCGAGATCGCGAAACCCTTCAAGCCCCCTCTGCCCCCGGTCTCGGCCAAGGACGGGGCGGTCGCGGCGCTGGGCAACGGCGCCGGCGAGCAGGGCGATACGGACGAGGAATCGGAAGAGAACAATCTTTCGCTGGCCGCGCTGGAAGCGAAGCTCACGCCCGGCGTCTTACGCAACTTCGAGAAGATCACCGCCACCTACAAGCGCCTGCACCGGATGCAGACCCAGCGCCTGAAGGTGCTGAACAGCGGCGGCAAGATCAAGCCGGCCTCGGAAAAGCGCTACCAGAAGCTCAAGCACGAAATGGTCGTGCTGATGGAGCAGATCCATCTCAACAACGGCCGCATCGAGCAGTTGATGCACGATCTCTACGATATCAACCGCCGGCTGCTCGGGTTCGAGGGCAAGCTTCTTCGCGTCGCCCTCGAATGCAAGATCCCGCGCGAGGAATTCCTGCAGAACTACATGGGCAACGAGCTCGATCCCGGCTGGCTGGAGCGGATGGCCGGCCTGGAGAAGGGCTGGATCAAATTCGCGACCCGGCACCAGGGCGAAGTCGAAGCGATGCGCAAGGCGGTCGCCGATCTCTCCCAGGGCGTCAAGCTGCCGATCAGCGAGTTCCGCCGCATCGTCACCACGGTGCAGAAGGGCGAACGCGAGGCAAACAAGGCGAAGAAGGAGATGATCGAGGCCAATTTGCGCCTGGTCATCTCGATCGCCAAGAAATACACCAATCGCGGCCTGCAGTTCCTCGATTTGATCCAGGAAGGCAATATCGGCCTGATGAAGGCGGTGGACAAATTCGAGTACCGCCGCGGCTACAAGTTCTCGACCTACGCGACTTGGTGGATCCGCCAGGCGATCACCCGCTCGATCGCCGACCAGGCGCGCACCATCCGCATCCCGGTCCACATGATCGAGACCATCAACAAGCTGGTCCGCACCAGCCGCCAGATGCTGCACGAAATCGGGCGCGAGCCGACGCCCGAGGAACTGGCGGAAAAGCTCTCGATGCCGCTCGACAAGGTGCGCAAGGTCCTCAAGATCGCCAAGGAGCCGATCAGCCTCGAAACCCCGATCGGCGACGAGGAAGACAGCCACCTCGGCGACTTCATCGAGGACAAGAACGCGGTTCAGCCCCTCGACGCCGCGATCCAGGGCAACCTGCGCGACACCACCACCCGGATTCTCTCGACCCTGACCGCGCGCGAGGAGCGCGTGCTGCGCATGCGCTTCGGCATCGGCATGAACACCGACCACACGCTCGAAGAAGTCGGCCAGCAGTTCAGCGTGACCCGCGAGCGAATACGCCAGATCGAGGCCAAGGCGCTGCGCAAGCTCAAGCACCCGAGCCGCTCGCGCAAACTCCGCAGCTTCCTCGACTACTGATCCGGGGGACGGCGGACGCAGAAAACAAGAAGGCCGGGGTGCGAACCCCGGCTTTTTT
>SHWG01000114.1 GCA_009693905.1 Rhodospirillales bacterium | reverse complement strand
GCGGCCGCCTGAGAATATGCCGACCGAAGGCTCTTCGCGTTCTTCGTGCGGCAACGTGACAAAGCCCGTTCAGGTCTTCGCCAGCCGCACCATGCCCCAGCGCTGCACGGTTACGCGCTCCAGCGTGCCGAACACCAGCCGCTCGAAGGCGAAACCGATGGCGCCGATGACCACCAGCGCGGCGATCATCAGGTCGGCGTTCAGGAACTCCTTAGCGTCGAAGATCACCCAGCCCAGCCCCCAGTCGGAGGCAGCCAGGAACTCGGCGCCGATCACCGCGATCCACGCGCGCAGGAATGCCTGCCGGATGCCGGTGATGATGAACGGCGACGCGCCCGGCACGATCACCTTCCAGAACAGCGCGCGCTCGTCGGCGCCCATCGCGCCGGCCGCGCGCAGCCACAGCGGGTTGACCGCGCGCACGCCCGACCAGGCGTTGAGCAGCATCGGGAACAGCGCCGCATAGAACACGATCAGCACCGCGACCGTGTTGCCGAGCCCGAACCAGAGAATGAAGATCGGCACCCAGGCCAGCGACGGGATCGGCATCAGCGCGCTGGCGAGCGGCAGCACGAAATTCTCGACCGGCTTGAAGCGGCCCATCAGGATGCCCAGCGGCAGGCCGACGACCACCGACAGCGCCATGCCGAGAAGCACGCGATACAATGTGCTCCCCGCGTGCGCCAGGATGCTGCCGTCGAGCAGCACGGTCAGCAGCGTCTTGCCGATCTTGGGCAGTGTCGGCATCAGCACCGGCGGGAAGTATTCCGTCCGCGCGATGGCTTCGTATATCAGTGCGAACACGATCAGCGTGATCACTGCGCGCACGGCGGAGCGCATGCGCGGGGACATCGGCGTGGGTGGCGTGCCGGAGGTCGTGATGGCACTCATGTCATCATCCCCCAGCGCATGACGGTGAAGCGTTCGAGCCGCTGGAACACCAGCGTCTCCAGCGCGAGGCCGAGCACGCCGATCACCACGACGCCGGCCAGCATCACATCGGTGTTGAGGAACTCGCGTGCGCCGAAGATCATCCAGCCGAGGCCCCACGGCACCGCGGCGAGCATCTCGATGCCGACCAGCGTGCGCCAGGCCTGCGCCAGGCCGAGCCGCAAACCAGTGAGGATGTAGGGCAGGGCGCCAGGCACGATCACGTTGACGAACAGGCGGCGGTCGTCGGCGCCCATCGCCTGCGCCGAGCGCACCCAGATTTCCTTGACCGCCTTCACGCCGGTCCAGGTGTTTAAGATGATCGGGAACGTCGAGACGAAGGCGACCAGCAGCATCGCCGGCTGGTTGCCCAACCCAAACCACAGCAGGAACAGCGGCGCCCAGGCGATGCCGGGGATTGGCGCCATGATGCTGACCAGCGGCAGGAAGATGTCCTCCATCCGCCGCGAGCGGCCCATCAGGATGCCGATCGCAACGCCGATTACCGCCGCGACGGCGAAGCCGCCGAGCAGGCGCAGGATGGTGTCGAGCGCGTGGTGCGGCAGGATACCGGACACGGTGAGCCGGATAAGCGCGGCGCCGACCGTCTCCAGCGAGGGAAACAGCTTCGGCGGGAACAGCCCGAGCCGGGCCGCGGCCTCCCAGATCAGCCCGATCACCAGGAATGGAAAGGCGGTGCGCGCGGCGACCCGCCAGCGCGATTCCCGCGCCGGCGCGGTCGATCCGATCAGAACCTCGGCGGAGTTGGCGGGCACGTCCGTCATCAGCGGTCATCTCATCGCGAGCGGTGGCGGAGGATAGTGTGGTTCGCGGCCTTCTCACAAGGCGTCGTGCTGCGGCGCTTTCGTCGCGCGCGAATCGCCGGATCGGACGGGTGGTCACACCGGACCGCCGATGCGGTAGGCTCGCCTGCAAGGACAAGGGAGGAGACCGCCATGAAGTTTCTTGTCGCCGCGGCGCTTGGTTGCGTGCTTGGGCTGCCGGCCCATGCGCAGGGCGTGATCGCGCAGCGAAACCTGTCGTCGGCGATGGTCAAGAACATGCTGGTGGCCGCGGTCGAGTTCTGCCAGCAAAAGGGAATGTCGGCTTCGATCGCGATCCTCGACCGGTCCGGAGCGGTGTGCGGGTCGTTCCGCGATGAGGGTGCCGCCCCGCACACTCTGGAGCTGAGCCAGCGCAAGGCCTACACCGCGCTGACCTTCCGCATGCCGTCGGCCGACTTCGCCAAGCGCGCGTTAAGCGATCCGCAACGCGCACCGCAACAGAACCTAACCGGTGTGATCGCGCTCGGTGGCGAGCTGCCGATCAAGATCGGCGACGAGGTAATCGGCGCGATCAGCGTGTCGGGCACCGCCGGCGGCGCCGTCGTCGGCTCGAATGACGTGGCCTGCGGGCAGGCCGGAATCGAACGGGTCGCGGACCGGCTGCGGTAGACACGCATGAATCTTCACACGCTGCTGCTCGAACGCGAAGCCGCCGGCCGGCCGGTGACCGTCGGCCTGATCGGTGCCGGCAAGTTTGGCACCATGTTCCTGTCGCAGGCGCGATTGACCCGCGGCCTGCATGTGGTCGCGGTCGCCGATCTCAATGTCGAGCGGGCGAGGAGCCAGCTTGCGACCGCGGGCTGGCCGGCGGAGCAGTTTGCCGCCTCGTTGCTTGGCGATGCGGTGAAGCAGCGCATGACCCATGTTTTGGCCGACGCGCAGGCGGTGATCGCGCATCCCGGCATCGAGGTCATCGTGGAGGCGACCGGAATTCCGGAAGCCGGCATCGTCCACGCGCTCAAGGCGATCGAACACGGTAAGCACATCGTCATGGTCAACGTCGAGGCCGATGCGCTCGCCGGACCGCTGCTGGTGCGCAAGGCAAAGAGCGCGGGCGTGGTCTACAGCCTGGCCTGGGGCGATCAGCCGGCGCTGATCTGCGAGCACGTCGATTGGGCGCGCGCCTGCGGCTTCAAGGTGATAGCGGCGGGGAAGGGCACGCGCTACGAGCCGCACTATCACCAGTCCAACCCCGACAATGTCTGGGATATCCTCGACAAGTATCTGAACATCTCTGACCGCAACTCGATCAATCCGAAGATGTTCAACAGCTTTGTCGATGGCACCAAGTCCGGAATCGAGATGACGGCGGTGTGCAACGCCACCGGATTAATTCCGCAGAGTGAGGGCCTGGGCTTTCCCCCGGCGACGCGCTTCGAGCTTGCCGACGTGTGCAAGCCGAAGAGCGCCGGCGGCGTGCTGGATGGCGAGGGCGTCACCGAGGTCACCTCGTCGGTCTATCGCGATGGCAAGGACGTGCCGCACCATCTCGCGCTCGGCACCTATGTGGTGATCGAGGGCGAGACCGAGTACGCACGGCGCTGCTTCAAAGAATACGCGATGCTGTCGGACAAGAGCGGGCGGTTCGCCGCGCTGTACCGGCCGATCCATATGATAGGCCTTGAGCTTGGCATTTCGGTCGCCAGCGCCGCGCTGCGCAAGGAGCCGACCGGCGCGCCGACCGGTTTCCGCTCCGATGTTGTCGCAACCGCCAAGCGCGATCTGAAGAAATCCGAGATGCTCGACGGCGAGGGCGGCTTCTGCGTCTGGGGCAAGCAGACACCAGCGGAACGCTCGCTCGATGAGGGCATGCTGCCGCTGGGCCTGGCTCAGAACGTTAAACTCAAGCGCGACGTCAAGGAAGGCGAGCGGCTGAAGTGGTCGGACGTCGAATACGATCCGAGGGACGCCGCGGTGCAGGTGCGGCGCGAGATGGAGGCGGCGTTCGGCCGCCGCAACGAGCGCGCGAGCTAATCGACCTGGATGTTGGCGGACCGGGCGACGGCAAACCACTTGTCGACCTCGCCCTTGATGAAGGCCACGGACTGCGCCGGATCGAGCGTAAACTGTTCGTTGCCGAGCTTCTTGAGACCGGCCTGATACGCAGGCGAAGCGTTCGCCTGCCGCATCGCCTGCGCCAGCCGATCGATGATGTCGCCTGGCGTGTTCACCGGTGCAGCGAGTCCAAACCATGACGACGAGACGACGGCCGGCAGCCCAAGCTCGGCGAATGTCGGTGTCTCCGGCAGGAACGGCGAGCGCGTCGGCCACGCCATCGCCAGCGCCTTGAGCCGGCCGCCGCGGATGTTCTCGACCGTGGTGCTGAGATCGCTGATGAATACGTCGACGTCGTTGCTTAGGAGGCCGAGCGCCGCCGGTCCGCCGCCGCGATAGGGGACGTGGACCAGATCGACGCCAGCCTCGCGCTTGAACAGCTCGCTCGCGAGATGGATCGCGCCGCCGGCGCCGGACGAGGCGTAGGTGAGCTTGCCCGGCTGCTGCTTGGCGAGGGCTATGAGATCGCCGAGCGCGTTCACCGGCAGCGATGCGCGGACCACCAGCACGTGCGGCGTGTACGAGACGAGCCCGACCAGCTTGAGTTCTTTTTTGATGTCGAAGCGGAGATTTTTCATCACCGCCGGGTTGACCGCGAAGCTCGAGCTCGATCCGAACAGCAGCGTGTAGCCGTCGGGCGCCGAGCGTACGACCGCCTCGGTGCCGATCACGCTCGACGCGCCGGTGCGGTTCTCGATGAACACGCTCTGGCCGAGTGCTTCCTGAAGTGGCGGTGCGAACACGCGCGCCGCGGTGTCCGCCGGACCGCCGGCTGCGAGCGCAACGACGAGCTTGATCGGTCGGTCCGGATAGGCCGCGAACGCCACAGCCGGCACGAGCGATCCCATCAGGGCGAGGGCGTGACGGCGGGTCAGGGCTGTTGGCATGCGAACTGCTCTGGCGCTCCGCTACGGGCGCGGACCGAGCGCCATTTCCATGTTAGCGGGTGTTGGCTTGAGCGTCCCGGCCTCGATCTGGCGGGTGATCTCGACGATGCGTGCATTGGCGGGCGCCGCGCGGCCGCGCCGCTTGGCCTCCTCGACGACGAGGCCATTGATCATGCCGACCTCGCTGGCGCGGCCCTTCAACAAATCCTGCAACACCGTGTTGCGGCCGCGCCCCGGGCCGACGTGGCTTGCGAGCGTATCAAACAGTTTCTCGATCGGCCGGTTGGTGGCCGCGAGATCGGCCTGCGTCAGTCCCAGAATAGGTTCGAGCGGATGGCCGAGGTCGTGACCGGCCTGCGCCGCCTCCTCGCCGATCTCGATAATCAGCTCGCGCATCCCCGGGAGCTGGAGCGCGTCGAACATGGTAAGGCCGACCATGGCAAACGGTCCGAGGCACATCGCGTTGACGATGAGCTTGGACCATTTCGCCGCCAGGATGTCGCGCTTGATCTCGACCTTGCCGACCGGCGAGAGCAGCACATGCATTTCGGCCAGCCGGTGTTCGGTGACGGGCGTCATGTTGCCGAGCCCAATCCATGTCTTCTTCGGCGGCGTGTTGCGCTTGACCAGGCCGGGCGTGAACATCTCCGACGACAGTTCCACCACGCAGCCGATGGTCCGCTCCGGTCCGATGACGTCGAGAATGGTGCCGGCGACCATGCCGTTCTGCATGCCGATCAGCATTCCGTCGGGCGCTAAATACGGCTTGATCATCTCGCACGACCAGCGCGTGTCGTAGGCCTTCATGGCAAGCAGGACTACGTCGAACGTCTCGTTCAAGGCGCAGACGTCGCACAGGTGATGCGCACGCACCGGCAGGTGCAGTTCGGTTTCCGGCATAGTGATGCGCAAGCCGTTGGTCCGCATCGCCTCGACGTGGGCCGGCCATTGATCGATCAGGATCACGTCGTGTCCCGCCTCGACCAGGCTTGCGGCGATGCAACTGCCATTGGCGCCGGTGCCCAATACGGCGATCTTCTGCGACATGCCCGCTCCTCAAGCCGCCGGCGGCGGCACGCTGACATGCTCGCGCATTTTGCCTGCGCCTGAAAGGGGGAGATCGCATCGTTGCGGTTGCGATTGACCTGACCTGGCTTTTTTGAACCAAGCGTTGTGAGAGAATAGCTTGGTTCAAAAAAGCCAGGTCAGGTCATCGCCTTATAGCTGTTTGATCTGCACCTTGCGGAATTTCACGGTGCCTTCGCCGTACTGAAGCGCGATCGGGCCTTCGGTGTGCAGGCCGCTGCGGACCTGCGAGACCTTCTGGCCGTCAAACATGATGGAAAGATCCCGGCCATTGG
>SHWG01000113.1 GCA_009693905.1 Rhodospirillales bacterium | reverse complement strand
CCCTCACCCCCCTGCCGCCCGGCGCAACTGAAAGAACGCGTCCATCATCGCCGCCTTGCGGTCGAGGTTGAGTCCCTCGACCCGCCCGAGCAGGCCGGCGATGCGGGCCTGAGCGTCGAGCCAGCGGCCGGGATCGGCGCTCGAAAACCGGGCGAGCCAGCGGCGGAGAATTTCCGACGCGATGCGGAACGCCGCTTCCGCGCCGCTCCGCCCCACCCGGTCGCCGAAGCGCTGCAACGCCACGCCGTCGAGGTCGGGAAGCTTGCTCAGCAGTTCGTCCAACTCGCGTTGCAGCGCAAGTCCGTCCTCGTCGGCGAGTTCCAGCGCGCGGCCGGGACTGCCTTCGGCGAGGCGGACGAGTTCGACGATCTCGGGCTCCGCAAGCGCCGGCAACAGGGGCCCGAGAACCCGGACGGCGTCGGCTTCCTTGAGCGGCTTCAGGGCGAGCCGCTGGCAGCGCGAGCGGATGGTCGCCAACAGCGCGCCCGGATTGTGGCTCACCAGCAGCAGCAGCGCCTTCGCCGGCGGCTCTTCGAGCGCCTTGAGGATCGCGTTGGCGGCGTTGCGGTTCATCTCGTCGGCGCTGTCCACCACCACCACCCGCCAGCCGCCTTCGGCCGGCGTGAGCGAGAGAAAATGCCCTATGCCGCGCACGTCGTCGACGATGATCTCGGCGCGGCGAACGCCTTTCTTTTCGTCGAAGCCGGGCTCGGCGGTGAACAGATCGGCGTGCCCGCCGCCGGCGACGCGGCGAAAGACCGGATGCTTGGGATCGAGATGGAGACCCCCCTCGCCCGCCTCTTCGGCTGGTTCCGGCGCGCCGAACAAGGAGGGTGCATCATTTAATGCGCGCGGGGTTAAGCCCGCGCGACGCGCCAGAACATAACGCGCGAAGCGATACGCCAGCGTCGCCTTGCCGATGCCGCGCGGACCCGTAATCAGCCATGCGTGCGCCAGCCGGCCCTGCGCGAAGGCGCTCTTCAGGCGAGCTTCGGCGGCGGCGTGGCCGATAAGATCGGGATTGGCGCGGGGCGGCGGAATCGAGTCGCCGTCGGATACGCTCATTTTGTCATTCCCGCGCAAGCGGAAATCCAGATTTTAATAAAGATGGGCCCCGGGTCGCGCCGCGGTGCGGCTTGCCCGGGGTGACGATTCTGATTGAACGATACACGGTCTATCCTTTCGCCAGCAATCGGGACTGGACCGCCGCCCAGACGTCGGCGGCGACCGCGTCCACGTCCCGGGCCGCGTTCACGACGACGCAGCGGCCGGGTTCGAGCGCCGCGATTTCGAGGAAACCCCGGCGCAGGCGCTCGTGAAACGCGACGTCCATGCGCTCGTAGCGATTATCCTTACCCGCGCGCAGGGTGGCGCGCTTCAGGCCCTCGGCCACGGGAATATCGAGAATGAGCGTCAGATGCGGCGCCAAATCGCCGACCACAACCCGATGCAAGCTTTCGATCGGCGCGCGACCGAGTTCATGGCCGTAGCCTTGATAGGCCATGGTCGAATCGGCAAAACGATCCGAGATCACCCAGCGCCCCTGCCTGAGCGCGGGCAAAATTGTCAGCTCCAGATGATCGCTGCGCGCGGCGCAATGGAGCAGCGCCTCGGTCATGGGCGCCCAGCGGCTGGGGCTGCCTTGCACCAGCAGCGCCCGGATTTCCTCGGCGCCGGGAGCGCCGCCCGGCTCGCGGGTCAGCACCGGCTCGATACCTTGCGCGCGCAAAGCGGCGGCGAGGCGCGTCACCTGGGTGGATTTGCCCGCGCCCTCGCCGCCCTCGAAGGTGATGAACTTGCCTGGCGTCATGGGCTTTGAATCTTCCGTTAGCCGGCTTCGCCCCAAAGAATATGCCGGAACGCCGCCTTGAGCCGTCCGGTGAGGCCTAGGCGCTCGACCGGCTCGCCCGCCACCAGCGGAATTTCGAGCGGCGCGCGGTCGGGAACCGTGACCGTAAGCGTGGCCAGAATCTCGCCCTTGGCGATCGGCGCCGCGATCGGCCCCTGGTAGCCGAGCTTGACCTTCATGTTGCGGCGGGCGGCGCGGGGCAGAGTCAGAATCAAGTCGCCGCCGATCACCAGCGGGACTTTCGCGTCCTGGCCCAGCCAGACCTCGGCCTCGCCGATTTGTTCGCCAGCCTTGAACAGGGCATAATTGTTGAACTCGCGGAAGCCCCACTCCAGCAGCCGTTCCGCTTCGCGGCCGCGCTCGTTCATGCTTTTCAAGCCGGTGACCGCCAGGATCAGGCGGCGTGAGCCGCGCCGCGCCGACACGGTCAGGCTGTAGCCCGCTTCCTGGGTGTGGCCGGTCTTGATGCCGTCCACGCCCAAGTCCTTGTAGAGCAGCGGATTGCGATTGCCCTGGGTGATGCCGTTGTAGGCGAAGGTGCGCTCGGCGTAGACCTTGTAGTGTTCGGGGAAATCGCGGATCAGCCGGATCGAGAGCAGCGCCAAATCGCGCGCGGTCATGTGGTGATCCGGGTCCGGCCAGCCGGTGGTGTTGGTGAAAACGGAATCCTTGAGGCCGATGCTTTTGCCGAGCGCGGTCATTTCATCGGCGAACGCGCGCTCGCTTTGCGCCAGCCCTTCGGCGAGAACGATGCAGGCGTCGTTGCCCGACTGCACCACCACGCCGCGCAGCAGGTCCACGGCCTTGACCCGCTCGCCGGGGTTGAGGAACATGGTCGAGCCGCCGCTTTTCGCCCCGCCCTTGCGCCAGGCGTTTTCCGAAACCGAGAACGTGTCCTCGAGCGCGAGTCTCCCCTCGGCCAAGCGCCGATAGACCAGATAGGCGGTCATGATCTTGCTCATCGACGCGGGCGGAATGCGCTTGTCGGCGTCCTTCTCGAACAAGACTTGGCCGGTGTCGAAGTCCACCAGGATCGCCTCGCGGGCGATGGTTTCGTTCGCGGACGCCGGCGGCGCGCCCGGGGACACGGCGGCGAGGAGCAGAACAAGGCCAAGGGCGCGAAGCGCGGCTGCGGTCATGGCGCGAAACTTGGCAGGCGCGGGCGCGTTCGGCAAGTGGCGCTGGCGCGCGCTCAATCCACCACGACGCGCGCGTCGGGATAGCCGGAACGGATCATCCGATCCAGGAATCGGTCGGCTTCCTCGACCGAATCGATGGGGCCGATCCGGACGCGAAAGACGTCGCGGCCCTGGACCAGAACCGGACTGACCGCGACCGGTCCCATCTTGGCGAGCCGGGCGCCGGTCTTGTTGGCGTTGTCGAAATTGCCGTAGGCGCCGGCCTGGACGTAGATCCGGGTCGCGCGGGCCGCCCCTTGGGTGAGCGTGCCCACCTTGGCCGCGGGGTGCGCGGGCGAGCCCCCGCGCGCATTAGATAGTGCGCCCCTATCGGGGCGCACCGCCACGACCTCGCTGAGCGGCGTATCCGTCACCGCGGCGCGCGACGCCGTCGGTTTCTGTTGCGGCGCCTCCTTGGCACCCGGCAGCGGCGCCAGGTTCTCCTGCGCCACTTCGGCCTTGGGCAATTGCGCGACCATGAGGGTTTTATCCTTCGCGTCCTCGGGCCGGGGCAAAGCGCGGGCGTTGGCGACGGCGCCGCGCTCCTTGAGCCTCTCGGCGAGCGCCAGGCTTTCCTTTGGCAAAATCTGGACGCGGACTTTTCCCGTCCCCTGCCCTTCGAGGCCGAGGAGTTGGGCGCTGCGGCGCGAGAGATCGACGATCCTCCCGGCGACGAAAGGCCCGCGGTCGTTGACCCGGACGATCAAGCTGCGGCCGTTTTCGAGATTGGTGACGCGGGCCAGGCTCGGCATCGGCAACGTCTTGTGCGCCGCCGTCACCTCGTTCATGTCGTAGGTTTCGCCGTTGGCGGTCGCCTTGCCGTGGAAATCGGCGCCGTACCAAGACGCAATCCCGGTTTCGTCGTAACGATAGTCCTCGACCGGCGTGTACCAGACGCCGTTGATCTGGTAGGGCTCGCCGACTTTGTAGACCCCGCCCGCGGGGCCGTCGCGCATTTTCTTCGCGGTGTGGAGAAGGAAATTCGTCTCGGCGCAGGCGGAAAGCGCCAGCGCAAGAACCAAGAATAAAAACAGACGCGGCAATGCCCAGGCGTGCACGGTCGGGAATCCTATACCGTCGGCCGAAGGCCCGACAATTGTGGGAAACTCCCTAAGAAAGGCTTACGGAGGGGGAAAAAGAGCCAGATCAGCCGTCGCCGATCAGGTCGGCGAGCGAGCCGACCGCGATGGCGAAGAAGGTCGAGCGGTTCCATTTCAGGATGGTGCGGTAGTTGTCGTAGACGAGAAAGGCCGGGCCCTTGTCCCCTTCCGCCCGCACCACCGAGGCCTTGAGCGGGCGGGCGGAAAGCGGGGTGCCGTCGGCGCGGGCGATCCCGAGCGCGCTCCATTCGGCCAGCGTCTTGACCACGCCGGTGCCGGTCAGCCGGGGGTCGAATCCTTCCGGCAGATTCACTGGGCGGCCCCAGGTCTCGTCGCCTTTCCAGCCCGAGCGCTTGAGGTAGTTGGCGGCGGACGCGAGCACGTCGGGGCGGCTGTTCCAAAGATCGATCCGGCCGTCGCCGTCGTGATCGATGGCGTAGGAACGGAACGACGACGGCATGAACTGGGCCTGGCCCATGGCGCCCGCCCACGAGCCGATCATGCGCTCGGGCGTGACGTGGCCGCGCTCGACGATCTCGAGGGCGAAGATCAATTCCTTGCGGAAATAAGCGGAGCGCCGCCCGTCGTAGGCGAGCGTGGCCAGCGCGGCGACCACGGGAAAACCGCCGGTCTGGCGGCCGAAGTCCGTCTCGACCCCCCAAAACGCGACCAGGAAGCGTCCTTGAACCCCGTACTTGGCCGAGATTTCGTCGAGCAACCGGCGGTTCTCGTTCAGCCGCTGGCGGCCTTTTTCGACCCGCGCCGGCGGCACCACGCGGTCCATGTATTCGCGGAACGTGAGAGTGAATTCGGGCTGGCGGCGGTCGAGCTCGATCACCCGCGGGATCGGTTCGACGCCGGCGAGCGCGCGATCGAACGTCGCGTCGCGGATGCCGGCCAAGCGGGCGTCGGCGCGCAACCCTTGCAGCCACTCGGCGAAGGGCGGCCGGGGGTCGGTCGCGCCGGCCCCGGACATCGCGCCCAGGGCGAGCGCCAACGCGGCCGTCGCCACCCGCAACCACGATCGTCGTTTTTTCGTTCCGGCTGGCATACTTTCCAATGACCTCGCTGAGTTTGTGCCACAACCGCCCCGCCCCGGCAACGCGGCGCCGGGGATCCGGGACTCAGGGCGCGGGAAACAGCGCGTCGGTCTTGCCCGTGAGGCGGTAGACAACCAGGCCCGACCATTCGTGCAGGGCGGCGCGCAGCGCGCCCATGCCGCCGAGAAAATCGAATCCCCAGCCCGCGGGCGATTCGGGCTCGAGCTGGTAATCGACCTGGTACGGCACGATCGTCCAGCCCGCCTGGCGGAAGGCGCCGATCGCGCGCGGCATGTGGAACGCGGACGTGACCAGAACCCAGGTTTCCCCCGGCCGGGGCTGGACGAGCGCGCGGGTCAGAACCGCGTTCTCGTGGGTGTTGCGCGAGCGGCCCTCGAACACGACCCGGGCCGGGTCGAGCCCGAACAGGGCGAGATGGGGCCTGAGCGCCTCGGCCTCGGTCGCGTCCTGGCGGCCGAGCACGCCCGAGCCGCCGCTGAACACGAGCTTGGCTTCGGGGTGCCGCCGGCCGATTTCCGCCAGCGCGAACAGGCGCTCGACCGCACCGCTGAGCGCCAGTTGCCCCCGCGCCCGGGTGACGAACGGATCGACCATGCCGCCGAGGGCGACAACCCCATCGACCCGCGCCGGCAGATCGCCCGCCGGCGGAAAGCGGTTTTCGAGCGCGAGCAGCGCCGCCCTTCCCGCCGGGACGGTGGCGGCGAACAGCCCGGCGAGGACGGCGAGCCCGACCAGGCCGCGTCCCAGACGCCGGGCCGGCGTCCACAACAGAACCGCGCCCAACGCGAGGACGAGAAAGAAAAGGTTTCCGGGATTGGTGAGAAAGGCGCCGGCGGTCTTGGAGAGTTCGAAGAACATCGGGAGGGAAAATCGGGCCCGCGCTAGTGTCGCGACTC
>SHWG01000112.1 GCA_009693905.1 Rhodospirillales bacterium | reverse complement strand
GTTGGTGGTTCTCGCCGTCGAGCGGATGCTCGACATCAAGACGAAATTCTAGCCTTTACGCCCGGCCATCAGCCCCGCCGCCTCGAGCGCGTGATAGGTGAGGATGGCGTCGGCGCCGGCGCGCTTGAAGGCGGTGAGCGTTTCCATCATCGCCCGCTCGGCGTCGATCCAGCCGTTCGCGCCCGCGGCCTTGAGCATCGCGTATTCGCCGCTCACATTATAAACGAACGTCGGCATCGCGAATTTTTCCTTCACCCGCCAGAGCACGTCGAGATAGGGCAGGCCGGGCTTGACCATCACCATGTCGGCGCCCTCGGCGATATCCAGCGCCACCTCGCGCAGCGCCTCGTCGGAATTGGCAGGGTCCATCTGGTAGGTCTTCTTGTCGCCCTTGAGCTTGCCCGAGGACCCGACCGCGTCCCGGAACGGCCCGTAGAACGCCGACGCATACTTGGCGGCGTAGGCGAGGACGTTCACGTCCGTGAACCCGGCGGCATCGAGCGCATCGCGGACCGCGCCGATGCGCCCGTCCATCATGTCGGAAGGGGCGGCAATGTCGCAGCCCGCTTCGGCCTGCACTACTGCTTGTCGGCAAAGAACCTCGATCGTTTCATCGTTCAAGATGACGCCGCCCCTGACCAGGCCGTCGTGGCCGTCGCGGTTGAAGGGATCGAGCGCCACGTCGCAGATCACGCCGAGATCGGGATGCGCCTTCTTGAGCGCCCGGACCGCGCGGCAAACCAGGTTGTCGGGATTGAGGGCCTCGCCGGCATCGGGGGTTTTGAGCTTGTCGTCCACCTGGGGAAAGACGGCGATGGCGGGAATCCCTAAGTGCTTGGCCCGCGCCGCTTCCTCTACTAGTAGATCAATCGAAAGCCGATCGACGCCGGGCATGGAGGGGACGGGCTGGCGAACCTTGGTTCCTTCGACGACGAAGGCAGGCCAGATCAGATCGGTTGGCGCGAGCTGGTGTTCGCGCACAAGATCGCGAATCCAGCCGGCGCGGCGGTTGCGGCGCATCCGCACCCGGGGATAGGCACCCGTCGGCGCCGGGTGCGCGGGCAGGGCGGCGGGGGCCGAAACTTTCTTGCGGAAGTCGTTCATGCCGGCCTGAGACCGATTTTAAGGGGCGCGTGAGCGGAAGCCTGAAAGCATAACCGACTTTGGGGGTCCAGGAAAACCAGGAGAAATCCCAGACGGCGGGTCATTGCGGCCGCCTTCTGCCCTGGGGACCGTCAAGCCGCCCTTTGGCGCGCCGTCAGTCGATCAGGGAGCCGTCCGGATGAAAAAACGGATGGGTGCCCCCGAAGTCACCGATAACGGCGGTATGACTGACCAGAACTCCGTCGCGCCATAGATGGACCATGTACCCGGGCGGTTCCAGGCGAAATCCACCGGGTGACCCGGCGCCGAGATCGAGGGCGACTTGGTGCGCCGGGCTTGGGCATGTGGTCACGCGCCGGCCTCCGACCTGGGCCTGGATCGTGCGGTGCAAATGACCGCAGAGAACCGCCTGCACCTGCGCGTGATGCGCGAGCACTGACCCGAAGGCGGCTGGGGCGCGAAGCCCCACCTCGTCCATGTGACCGATCCCGGTTGGAAACGGCGGATGGTGCATCAAGATCAATGTCGGCGCGTTCGCGGCGGCGGCCAGCGTTCGGTCAAGCCACGCCAGTCGTTCGGCGCAGAGTTCGCCGCCGCCTTCGCCGGGAATCACGGTGTCGAGCGCGACGATCCGCAACGGCCAATCGTCCACGGCATAGTGCAGAAAGCCGCTGGCCGGAAAATAGCGGCGGGCGCGAAAAGCCGCGCGCATCGCTTCCCGCTCGTCGTGATTGCCGGGGATGGCGTAAATCGGCATGGTCAGCGGCGCCAACAGCGCGTTCAGGTGTTCGTATTCCTCAGGCAAACCGAGATCGACCGTATCCCCGGTCAACACCACGATGTCGGGAGCCGGGCGAAGATCAGCCACCTCGCGCACACACCGGGCCAACATGGCGGCCGTATCGACCCGCCGATAGGCCAGCTTGCCCGGCGTTTTGATATGGGGGTCGGTGATTTGGGCGATCAGCATCCACGCAAGTCCATTCACGCCTAAAGCGCCATGAGACCTCGCGGATCGATCCGCAGTCCCACGGTTTCGCCGTGAGCATAATCCCGACGGGCGTCGGTTTCGACGACCAGGGGCTTGTTGGCATCAACCTTAACAAAAAGCCGGGTGCGATCGCCAAGAAAGAATGCCGCGACAACGCTGCCCTTCAGGTGCGCCTGCCCTTCATCCACAACCGTCACGTCTTCGGGCCGGAAAAGCGCCTCGGTTGTGCCTGGGGGGGCCTCCAACCAGGGAACCGCGCCCGCGTCCGTCACGAAGACTCCGCCGCGCGCGACCCCGGAGATCCGGTTCATCGTGCCGATGAAATCCGCCACGAACCGGGTCGCCGGGCGCCGATAGATCTCCCGGGGCGGGCCGATCTGCGCCATCTTGCCGTGATCCATGACGGCGATCCGGTCGCCGAGCGCCATCGCCTCGGCCTGATCGTGGGTGACGTAGATCGCGGTTATACCGAGCCGCCGAAGCAACTCGTCGATCTCGAGGCGAAGCGCATCGCGCAACTTCGCATCGAGCGCCGTCAAGGGTTCGTCCAGCAGCAAGGCCCGCGGCCGCACCGCGAGCGCGCGCGCCAGGGCCACCCGTTGCCGCTGTCCGCCCGACAATTGATCGATTCGACGGTCGGCCAGGGGCTCGATCCGCATCATGCCCAGCATCTCGTCCACGCGCGCGGCGATGGCCGGCTTTTTCGCGCGGCGAACCCGCAAGCCGTAACCGATATTCTCGGCCACGGTCATGTTGGGAAACAAGGCATAGGACTGGAAAACCATGCCGACGTTGCGTTGCTCGATCGGCTGGGCGGTCACATCGACCCCGTCGAACAGGACTCTTCCTCCGGCGTCGGGATCCTCCAGGCCGGCGATGATCCGCAGGGTCGTCGTCTTGCCGCAGCCCGACGGCCCCAGGAACACGACGGTTTCGCCCGCCTTGATTTCGAGATCGAGCGGTTCCAGCGCGCGCGTTCCGTCCGCGAACGTCTTGCCGCACCGCGACAGCGCGATCGCCAACGGTTGGACCGGATCGGTCATCATGGTCATTCCTCGCCAATATCGGCTTTAGCGGTTTTCGATTTGCGCGGGCGGCTCATCGCTTGCATGGCCAACAGCAACGGCACGATCATCACAAAGAACACCAGGGTGTACGCGCTGCCGATTTCGAGGCGCAAGGACGCGTAGGCATCCGCCAAGCCGACCGGAAGCGTCTTGGTCAGGGGCGTATGCAGCAGCCACGTCATGTTGAATTCGCCCATCGACAGGGTCACAACCATCAGCGATCCGGCGAGAATTCCGCCGCGGCAATTCGGCAGCACGATTTGAAAGAAGCGCTGACCGAACCCGGCGCCCAAACTGGACGCGCTTTCTTCCAGCGTCTTGAGGTCGATCGCGCTGAGGACCGCCAGAACCGAGCGCACCATGAACGGAAGGGTAAAAAGGACGTGGCCGACCAGAATGAACGTCCATGAGGTGCGAAAGCCGCCCGCGCCGCCATAGGTCACGATCAAGGCCAGCGCCGTCGCCAACCCCGGCACCGCCACCGGCATGACCAGCAATTCCTCGATCGCCCGGGTCATCGCGTTTTGCCGCTTGGCGAGGACATAGGCGGCCGGCACGCCGAGCACCAAGGTCACGGCCAGACAGACCAGGGAAATGCCGATCGACAGGAAGATCGTTTGCCGGTATCCGGCCCAGACCTCGCCGATCCAGCGCAGCGTCAACCCGCTTTCCAGGCCGTTCTGATAGTTGACCGTCACGCCGGCCAGCATCGACAGCACGACCGGTACAATCAAGAACGCGCAGACCATGAGGGTAAATCCAAGCTGCGCCCAGAAAAGAACGGCCCGCTTTTTCATGTTACCCCGCCGCCGCCACGGTCGAGCCCGCGGCGGTCCGCGCGATGGCCAGCACCAGCCAGGTCACCGCGCCGAGAACGAAGCTGAGCGCCGCCGCCATCGCCATGTTCGCCTGCAACGTGAATTCGGTATAGATCACCATCGGCAGCACGTTGATCCGCGTCGCCAGCGTGAAAGCCGTGCCGAAGGCCCCCATCGCGGTGGCGAAACAGATCGCGCCCGCCGCGATAAACGCGGGCTTCAGGCCGGGAAGAATAACGTCGAACACCACGCGCCAGGTCGAGGCCCCCAAAGACCGCGCGGCTTCCTCGATCCGCGGGTCCAGTTTTTCGGCGGCGGCCATGATGGTCAGAATCGTGCGCGGCACGGAAAAATAGACGTACCCCATGAAAAGCCCGGCCATCGAATAGGCGAAAACGATTTTCTCGCCGGTGAGGTACATCGCGATGTCGCCGATCAATCCTTGCCGGCCCGAGAGCATGATCACCATGAAACCGATCACGACGCCGGGAAAGGCCAGCGGGAATGTCAGCATCGAAACGAGCAGCGCGTTTCCTGGAAATTTATGCCGTTGCAGGAAAACGCCGCTGATCCCGCTGATGACGAGCGTCGTAATCGTGGTCATGGCGGCCAGCGCCAACGTGGACATCAGGCTGGAGAAATAGTTCGCGTCCGACACGATGGCCGCGTAAGCGGCGAACCCTTCCTTGCCGCTGCCGCCGATCGCGAACAGCCGGGCGAGGGGGAGAAGAAAGAAAGCAAGAAAAAACACCCCGGCGGGCAGCAGCAACGCGAACAGGCGGGCGGATTCGCGGGACATTGTCGCTCGAATCGGGATTGTGGCGCGGCGCACGGAGGGCAACGCAGGGAGCGGCGCGGCCGCCCCCTGCGTCGGGCGTCAATTCACCTCGTTCTTATAGCGATCGATGATCGTCTTCTGCGCCGCCGCCAATTTCTTGAGGTCGATCGCCTTGGCGCGAACGTACTCGCTCTCGGGCAGGAATTTCGCCTTGGCCTCGGCGGACAGCTTGTCGGCGAAGATTGGGCGCAGATACGCGTTTCCCCACATGCTTTGACTCGTATCGGATAGAACGAAGTCGAGTACCTTCTTGCCGTTCTCCGGATTAGGCCCGCCTTTCACCAACCCCATGACGTAGGGGAATACGACGCTTCCTTCGCTCGGAATGACGAATTGCACGGGGGCTTTGTCGGTATATTGGCCCCGGTAGGCGTTGAAGTCGTAGTCGAATAGGATCGGGATTTCCCCGGAAATGACCCGCGCGTAAGACGTCTGCTTCGGCACGATCGGCTGGTTCTTGGACAGGGCCTTGAAGTACGCGATCGCGCGGTCGATGTTGTCGTACGTCCCGCCCAGGGCGAGGTTGACCGCCATGACGCCCAACTGGCCCACGGCCGCCGACGTCGGATCGAGATAGCCGACCAGCCCCTTGTATTCCGGCTTCAGAAGATCGGCCCAGGAACTGGGCACCGGCTTGTTGCCGAGAGCCTGTTTGTTGATGAACAGACCGAGGGTTCCCGAGTGGATCGTGAACCAATGGCCGTTGGGATCCTTGAGATCGTCGGGGATTTTCTCCCATCCCTTCGGCTTATAGGGCGCAAGAACGCCGGCATCCTTGGCCGGGTCGGCCACGATCCCACCCAGATAAGTCACATCGGCCACGGGGTTGGCCTTTTCGGCGATCAGCGCGGCAAGGGCCTGGCCCGAATTTTTGTTGTCCGGAGGTACGCTGATACCGAGCGTGGATTGAATCGCCTTGAGTTGCGATCCCCAATCGGCCCACTCCGGGGGACAATTGTAGCAGAGCGCCCGGACCTGGGCCGAAGCCTCGATGGCGCCCAGTTGCGCCGCGAGCGCGAGCGCCACGGCGAGTGAAATTCTCTTTAGCATGGTCATCCTCCCTATGTGCTGACTGCAAGACTTGAAAGCCGTGAACCCATCGCGCCGTCCGTTGCGGCCCGCGCCGTGCCGGTCGCGTCTCATGGGTCCACGAAACGCCTCGGGCAGCATATACGATCCATAAGCATTTAGGCCCAGTTGGATATGGACCCGCCCGGGTCGGCCGCACCCCGGGGGGCGGGGGACGGCGCAAGGGGATCATCACGGGTTGTAGTCGCTTCGGCGAAGGTTTTTGACTTCCGTACGCATATGCTTTACGTTAACGTAAACGGAAAGCAGACGCCAAATGTCGTGCGCTCCGCGCGCGCAAGACAAGGAAATTG
>SHWG01000111.1 GCA_009693905.1 Rhodospirillales bacterium | reverse complement strand
CCCTGATCCTCGATATGCATGCCGGCAACGCCGAGCTTCTCGTACTCGCGCACGGTGCGGATCATGTTCAGCTCATTGCCGTATCCCGTATCGGCATCGGCGATCACCGGGACATTCACCGACGCAGCGATCCGGCCGGCGTTGCCGGCCATCTCGCTCATGGTGACGAGGCCGTAATCCGGGTAGCCAAGCGTCGCCGCCGTCCCCGCACCGGTCATGTAGACGGCGGAAAAGCCGGCGCGCTCGATGGACCGGGCGCTGATGCAATCGTAGGCGCCGGGCGCCGCGAGCATGGTGGGCTGGTTCAGCAGGGCGCGCAGCTTGCTGGTTGAAGTCATGTAACGATCCTCTCCGCGGTCGGATGTTAACGGGACGTGCAACGCGTTCAGGCGGCCTCTGCACCAGCCTGCCATGTTTCGGCAAGGCGGGCACGCTGGCGGAATTCCGCTGCGCGCGCGATGTAGTGGCAGGCCGCCGCGTGACCGTCACCGACGCTGGACAGCGCCGGCTCCTCGCGGCGGCAAAGATCGGTTGCGAACGGGCAGCGCTCGGCGAAGCGGCAGCCGGGCGGCATCGCCCGCAAGGGAGGCGGAGCCCCCGGGATCGAGACCAGTTCCCGGCTCTCGTCGCCGGGATCGGGAAAGGCGTTGCACAGGCCCATCGTGTAGGGATGGAACGGGCGCTCGAAGACGTCATGCGCACCATGTTCGACCAGCTTGCCGGCATACATCACCGCGATGCGATCGCAATTCTCGGCGACGACGGCCATGTCGTGGGTGATCAGCAGCATGGTCTTCTTCAGTTGCGTGTGGATCTGCTTGATGCGGTACAGAATCTGGTCCTGCACGATCACGTCGAGGCCGGTCGTCGGCTCGTCAGCGACCACCACGTCGGGGTTCAGCACCATGGCCATGGCGATCATCGCCCGCTGGCGCATGCCGCCGGAGAACTGGTGCGGATAATCCGCAAGCCGGCTGCGCTCCAGTCCGACGAGTGCGAACATTTCGTCGATGCGCTCGCGCTTGCGCGTCGCCGGCCAGTCGACATGCGCGTCGATGGCCTCGGCGATCTGCTGCTGCACGGTATAGACGGGGTCGAAGCCGTTCATGGCACTCTGCGGGATCAGGGCGATTTCCTGCCAGCGCAGGCGGTTCATCTCGGCAACGGACAGGCCCACCATGTCACGCCCGCGGTACAGGATCTCGCCCGACCGGACCCGCCCGTTGCGCGGCAGGATGCCGAGAATGGCCTTGGCGATCGTCGACTTGCCGCAGCCCGACTCGCCCACCAGCCCGAGATACTCGCCCTCGCCGATCGCCAGGGACACCTTGTCGACGGCCAGCGCCGCCCCATCGCCCAGCGAATACTCGATGCAGAGGTCGCGAAGCTCCAGCACGCCCACGATCAGGCCTCCCTCATGCGCGGATTGAGCAGTTCCTCGTAGGCCCGCGTTACCATGAAGACGGAGATCACGAACAGCGACAGTGCCACGCCGGGCGGGATCACCCACCACCACGCCGAGCGCATGGCGCCGGCCCGGAAGGACTGGTTCAGCATGCCGCCCCAGCTCATAACGTTGGGATCGCCGAAGCCCAGGAAGCTGAGCGCCGCCTCCAGCATGACGCCGCCCTGCACGCCGATCGCCATGTAGAGGAAGCTGAGCGGCAGCACGTTGGGTGCAATGTGCACGAACAGGATCCTCGACTCGCTGGCGCCGGCGGCGCGCGCCGCCCACACGAACGGGCGTGTCTTCAGGGTCAGCACCTGGGCCCGGATCACGCGCGACGTGGTGCGCCACAGGAATAGGGTGACCAGCAGGATGACGAGGGGCAGGCTGGCCCCGGCGACCGAAATGACGATGAGCGCGAAGGGCAGGAAGGGAATGCCGAAGGCCACGTCGGTGAAGCGCATGATAGCCTCGTCGACCTTGCCGCCGGCGTAACCGGAGACCAGGCCGATCATCGTGCCCAGGACGACGCTGCCGACGGCCGCGATCACGCCGACCAGCAAGGCGACGCGCGTGCCGTACAGGAGCTGCGACAGCACATCGCTGCCCTGGTTGGTGGTCCCGAGCAGGGCCACGCTGCCGGGAGGCACCAGGCGCGCGACGCCGCCCTGTGGCGTGCGCACGACATCGAACGGCCCATAGGGAGCGATCAGCGGCCCGATCAAGGCCACGATGACGAAGAGAGCGAGCAGGAACAGTCCGATGGCGCCGGTCGGGTAGCGCACGATGACTCGCAGCGCGTGCGCCACGCGGCTAAAGATGCCGCGGCCAGCGGTTCCGCCGCGCTCGGCTACAGGGTGCGCTGATGTCATGGCGGCCCCCCCTCAGCTCAGCGCGACGCGCGGGTCGATGAAGGCATAAAGCACATCGGCTACGAAATTGAACAGCAGGATGATCAGCGCCATCACGAAGAAACACGCCTGGGCAACCGGGTAATCCAGGTCGTTGAGCGCCGCCACCAGTTCGCGGCCGACGCCCGGCCAGGCGAAGATGATCTCGAGCAGGACCTGCCCCTGGAACAAGAATCCCATCATGACGGCAACGTCCGTCACCAGCGGCAGCAGCGCATTGCGCGTGGCGTGCATCACGATCCTGCGCTCCGGCAGCCCCTTGGCACGCAGGATGTCGAGGAAATCGCTGCCCTTCACCTCCAGCATCGTGCTGCGCAGCAACAATGCCGGGCTGGTGATTTCGCGCGTCATGAGCACCAGGCAGGGTAGGATGAGATGATGCAGGAAATCGAGCGACAGGATGGTCTCGAGGAAGCTGTCGCCCTGGCCGCCGATCGACACCATGCCGCCCGGCGGAAACCAGCCGAGATTATAGGAGAAAACCATCAGCACGATGATGCCTACGAAGAACGACGGCACCGAGCGCAAGGCGAGCAGGCCGACCACGACGGCGCCTTCCTGGCGCGAGCCGCGCCGCCAGCCCAGCCACGATCCGAGCAGTGCCCCCAACACGACGCTCAGCACCACTGCGGGCACGATCATGGCCGCGGTATGCAACAGCTTCTCGATCACGATGTCGCGCACCGGCGTCATCTGGAAGAACGAGGTGCCGAAACTGAAGGTCAGCATGTTCCACATGTAGCGGACGTACTGCAGCCACAGCGGGGCATCGAGACCCCATAGCTGCTTTTGCCGCCGGATCATCTCCTCGGAGAAGTTGCTGTCGATGAACACCGACAGCGGATTGCCGGGCAGCAGCTTGAACATGACGAACAGAATCGTCAGAACGGCCGCGGTCACGAACAGCAGAAGCACCAGTCGCCGCAGCAGGTACCAGCGCAAGCCGTTCATCCGTTGCCTCTTTCCTGTCTGTGCGGCACCCTAAGGCACGCCAAGCCGCGGTTCGAGCAGTCCCTTTCGCTCGAGATGTGGATAGAGGCCTCCGCCCAGCATCAGGTCGAGTAACATCTGGGGGATGGGCCTGGCTTGCAACACGATGTTGGACTCGCGATTGCGGACGGTGAAATCCTCGAGCGAGACGATCGCGGTCTGCCCTTCGACAAACGCGGCGTGCACGCCGGGCACCTCGAGCGCGATCAGGCCGAAATTCACGGCGTTGCGGAAGAACAGGCCGTTGATCGATTCGGCGAGCACGGCTGCGACGCCAGCATTGCGGAGAGATCGGGCGGCCGGCCGGCTGGACCCCATGCCGAAATTCAGCCCGCCGACGATGACATCGCCCTGATGAACCTCGTCGACCCATCCGGGACGATTGGCCCGGAAGACAGCCCGCCGCTGCTCCGCTTCCGTCGCGAACAGCATATCGCCCGGCAGGATGAGGTCGGTATTGATGTTGTCGTCGAACGTCCAGACGGCGCCGCTGACCATGTTGGCCCTCACCCGATTTTGGCGGAATTCACGATGTGCCCGGCGATGGCCGACGCGGCCACGGTGGCGGGCGACGCCATGAAGATGCGCGCAGTGGGATCGCCCATGCGACCTTTGAAATTGCGCGTGCTGGCGGTGATGCAGGTTTCGCCGGCGCCCAGCACACCCATGTGGCCGCCAAAGCAGGCGCCGCAGGTCGCGGGTGTTACCACCGCTCCGGCTTCCATTAAGGTCTGCACGTAGCCAGCCACCAGTGCCTGCTGGAATACCTGCTGCGTGCCCGGCGTGACCAGGAAGCGCACGCCCGGCGCCACCTTCCTGCCTTTCACCACCCGCGCCGCCTCGGCCAGATCGTCCAGGGTGCCGTTGGCGCACGACCCGATGAAGGCCTGCTGGATCGTTTCCTGTTCGACGTCGCCCACCGGAACGGAATTTCGGATCACCGTGTCCGGCAGGGCGACCAGCGGTTCCATCGCGTCGAGATCGACCGTGCGGCGGTCGACGTAGCGGGCATCGGGGTCGGGGTTCTGGGCCTCGAAAGGCGTGGAATTGCGGGCCCGCACATAGTCGAGCAGGGTCTGGTCGGCCTCGAAGGTTGCGAATTCCGCGCTCAGCTCGGCGCCCATGGTGGCAATGGTGCGCCGCGCGTTGATGCCGAGATGCGCCAGGCCGGGACCGCCGAACTCGATGTTCTGGTTGGTGTGGTGCCCGTAGGTGCCCGCGAGATAAAGAAAGACGTCCTTTGCCGACACGCCGGGCCGCAACTGGCCGACCAGGTCGTAGCGCACTGTATCGCCGACCTTGAACCAGGTTTTCCCCGTCGTGATGGCGCCCAGCAGGTCCGGCTGTCCGACACCGCGCGCGGCGCAATTGAAGGCACCGGAGGCGCAGGTATGGGAATCGCCGCATACCAGCACGCTCCCCGGCAGCGCGTAGGCGCGGTCGGCGACCACGGCGTGGCTGATCCCCTGGTCGGGACCGACATCGTGGAAGCGCCGGATGCCGAACTGCTTCGCGAATGCCCGACCGTAGACATGGCCCTCAGCGCTCATTCTGTCCGGAGCAGGCACCATGTGGTCGTACACCACGACGATCTTCTCGGGATCGTGCACCTTGAGAATTCGACGCCGGTGATTGGCATGAAAGCTCGAATCGAGCATCACCGAGACGTCTACGTCGACAACCACCATGTCACCTGCGGCTACTTTCGCCTGATGGCTCGCGCGCGCGAAAATCTTCTCAATGATTGTCATGCCCATGCACTGGTCTCCTCCGTTCGCGCGCTGGCGCCGAACTCTTCTTTAGTAGCGATCACGCGCACAACGATGACGATAATGTGAGCCCGATGGCCTGATGTCATCCCTGAAAGACTATTGGTTTGCCTACAGACGACAAGTTCCGCTCGCTCCGTCCCGAGGCGGACGATCTGGCTCATTGACCGAGCGCTTCGCTCAGCCCCCCGAGCGCGTTGAGGGCCGGGGTAAAGCCGCTTATTGGCGCGGTCTGGATCACGGCCTCGATGACCTCGGTACGGCTCAGACGGCATTGTCACGTTGGCGCTTGTGAGCCATCTCGGGCCTCTGCCCGAGCCTGCTAAGTCATTGGAAAGGCTACAGCGCCATGAAGCGAGGCGGGCGGAGTTGGGGGTGAACTCCGCCAACGTGACAATGCCAGCGCAGACGCTCCTCGAAGCCTTGGGCTTCGACCCCGGCGTCGCCGATGGCATCATCGGACAGAATACGATCAATGCGGTGAAACGCTATGAGCCGTCGCGCGGATGGCCGCCGTCGGGTGAAATCGACATTCGATTACTAGAATCTCTCCGAGCCAGCAAAGCAGCGCCCGCTGCTTCGCCGGTCAAGCCGGCGACTGGCCCAGGTGGCGGCCTTTCAAACGGGCCAGGAAATAATTGACGAACAGTGCCTGCTCGATAAGTTAATGACTCAGTAACGCTAGAACTGCGGAGGGCATTGTCACGTAGGCAGAGTTCACCCCCCAACTCCGACCGCTTCGCTTCATGGCGCTGTAGCATTTCCAATGACTTAGCAGGCTCGGGCAGAGGCCAGAAATGGCTCACAAGCGCCAACGTGACAATGCCCTGGCGGTGATAGCGGCGACGGCCGAGGGCCCCGCTATGCGCGCGCGACCCCCGGGAAGGCCGCACCGGCCGTTCTCGACCGGCAGCTGAACAGCGAGCCCCGCCTCAGCGCGAATTGGCGGCCGCAAGAGATAAACTTGAGGTTGTTAGAAGCGGCAGATTTATTCAGATTGTCAAACCAGCGCGTCATTCAAAGAATCTCGGCCTAGCATTGCAATCGGGTGCGGTGCCTGCTGGGCCGCCGCAGAGGGATGAGCCATGAACATTGCAGT
>SHWG01000009.1 GCA_009693905.1 Rhodospirillales bacterium | reverse complement strand
GGCGTGGTCAAGAGCCTCGCCATCGACCCGCCCGGCACCTTCGAGAAGACCAGCGCCGAGGAAATGCTGAAGCGGCTTTAGCTCTGGAAGCCCAGCGTTCGGGCGGCGATCCGGCGGACGCCGCGGGCGTAACGCAGGAACAGGCGCGCGTATTCGTATTCGGCGCGCGATATCCCGGTGCGCGCGGGGTCGAGAAACAGCACGTCGCCGTGGTGGCGGCCGGTGAATTTTATCGGCCAAAAACCAAGCCGGCGAAGGCGCGCGACGATGCGCCGGACGGCGGGTTCCTGGCGCGGATCCATGAAGTCGTGAAACTCCACGGTGATCTGGGCGCAGCGCTTGAGCGTCGCATCGTCGGTTGCGTCGAACATGGCGTATTCGGCGCCCTCGATGTCGACCTTCAGCACATCCACGCGCGCCAGCCCGAGCCGCCCCATCATTTCGGCCAGGGTCGAGCCCGGAACCCGCACCGTTTCCACCGCGGTCTGCCCCGGCGCCAAACTCAGTGCGCCGCTCGCGAACTCGCCGACGACCGAGTGAATGTAGACCGGCCCGTCGGTCGCGCCGATCGCGAACAGGTGCCGGCGGATGAGGGGTGTTTCGGCGATCAGGGCCAGATTTTGCGGCAGGGCCTCGACCGCGTGGCAGGTGCAGCCGTAGAGACGGGCGAGATGACGGGAAAAGCCGGCCGACGACGCGCCGAGATCGAGAACCGTCGCCCGCGGGCCGAGGGGGGGGCGTAAATCGTGTGGAAACAGATCTCGGGCCAGCGGCCCCGATCGTGGCGGCAATACGGATCGCGCGGCGCGGCGGTCATGGCCGATCGTCCGTCTCCGCCATCGCCCGGGCGACGCCCCGGCGGGCAAGCGCGTCGGCGCGCTCGTTCTCCGCATGTCCGGTGTGGCCGCGGATCCAATGCCAGGCCACGTCGTGGCGTTCGATCGCGGCCAAAAGCCGCCGCCAGAGGTCTTCGTTCTTGACCGGCTTTCGGTTGGCGGTGCGCCAGCCGTTGGCCTGCCAGCGGTTGATCCAGCGGGTGATCCCGTCCTTGAGATAGAGGCTGTCGGTGTGGAGCCCGACCCGCGCGCCGCGCTTCAAGGATTCGAGTGCCGCGATCGCCGCCATCAATTCCATGCGGTTGTTGGTGGTCTGGGGATCGCCGCCGTACAGTTCCTTGTCGTGGCCGCGCCAGCGCAGCACCGCGCCCCATCCGCCCGGCCCGGGATTGCCGCTGCAGGCGCCGTCGGTGAAAATCTCCACCGTGTCCTTGGACTGCACGCTCATTTGAGCCCGTATTCGCCGGCGCTTTTCACGCCTTGGTGAAAGCGGAGCTTGTCCCAGTATTCGATCGGGTTCTTGCGCGTGACCAATGCGTCGGGCGGCGTGTGCACCCAGTCGTAGAGCCGGGTGAGAAGGAACCTGAGCGCGCTGCCGCGGGCGAGCAGCGGCAGGGCCTCGATTTCGGCGTCGGAAAACGCCCGCTCTTTGCGGTAGTTGGACAGCATTTTGCGCGCCTTGGTGACGTTGAAGCTGTTGCCGGGCTCGAAGCACCAGGCATTGAGGCAGATGGCGACGTCGTAGGCGAAGGCGTCCCGGCAGGCGAAGTAGAAATCGATCACCCCCGATAGCTCGCCGTGATGGAAGAAAACGTTGTCGGGGAAAAGATCGGCGTGAATGACCCCGGCGGGAAGATCGCGGGGCCAGTGCGCCTCAAGATGATCGAGCTCGGCGGTGAGCTGGGCGCCGAGGCCGGGGCGGACTTCGTCGGCGTGGGCGAGGCTTTTCGCCAGCAATCCCCGCCACGCGCCAAGGGCGAGGCCGTTGGCGCGGCGGAGTTGAAAGTCCTGGCCGGCGACGTGCATTCGAGCCAGCGCCCCACCGAGCTGGGCGCAATGGTCGGCAGTCACCCGGCGCGGCCACATGCCGTCCCGGAACGTGACGATCGCGGCGGGACGCCCGGCGAGCCGGCGCAGCGACTTCCCGTCGCGACCCTTGACCGGCACCGGGCAGGGAACGCCCCGGGCGGCGAGATGCTCCATCAGGCCGAGGAAGAACGGCAAATCCTCGGGCGCCGTCCGCTTCTCGTAGAGGGTGAGGATGAAGGTCCCGGCGCCGGCGCCGAGCAGGTAGTTGGTGTTCTCGATTCCCTCGGCGATGCCCTTGCACGAAAGCGCCTCGCCGATATCGTATTCGGCGACAAAGGCGACCAGATCCTCGTCGGAAACCTCGGTATAAACGGCCATGATCCCGCTCCGGCGGCTGGGCGGCGTTAAGAGCGCATATACCGCCGAGAGCGTATATAATTGCCCCGGCCCCCGTAGGGAAGCGTTCATGTCCTCGACCCATCGTCTTTTCATGTCGCACGCCCTCCGATTGGTCGCGATTTTGCTCGCCGCCGTCTGGCTCTCGGACGGGGTCAAGCCCGCCCGCGCCGCGAAGCCGAAGCCCGCCCAGACCACGCTCGGACCGGCGCTCGAGAACGGGCGCGTCCTCAAACCCCTGGATTTGGTGCTGCGCATCCAGCGCGCGCTCGCCGCCATCGGGCTTTACGAGGGCCGTGCCGACGGGCGCCTCAATCCCGACACCGAAGTCGCGATCCGCAAATACCAGCGCATGATCGGGGTGCCCGAAACCGGCCAGCCGAGCGAGGCGCTCGCCGAGCGCCTCGACACCGGCGACAAGGTCAACGAACTGCTCGGCAACCTGGAAAAAGCGCGCGAGGAAAATATTCGCGCCGCCCGCTCCACCCTGCTCGCCAACCCGGCGACGCGCGATCTGATCGCCGACGAGATCGCGGAGCAGACCGATCCGACGCGCGACATCGCGCCTTGCCTCAAGCAGCCGACGGCCCAATGCCTGCTCGCCGAAGCGGTGGAAAGCTCGAAGGGAGTCGCCGACAAGGAGATGCGCGATTGGTCGCTGGGCGAAATCCTGGTGGTCCAGGCGCGCGCCGGACTTGCCCGCGGCGCCCGGGACACGGCCCGGCGCATCCGCGACCCGCGCCTGATCATGGTGGCGCTGCGCGACATCGCCGAGGCCCTGGCCCTGGGCGGCTTCGCCGCCGACGCGATCGCCGCCGCCGAAGCCATCCCCGACCCCGTGAAACGGACCGAGGCGCTCGCCGCGATCGCCGACATCCATATCCGGTCGGGACGGCCCGAGGAGGCCCGCGCCGCCGCGCTCCGTCTCGCCGCCGCCACCCAAGCCTTGGCGGACCCGCGGCACCGCGTGACCTTCCTTGCCCGCG
Source organism: Rhodospirillales bacterium (assembly GCA_009693905.1). Lineage (GTDB taxonomy): Bacteria > Pseudomonadota > Alphaproteobacteria > Rhodospirillales > 2-12-FULL-67-15 > 2-12-FULL-67-15. The sequence goes on along the minus strand of SHWG01000009.1, from coordinate 29,799 downwards.
AGGCGGTAACGCTCGCCCGCGCCGGCGATGCCGCCGCCGCCGACCGGATTCTCGGGGAAGCCGAAGCCCTGGCCCGCGCCCAGCCCGCGTCCGCCGCCGGCGCGGCGCTAAGCCCGGTCGCGGCCGCGTTCGCCGAATTGCGCCGCACCAACGAATCCCTGCGCCTGCTCAAGGACATTCCCGACAAGCCCGATCACATCCCGGTCCTCATCACCGCCGTGACCCAGGAAGCGCTCGCCGGCAACGTCGCCACCGCGCTCGCGCTCGCGAGCACGATCGGCGAGACCCACCACCGCGCCGGGGCGCTCGGGCCGGTCGCGGCGGCGCAAGCGCGGGCCGGAAACCGCCGCGCGGCCGAAGCCACCTTGGCCGACGCGTTCGCCGCCGCCGATCGGATCGCCTATCCCTTCGCCAAGGCCTATGCGCTCAGCCGGATCGCGCTCGCCATGACCGGAATCGCCGCCGCGGAAAAAAACCAGGGCGCGCGCCAAGCCGCCTTCGCGGCCGCGGCGGCGGTGGCCGAACAAATCGGCGACGATGCGTTGCGCGCGCAGACTTTATGGACCCTCGCCTCGGCCGTGGGCGGCGGCGCCAACGCCGATCAGGCTCGCGCGATCGAGGCCCAGGCCGATCGCGCGACGCGCGAGATCAAAAGCCGTCTCGATCAAACCTGGATGCTCGGCGAAATCGCGATCGCGCGTGCCCGATTGGGCGAGACGGAAGCGGCGCGCGCCATCTTCCGTCGCGGACTCGACATCGCCGGCAGCATCGAGAACGCCCGGGGCCGGGCGCGGGCCTTTGCCCGGCTGACCGCCGTCCTGATGCAGATCGAGCCCTAATCCCTAATCATCGCTTGTTCCCGGGATAGGGCTTGGTTACAGTCGGTCGCGCGCCTCTAAGCCGAACTTCGGGAGACCTTCAAGGGACCATGAGCGAATCCGACCAGGCCCTCGTACCGCAAAAAAAACCCTACGCCGTCCCGGTCGAAGCGGGAAAAAAATATTTCTGGTGCGCCTGCGGCCGAAGCAAGAAGCAGCCGTTCTGCGACGGTTCCCACACCGGCACCGTCTTCCGCCCGATCCAGTTCGCCGCCGAAAAGGACGAGTCCGTCAATTTTTGCGGCTGCAAGGCGACCAAGAACCGTCCCCGCTGCGACGGAACCCATAACAAGATTTGAAACGGCCCCGGTTGTGAAGCGGCGAGTCCTATCCGTTTTCACCCTCGTCGGCCTCGGGTTGCTGCTGGCGGCGTGCGGTCTGTTCACCAAGAAAGAACCGCCGCCGGGCCCTTGTTCGCGCGCCGTGATCCTCGGCGACGCCGAGCATATGGTCCAATTCCGCGACGGACCGGGACGGGACATCCTCGACATTTCCTACAGCGGCCGGCTCATCCGGATATTCGCCGACTGCGAATACGAGATGAACAAAGATCGCACCGGCGTCATGTCGGTCCGGGTTTACCTCGCGATCGAGGCCGAACGGGGACCCGTCAACCGCGACCGCATCGCGTCTTACCGGTACTTCGTCACGCTGACCGATGCCCAACGCGAGCCGGTGAGCAAGAACGTGTTCGATCTCGCCGCCCAGTTTCCCGGCAACGTCACCCGCATGGTGCTGACCGACGACACGGTGGAAATGAAGGTTCCGATCGGCGCCGGCCAAAGCGGAAAGAACTTCACGATTTTCGTCGGATTCCAGCTTTCCGACGAACAGCTCGAATTCAATCGCCGCACCCGCCTCGATCAGCAACGCGCCCGCTAGGACCCACCCGTTTAAGCAGTTGCATTTCCCGCGCCCGGGTCTAGACTTCCATTCGGACACGCGTCTCAAAGACGCTGTCGCGGGAGAGTCCGCCGGGCCGAACATCGAGGCCCGACGGCGCCGAAGGAGCAATTCCCCCGGAATCTCTCAGGCCTCAAGGACCGCGGCGGCAAACGAGACTCTGGAAAGTAGAATCCCCGTCGCAGGCGGCGCGGGATTCTCACCGAAGATGTAACCGGCTCGGATACCCGCGCGAGCGGCGTCCGGCGCAAGGCCGGGGATCTTTCAGGTCGCAAGACAGAGGGGGCGTCCGGTTCGGACATGCGCTTGTCCGGACCGCACGCCCTTGATTTTTTGCGCGCCCGAGGAAGAGTCCCGTGACCGACGCCCCGCCCGAAACTCTCAAGGCCACGCCGCTCGAGCGGCTGCACCGCGCGCTCGGCGCCAAGATGGTGCCGTTCGCGGGCTACCTCATGCCGCTCCACTACCAAGGCGGCATTCTCGCCGAACATAATCACGTGCGCGCCGGGGCCGCCGTGTTCGACGTTTCGCACATGGGCCAAGCGGCGATCGTCGGCGCCGACGCCGCGTCCCAATTAGAGACGCTCGTCCCCGGCGACATCGCCGGACTCAAGGCCGGGCGCATGCGCTACACGTTCCTGACCAACGACCGGGGCGGGATCGTCGACGACCTGATGGCGACGCGCCGCGACGATCGCATCGGACTGATCGTCAACGCCTCGCGCAAGGATATCGTCTTTCCCCATCTCGCCCGCGGCCTCAAGGGCTCGGCCCGGATCGAGCTGTATCCCGATCGCGCGTTGCTCGCCCTGCAGGGCCCGGCATCGGCGGCGGCGCTGGCGCGCCTGGCGCCCCTGGCCGACCAACTTCCGTTCATGGCCGGAGCGGACATGCTCGTCGCCGACATCGCCTGTTTCGTCACCCGCTCGGGCTACACCGGCGAGGACGGATTTGAAATCTCGTGCCCGGCGGAATTCGCGGAAAAACTCGCCGAGCGCCTGTTCGCCATGCCCGGCGTGAAGCCGGCCGGACTCGGCGCGCGCGACTCTTTGCGCCTCGAAGCCGGGCTTTGCCTCTACGGCCAGGACCTCGACGAAACGACGACGCCGATCGAGGCCAATCTCGCCTGGACCGTCGGGAGGCGCCGCCGCGCGGAAAAAAACTTCCCCGGCGCGGCCGTGATCCTCGGCCAACTCAGCGAGGAGCCTCGGCGCATCCGGGTCGGCATCCGCCCCGAAGGCAAGGCCCCTGCCCGCGCCGGGGCCGGCTTGGCCCTTCCCGACGGAACCCCCGTCGGCGCGATCACCAGCGGCGGCTTCGGCCCGACGGTGAATGGTCCGGTGGCGATGGGCTACGTCGCCCGCAACTCCGCCAGCCCGGGGACGCTGCTTGACGCCATCGTTCGCGACAGACCGCTGCCGGCCCGCGTAGTGCCGCTCCCGTTCGTTCCCCACCGCTACCATTCAACCCGCTAGCGCCCAGGAGATCGCCCATGACCGTCCGCTACACCAAAGAGCACGAATGGATCCGCATCGAGGGCGCTGTCGCGCTCGTCGGCATCACCGATTACGCCCAGAAGCAACTCGGCGATATCGTGTTTGTCGAGCTGCCCGCGGTTGGAACCAAGTTCGCCAAGGGCGCCCAAGCCGCGGTGGTCGAATCGGTCAAGGCGGCGAGCGAAGTCTATGCCCCCGCCGCGGGCGAAATCGTCGCGATCAACGGCGCGCTTGCCGACAATCCCGCCACCGTCAACAGCGCGCCCGAAGGCGAGGGATGGTTCTACAAGATCAAGCTCGCCAATCCGGCGGACCTGAACGACGCCATGGACAAGGCCGCCTACGACGCCTACGTCGGGGGATTGCACTGATGTCCCGGCCGACGCTTGCCGATCTTTCCGCCACCGGCGAATTCGTCCGCCGCCACATCGGCCCGAACCGGGCCGAGACCGACGCCATGCTCGCGGATCTCGGCTATGGCTCCCTGGGCGCGCTTGCCTGCGCCGCCATGCCCGCCGCCATCCGCACCGGGGGCGTGCCGGCGTTCGCGCCGTTGAGCGAGGCCCAGGCGCTCGCCTCCTTGCGCGCGTTCGCCGCGCGCAATCGTCCGATCAAATCCATGATCGGGCTCGGTTATTCCGGCACCGTGACGCCGGCGACGATCGTGCGGGGCGTGATCGAAAATCCCGGCTGGTACACCGCCTACACGCCCTATCAGGCGGAAATCTCGCAAGGGCGCATGGAGGCGCTGCTCGCGTTCCAGCAGATGACCGTGGATCTCACCGGGCTTCCCGTCGCCAACGCCTCGCTGCTCGACGAAGCGACCGCCGCGGCCGAGGCGATGACCCTGATGAAGCGGGTCGCGCGCTCCGAAAGCACAGTCCTGTTCGCCGACGCCGCCTGCCATCCCCAGACGCTGGCGGTCGTGCGCACCCGGGCCGAACCGCTCGGCCTTGGGGTCGAGACCGGCGATCCCGAACGCGACCTCGATCCGGCCCGCGTGTTCGGCGTCCTCGTCCAATATCCCGACACGACAGGGGCCGTAAAGAATTGGCGGGTGCTCGCGGAGAGAATCCACGCCGCCGGGGCGCTGCTCGCCGTCGCCGCCGATCCGCTCGCGCTCGCGCTTCTGATTCCCCCCGGAGAGTGGGGGGCGGACGTCGCGGTCGGCAGCTTCCAGCGCTTTGGCGTGCCGATGGGCTTCGGCGGGCCGCACGCCGCGTTCATGGCCGTCGGCGAGGAACACCGCCGCCAGATCCCGGGACGCCTGATCGGCGTTTCCGTGGACGCCCGCGGCAAACCCGCGCTTAGGCTCGCGCTCCAGACTCGCGAGCAGCACATCCGGCGCGAAAAAGCGACCAGCAACATCTGCACCGCCCAGGTTCTGCTCGCCAACATCGCCGCGTTCTACGCCATCTACCACGGGCCCGAAGGCGTGACCCGCATCGCGTTGCGCGCCCATCGCCTGGCCGCGATCCTGGCGGCGGGTCTCGGGAAACTCGGCGTCGCGGTCGAGAACGCCGCATTCTTCGACACCGTCACCGCCCGACCCAAGGGAAAGGCGTCCGACGTGCTCGATCGCGCCCGCGCGCTCGGCGTCAACTTGCGCGACTTCGGCGACGGAAAAATTGGCATTTCGACCGACGAAACCACCACCGAAGAAGACCTCGTCCGGGTCTGGACCGCTTTCGGGGGGAAGAAATCCGCCTTCGCCCCGGCCGAACTGGACGCGGCGACCCCGGATGCGATCCCGGGTGCGCTCCGGCGCGCGACGCCCTTCCTCGCCCATCCGGTGTTCAATACGCACCATTCGGAAACCGCGATGATGCGCTTTCTCAAGCGCCTCGAGGACCGCGACATTGCGCTTAATCGCGCCATGATCCCGCTCGGCTCGTGCACCATGAAACTGAACGCGGCCGCCGAAATGCTCCCCATCGGCTGGCCGGGCTTCGCCGACGTTCATCCGTTCGTGCCCCTCGACCAGGCCGAGGGTTATCTCGCCATGATCCGGGATTTGGAAAAACGGCTAATGGAAATCACCGGCTTCGCCGCCATCTCGCTCCAACCCAACGCCGGGTCGCAAGGGGAATACGCGGGGCTGCTCGCGATCCGCAAATTTCACGCGACCAAGGGCCAGCGCGGGCGCGACATTTGCCTGATCCCGGCGAGCGCGCACGGCACCAACCCAGCGAGCGCGACCTTGGCCGGGCTCTCGGTCGTGGTGGTCGCGTGCGACGCGCAAGGCAACATCGATCTCGCCGATTTGCGCGCCAAGGCGGCGGCCAACCGGGACCGTCTCGCCGCCCTGATGGTCACTTACCCCTCGACCCACGGCGTGTTCGAGGCCGGAATTCGCGACATCTGCCGCGTCGTCCACGACCACGGCGGCCAGGTTTACATGGACGGCGCCAATCTCAACGCGCTGGTCGGCTACTGCCGCCCCGCCGAACTCGGCGCCGATGTGATGCATATCAATCTGCACAAGACCTTCGCGATTCCGCACGGCGGCGGCGGCCCCGGCGTCGGCCCGATCGGCGTGGCCGCGCACCTGGCGCCCTATCTCCCCAACCACCCGCTCGCGCCGGAAGCGGGACCCGCGAGCGGCATCGGCCCGGTCGCGGCGGCGCCGTGGGGTTCGGCCGGCGTGCTCTCGATCAGCTGGGGCTATATCGCGCTGATGGGCAGCGACGGATTGAAACGCGCGACCGAATCCGCGCTGCTCGCCGCCAATTACGTCGCGAAGCGACTCGCTCCCCATTACCCCGTCCTCTACACCGGCCAAAACGGATTGGTCGCGCACGAGTGCATCCTCGATGCCCGCCCGCTCAAGGAGTCGAGCGGCGTCACCGCCGAGGACATCGCCAAGCGGCTGATGGACTACGGGTTTCACGCGCCGACCATGTCGTTTCCGGTGCCGGGCACGCTGATGGTCGAGCCGACCGAATCCGAACCCAAGGCCGAACTCGACCGATTCGTCCAGGCGATGATCGCGATCCGGGCCGAGATCGCGCGGATCGAGCGGGGCGATTGGCCGCGCGCGGACAACCCGCTCAAGAACGCCCCTCACACCGCGGACCAGATCGCGGCCGACGAATGGACCCACCCCTACAGCCGCGAGATCGCCGCGTTTCCACTTCCGTCCCTCAAGGCGGGCAAGTATTGGCCCCCGGTGGCGCGAGTGGACAACGTTTACGGCGACCGGCATGTGGTCTGCACCTGCCCGCCGATCGAGAGCTACCGCGACGCCGCCGCCGAGTGACGGCGGCGGCGGCGGCGCGCGGTGGCGGATGCGCTGAAGACACCATCCGGTTCGCTGCACTGATAATTATTCAGGTGTCGAGGCTCGGATGGGTCTCGGCGAAAGCGGGCAGGCGATTGGCCCGCTCGGAGAGCGCGGCCAAGCGGGGAAATTCGGCGGGCGCGAACGTGCCGGCCAGCATGTTGCCGAGAAAGTCCCAGGTCGCGACCGCAGAAACATCCGCCTGGGTGAGCCGCCCGAGCGCCAGCCATTGCTTGTCCGGGCCGAGCGCCCGGTCGATCTCGGCGAGCCCGGCCCGGGCCTGGCCTTGCAGTTTTTCCGCCCACTCGGGGTAGATCAGTTGCTTGGGTCGGCGCTGGATTTCATAGGCGAGCGCCACCGCCTTTTCGACCGCGCCGATCGTCATCGCGACCCGTTGCAGCACTTCGCGGCGACCAGCGCCCCGGGGCGGAACCAGCGCCCGCGCCGGTCCCGCCGTTTCGTCCAGATAATCGAGGATCGCCACGCTCTCGATCAGGGTTTCGCCCGAATCGAGAATCAACGCCGGCACCCGGCCCAAGGGATTGACCGCGCGGATCGCATCGCCGTCGGTGATGGTCGAAAGCACCCGGCGCTCGTAGGGAATGCCGTAGAGCTTCAGGGTCGCCGCGACGCGGCGGACGAAGGGCGAGCGATACCGGCCGATGAGGATCATGGGTTCGCCGTTTCTCCCACGCCCGCGATCTCCAGCACAAGCTTCTTGAGGACCGTCTCGGAGAATCGGCCGCGCTCGCGCGCGACCGCGATGAAGGCGCCGGCGCCGCCGATGACATCGCGCTCGTAATGCTCGACGAGCGAAATGCCCCCGGGGCCGCGCAGGCTCCCGGCCGAGGTCTCGATCACCAGGGCGTTGATGGTGATGCCTTGGGCAACCGTCTCGCGCCGGACCTCTTCCAGGGGCCGACCGCCGATCTGCGGCCCGTCGCCCGAGACATCGATGACCCGCCGGGTGCCCTTGTAGGCGTTGGTTTCGATCAGGTGGGCGGAAAAAGCGATGGCGTTGGAGATCGAGTTGTAGCCCCAGGCGGCGCGCGGGGTGCCGATCAGCGTCGCGCCGAAGGCCCGGGCCGAGGCTTCGTCGCGGATCACCGTCCAGTCGGCGATGATGTGCTGGGACTGGGGCGCGCCCACTCGATGTAGGCGACCGCGATCGTCTTGTGGAAACCCGACTGGATCGCCGCCAGCACGCGCGGATGCGCCAGCGCCTCGGCGTAGCCGTGGCGCTGGAACTTCAATTCCTCGTCGTCGATCGAGCCGGAACCGTCGGCGGCGAGCACCAGCTCGAGATCGACCGGAATTTCGGCGCGCCCCGATAGGAGCGCAGTATCTAATACTGCGCGCGGGGTTAAGCCCGCGAGCTCCGCCCGGGGCGCGGCCGCGCTAAGCACCGCCAAGCCTGCGAACACCCACGCCGCAACCCGAATTCCCCGGATGCCCATGGATTTTCCTTCAGCGGTCGATCCGGCGTTGCATGCGTTCCTGTTCGCCGGAGTCGCACGGCGGACGGGGACCTGAGCGCCCGCGCGGGCGGATGTGTTCGGCCGCGGGAACGAGACGCCCCGCTTGCGACGGGTGCAAATCCGCGATCTCCAGGATCAGCTTGCGGCGAATCGCCGAGGCGAAGTCGGCAAAATTTTTCGCCACCACGATGAACGCGCCGCGCCCGCCGATGACACAGTCCTCGAAATAGAGGTCGAGGTCGAGAAACGGCGGCAGGCCCCAGCGGCTCGGCCGATCGTTGACGATCGGCAACCCGTTGATGATGATTCCTTGCGCCAGCGCCCGGTCGCGCCATTCGACCACGAAGGGGCCGTTGTTATTGGGTCCGTCGCCGGAAATGTCGAGCACGCGGCGCCGGCTCTTGTAGGGGCTGTCGGCGAAGCGCTGGAGCGCGAATTCGATCGCGCCCGAGATCGAGGTCCACGCCCCGGCGCCGATGGCTTGCGCCTCGATCCAGTCGGCGAACGCACGGGCCGACGCCGCGTCGCCGATCGTGGCCCAGTCGGCGACCGTGCGCCGGTGGTGGATGCCCGCCCATTCGAAATAGGTGACACCGATGCGGCCGTGAAAGCCGGCTTTGATCGCGTTGATCACGCGCTCGTCCTGGAGGGCGCCGACGTAACCGCGGCGTTGCAACGCCGCCTCCTCGGGATCGATGCTGCCCGAAACGTCGATGGCGAGAACGAGCTCGAGATCGACGCTCTCCGGCTCGGCGGCCCCGGCGGCGAAGGCCGCCAAGACAAAAGGCAGGGCGCGAAGAACGCCGCCGAGTCTTTGGATTTTGGCGCGTGCGCGCCCGGCGGCGAAGGCCGCCAAGACAAAAGGCAGGGCGCGAAGAACGCCGCCGAGTCTTTGGATTTTGGCGCGTGCGCGCCCGGCGGCGAAGGCCGCCAAGACAAAAGGCAGGGACACCGACAGCGCCCCGCACGCCCGCGCCCACAGCAACGCCCACGCTATTTGCCGTGCCCTGTTCATGTCCCATCCCGTCCGCCACACTCGACGGCTCATTGCGGACCGACCGGTTTACGACTACGTCCGAGGTGGATGTCTAGCACACAACCGAAGCGAACGACGAGCGCGGCGACGATGACCCTGAAACGATTGATCTGGACCCTGGCGCTGCTCGCGCCCCTCGCGCCCCGGCCGCCGCCGCCGATCGGACCAGGGCGCGCGCATGGCCGCGCGCTGGTGCGTATCCTGTCATGTCCCCGGCCCGGGAATGAAGTTAGGGTCGGGAACGGACGTCGGCCCGCCCTTCGCCCAGATCGCCGCCGACCCGGCCTTGACCGAGCAACGCCTGCGCGGCTGGCTCGCCGACCCCAACCCGCCGATGCCGAACCTCAATCTCAGCCGCGCCGAGATCGAGGATTTGATCGCCTACATCCGCGGCCTCAAGCCGCGTTGAAACGCTTCAGCGTCCCTCCCGCCACCACGCAAGCGCGAGCGCCGCGAACACGGCGGCCAGCATCAAGAGCGGCGGGAGGAGCGGGATTTGGCGGATGCCGGTGACGGCGAACGCTTCGTTGCGGCGCAGGCCCATCCAGCCGCGCCCGGCGGCGTCGCGGCCCGCGCGCACCCCGCGCACCTCGGGAATTCCATTCGCCAACCAGAAGACGCCGCCGCCGGTGGCGCGCGCGAGCGGCGCGAGCCTGTCGGCGTTGGCGCGCAGGTCCGCGAATTCGAGCGAATGCAACGCGCCGACGACGGCGAAGGCGGCGAGCCGGCCGTCGCCGAGGCGGTGCAAGCCGCGCTCGTCGGTCGGAACACGCGCGCTCGCGCGGCCTGGCGTGGCGGGATCGGGTTTCATCTCCACCGTCGTTACCCGTCCCGAAGGCGCGGTCACGGTGACGCTGACCGGAGCATCGGCGAGGCTGCGGCGGGTGACGACGATTTCCGCGCCTTTCGCTTCCGCGGTCAGACGTTCTTCCTCGAGATCGGGCTCTTTCATCAGCCAATGAACCAGGCGCCGCAGAATCTCGGCGTGGGGCCCGCCTTGGTCGAAGCCGCGCGCCCACAGCCAGATGTGATCGGACGCGAACAGGGCGACTCGGCCTTTATCGACTCGGTCCACCATCAGAAGCGAACGGCCCGGCCCCGCTTCCACGATCGCGTGCCCGGAACGGGGCGTGGTTTCGATCAGGCGGAACCAGCGTCCCCATGTTGGTGTGCCCTCCGCGCGGGCAAGTCCGCCGGGCGTCGCGCTCGCGCCCGCGCCGACCGGCGGAACGACCGGGGTCAGGTCCGCGGTCACCGGATGGCGCCGGCCCGTGTCCGTCAACAGCGGCCGGAACGCCCCTTCCGTCACCCGGCCGGTCGGCTGCGCGGGCAGCACCGACCCGATCGCGGTGCGGCCCAAGCTGCGCGCGCCCGCGAACTCCGGCCCGGCGGAGAGGAGCAGCGCGCCGCCGTCGCGGACGTAGCGCTCCATGTTGCGGAAATGCGAAGGCGGGATGATGTCGCGCTCGAGATAGCGGTCGAACACGATCAGGTCGAATTCCTTGAGTTTGACCTCGAACAGCTCCTGGACCGGAAACGGAATGAGCGCGAGTTCGACAATGGGCGTGAAGTCGTCCTTTTCCGGCGGGCGCAAGATGGTGAAATGGATCAGCTCCACCGCCGGGTCGGATTTCAGCAGGTTGCGCCAGGTGCGCTCGCCGGGGTGGGGCTGGCCCGAGACGAGCAGCACTTTCAGCCGCTCACGCACGCCGTTGACGGTGACCAGCGCCCGGTTGTTGGCGAGCGTCAATTCGCCGGGAACCGCTTCGGCCTCGATCTCGATCAGCGTCGGACCAGCGTGCTCGACGATAAACGCGTGGGTCTGGGGCGCATCCACCGGCACGAGCGAGTCCTCGACGGGCGTTCCGTCGCGGACGATCTTGACCCGCGCCAGCCTGCGCCCGGTCACGGAACTGACGCCGGTTTCGGGATCGTCGATGCGGTACCCGAGCGACGTTTCCTTGCCGACGATGGCGAAACCCGGCGCCCGCTCGATCACCACCCGCCGGTCGCGCTCGGCCGTCCGGCCGGTGAGCAAAACATGAACCGGCCCGGCGACGACGGCCGCGGCGTTCTTCGCCGCCGCCGCGTCGGGCGCGTCGTGGACTTGGCCGTCGGTCAACGCGAACGCGGCGCCGATCCGGCCGCGCGGCGCTTGCGCGAGCGCGCGTTCCAATGCGGTGTAGAGTCGTGTGCCCTCGGCCTCGGCGCCGCGACCGCCCTCGTCGTCCTTGACCTCGATCTCGCGCACTTCGACGTTGCCGAGCCGGCCGAGCGCCGCGCGCAAGTCGGCGAGCGCCGCGTCGGTGCGCTCCCCGCGGCCGTCCACGCTTTGGCTCGCGCTGCGATCGAGCGCGATCACGGCGACATCGGGGCGGGTCTCGCGGGTCTCCTCGGCCAGGCGCGGGTCGAGGATCGCGAGCGCGAGCAGGCCGAGCGCGGCGGCGCGCAAAAGCGCGCCCGGGGCACGGCGCCAGAGCGCGAACCCGAGCAGCAGGATTGCAACGGCCGCAAGCGGCAGCGCCAGCCACGCCGGAACGAGCGGAGCGAAGACAATACTCGTCATCGGCGCAACCTCTGCATGATCGCCGGAACGTGGACTTGGTCCGATTTGTAATTGCCGGTCAGCACGTACATCACCACGTTGACGCCGAAGCGGTAGGCGTACTCGCGCTGGCGCTCGCCCCCGGGAACGACCGGAAAGAGCGGCCGGTGCGCGTCGTCCACCGCCCAGGCCGCCGCCCAGTCGCCGCCGCCTACGATGACCGAAGACACGCCGTCGTTGACGCGCTCGCCCGCCCGCTCGGCCCACAACCGCCCGCCGGGATAGCGGCCGGGAAATTCCTGCAACAGATAGAACGTGCGCGTCAGCACGTGATCGGGCCCGACCGGTTCCAGCGCCGGGAGATCGAGCTGGCGGGCGAGCGCGCGCAAGGCCGCGATGCTTTCGCCTTCGCCGCCACGCGAATCGAACAGGATCGTGCCGCCCTGGCGCATGAAGGTATTGAGCCGCGCCTGGGCGCCCGCGCCGAGCGGCAGTTGTCCGCCCTCGATCGGCCAATAGATGAGCGGGAAGAAGCTGAGCTCGTCTTGCTCCGGATCGACCCCGATCGGCGGGCCCATCTCGGCGGCGGTGCGGCGCCTGAGGATGGCCCCGAGACCTTCGAGCCCGGCGCGGCTGGTTGCATCGGTCTCGCGGTTTCCGGTGAGAATGTAGGCGAGCGTGGGATCAGCGCTCGCCGCGAGCGCGACGGCCTCCGGGTTGCGCGCGACCGTGCCTGAACGCCGCTCTTGCGCCAACGCCGGCGGGACGAACGCCAGCGCCAGCGCCAGCGCGAACGCGGCGCTCGGGCGCGGGAACAAAAGCCCGCGGAGCGCGAGGCTCGCCACCAGATCGGCGAGCAAAAGCACGAACGCGAGCCCGAGCAGCCACGGGCGCAGGTCCGTCTCTATCCCCGAGCCGTAAGCGATCGTTTCGACGTTCACGGGCCGCGGAAACGCCTTCAGCAACGGAACCGAATCGGCGAGATTGAGGGCGCGCACGCCGCCGCGCTCGCCGTAGAAACCGGGCGGATGGCGCGGGCCGACGCGCGTGCCGGCGAACGCTTCGGCGGTAATGGCCTGGGCGTCCGCGGGCGGGTGCCCTAGCCGGCCAAATCCGTCGAGAGTCGCCTCGGGCGCGAGCGGCGGACCCGCAAGATGCCCGGCCACGCCTTGGCTCAGCGCGACCAGACGCTGGAGCATCCCGACGAACAAACCCGACAGCGGCAAATCCGACCATTGCGCGTTGGCGGTGACGTGGATCAGCACCAGCCAGCCGCGCCCGCGCCGCTCCGCCGTCACCAACGGCGTGCCGTCCGCGAGCCGGGCCCAGGTGCGCTCGGCGAGATCGAGGGCGGGTTCGGCCAGGACCTGTCGGCGCACGCGCACGTCCGCGGACACCGGCAACCCGAAGAACGGGCTCTTGTCGTCGAAAGCCGCGAGCGGGACCGGGCGTTCCCAGGTCAGGGCTCCGCCGACGACGCGGTCGCCGGCGCGCAACCGCACCGGCAGGAATGGATCGGGATTCTCGCCCGAGACGTTTTGGGTCGCGGTCGCAAGTCGGGGGCCGGCAAAACGCACGGCGACGCCGCCCGTCTCGATCCAGCGCGCGAGCACCGCCGCATCGGTTGCCGGAAACGGGCCGGGATCGGCGAGCACCAGCACCGCAAGCGCGCGCGCGAGCAGTTCGGCGATCGGCGCGCGGCGGGCTTCCGCCCACGGCTCGAGCGCGCGCTCGAGATAGTAAAGATCGCCGAGCAGGGGCTGGTTCTCCTGGATCGTTCCCACGGCCGCGAGCCCGACCGGGCGGCGGCGCCAACGTTCGTCGGCAAGCGCGACGGCGTTCGCGCCCGTCTCGTTTTCGATTTCGAGGCGGGCGAGCCGGTTGCGCAGTTCCAACGGCAGCGCCATGCGCGCTTCGCCGTGCGCGCGCCCCGAGGGAAAGACGAGTTGCTCGCGCGCGAGCGGGCGGCCGTCGTCGCCATAGGCAATGACGGAAACCTCGCGCCGGGCGCCCGCTTGGGCCCGATCGGCGGTAAGCGCCAGCGCATCGCCCTCGGTCCGGGGCGGGCGCAGAAGGAGCGGCAAATTCTCGCGCGGGGGCTCGGCGAGCATGACCGCGCCGACCCGGCCGATTTTATCGACGAATTCGCGCGCTTCCCCCTCGGCGGCTTCCAAGCCGTCGCTCAGCCACGCCACCGGCGCCGGCGGCGAGCGGGTTTCTTCGGCCCAGGCTAAGAGCGCCCGGCCGATCGCTCCGCGATCCGCGGGCCAGGGCTTCGGGCGCATCGATTCGATCGTTCGGCGCGCGGCGGCGGCGGAGAGCGGCGCCGGCGCCGGGGTCTCGGTGCGCGCCGCCGTGCCGAAAACCATCACCGCGCGCCCTTCTCTCCCCGCGCGATCGGCGAGGCGCAGGGCGGCGGCCGTCCGTTCGGACCAGCCTTTCGCCGCCGCCCAGCCGTCGTCGAGAACCAGCACCAGCGGACCCGAGCCCTTCAGCCCCGGCTCGGCGTTCAGGATCGGATGCGCGAGCCCGAGGATCGCGGCGGCGGCAAGCGTGAAGCGAAGCGCGATCAGCCAAGGCGGCGTGGTCGCGGAGGTTTCATCGCGCCGCGCCAGCGCCATCAGAATCCGCACCGGCGGGAACACCACCTCGCGCGGCGCGGGCGGCATCAGGCGAAGCAGGAACCAGAGCGCCGGCAACGCCAACAGTCCGAGCAGCGCCCATGGCGCGGCGAAGGCGAACGGCCCGAGGGTGATCACGTTATCCCGACACGGGCTCGGCGAGCCCGAGATAGAGCGCGAGCAACGCCGCCTCCGGCGAACGATCGGTGCGGTGGCGGAAAAAACCCCAGCCCGCCGAGCGGGCGAGAAGGCCAAGCCCCGCCTGATGCGCCGCCATCGCCCGGGCGTAGTCGGCTCCGGCGGTTTCGGCCCGACCGATCAGCGCCGCGCCTTCCGCCTCGGGCCCGAGAAAACGCACCCGCCCGGCAAAGGGGAGCGTTTCCTCGGCCGGATCGAGCACTTGAAGAATATGTCCGCGCACGCCGAAGGCGTCGAAGGCGGCGATCGCGGCCTTGACCTCCGCAAGCGGCGACAGGAAATCGCCGATAAGAACGATACGGGCATAACGCGGCAACGCCTCGGGTGCGGGCAAGCTCGTCGTCGCGGGCTCGCCGTCTTCGAGCATGTGCGCGATCCGCGTCAGCACCGTCCGGCCCGAAGCCGGACGGAGCCCGGCGCCGAGCACGGCGACGCGCTCGCCGCCGCGAATTAACAATACACTCAGCGCCAGCAGCAGCAACTCGGCGCGCCGGCGCTTGGGCGCGAATTCGGGCGCGGACGCATAGGACATGGAGGCCGAGGCATCGCGCCACAACCAGACGCTTTGCGCCGCCTCCCATTCGGTTTCGCGGACGTAGAGATGACTCGATTTCGCCGAGCGCCGCCAGTCGATGCTCGACGTCGAATCGCCGGGCTGGTAGCGGCGGAACTGCCAGAAGGTTTCGCCCTGGCCGACGCGGCGGCGGCCGTGCACCCCTTGCGCGACCGTGCTGGCGACGCGCTTGGCCGCGACCATGAGCGGCGGCAGCGGCGCCGTCAGCAGTTCGGCCCGGTGGTGGAGATCGGCGCCGGTTGCCTTCATGGATTTCTCCGGCCCGGTCGCCGTGTCAGGCGACGGTCTGGACAAGCCGCGCGATGATCTTCTCGATCGTCACGCCCTCGGCGCGGGCGGCGAACGACAGCGCCATCCGGTGGCGCAGGATCGGCGCCGTCAGCGCGAGCACATCGTCGATCGAAGGCGCGAAGCGGCCGTCCATCAAGGCCCGCGCGCGCGCGCCCAGCATCAGGGCCTGGCTCGCGCGCGGACCCGGGCCCCAGGCGACGTACTCGCGCACCTCGGGAATGTCGGAGGAATCGGGACGACCGGCGCGGACCAGGGTCAGGATCGCTTCGGTCACGCTTTCGCCAACCGGAATCCGGCGCACCAGCTTTTGCGCGGCGATCAGATCTTCGCCCGTCATGGCGCGCTCGGGCCGGCGATCCTCGGGCCCGGTCGTCTTGAGCATGATGTCGCGCTCGGCGGCGCGATCGGGATATTCGACGTCCACTTGCAGCAGGAACCGGTCGAGCTGCGCCTCGGGCAGCGGATAGGTGCCCTCCTGCTCGAGCGGGTTCTGGGTGGCGAGGACGTGGAACGGCGTCGGCAGGGCGTGATAGTGGCCGGCGACGGAGACGCGGCCTTCCTGCATCGCCTGGAGCAGCGCCGACTGGGTGCGCGGGCTCGCGCGGTTGATTTCGTCGGCCATCAACAGTTGGCAAAACACCGGCCCCTGGATGAACCGGAACGAGCGCCGGCCGCTGTCCGTTTCTTCCAGCACCTCGGAACCGAGAATGTCGGCGGGCATCAGGTCGGGGGTAAACTGGACCCGCTTGGCGTCCAGCCCGAGAACGACGCCCAGCGTCTCCACCATCTTGGTCTTGCCGAGCCCCGGTACGCCGATCAGGAGGGCATGCCCGGAGGCTAAGAGCGTGATCAGCACCTGCTCGATCACCCGTTCCTGGCCGAAAATCACCCGGCCGACGGCGGCCTTGGCGGCGCGGATACCCGAGCCAATCCGCTCGACTTCGGCGACGAGATCGTGGGATTTGCCCTGGGCCGCCTTTGTCTTATCTAATGGAATGGAAGTCAGAGGATTGTTGGCCACGGACGCCTTCTCCCCAAGGGTTGCAACGATGCCGAAGGACAGAGACCCGAGAACGTCGCCTAATCCCATGATCTGCGGCGATATCGACCTCAGGATCGCGGCGGATGGAACATGGTATTACCACGGCAGCCCCATCGGCCGCAAAGAACTGGTGCGGCTGTTCGCGCGGGTTCTCGCGCGCGGCGAAGATGGATCGTTCTGGCTGGTGACCCCTGTGGAAAAAGCGCGTATTCGGGTCGAAGACGCCCCTTTTCTTGGCGTCGAATTGGCGCACGAGGGCGGGGGCACGAGCCAGACGCTTCGGCTCAGAACCAATGTGGACGATTGGGTCCTCATCGGCCCCGACCACCCCATGCGCATCGCTTGCGACCCCGGAAGCGGCGGGCCCAAGCCCTATGTCGCCGTCCGGCCCGGATTGGACGCCCTGATCGCGCGTCCGGTGTATTATGAATTGGCGGGCCTGGCCGTGGAAGGGCCGGGCGCGCAGGCGCCCCAACTTAATGACCCGGCGGCATCCTCGGCGCCCGGTCTTTCGTCTGGGCGGCCTGCGCCGCCGGGCGCGGGCGGCCGGACCATGGGGGTCTGGAGCGCGGGGGCGTTCTTTTCCCTGGAACAGCCCGAATCCGAGTCGCCCCGGTCCAGAATATAACTGAAGGCGGACATTCTTGAACATACCTCGACCCATGAAGGCAAGCGCCCACGACGGATCGGTCACCCTGGACGCGCTGGTCCGGCGTTTCGCCGCCCTCGACGGCCGCGCGCCGGACGCGCGCTCGCCGGGGATGGCGCTGCGCGGCGACCACGATCTCAATCCGGACATGGCCGTCAAAAGCGTTTTATGCCCAGCGGCGGTGCTGGTGCCCATCGTCGCCAGGACCCCAAGTCCGACCGTCCTGTTCACGCTCAGGACCGCCAACCTCGCCCACCACGCCGGCCAAATCAGCTTTCCCGGCGGACATATGGAAGCCGACGACACCCGGCCCGAGGAAGCCGCGCTGCGCGAGACGGAAGAGGAAGTCGGACTTCATCGCCGTCACATTCGCGTGATCGGACGGCTCGACCGCTACGTCACCCGCACCGGCTTCGACGTGACCCCGGTGATCGGACTCGTCACGCCCCCCTTCGCGATCGCCCCCGACCCAACCGAGGTCGCGGATGTGTTCGAGGTTCCGCTCGGATTCCTGCTCGACCCCGCCAATCACCAGCGCCACAGCCGCACGCTTGAGGGCGTGACGCGCCACTACTACGCCATGCGCTGGCACGATCATTACATCTGGGGGGCGACGGCGGGGATGTTGATGAATCTCCACGAGTTCCTCCGCCGCGCCCCGGCAGGGGCGGATCATATAGCGCGCGCGGGGTTAAGCCCGCGCGCTCCGGACGCGACATGATTCGAATCCTGATCGAGTACCTCCTGCCGCTGTTCGCGCCGTTCATCGTCTATTTCGGCTGGGTCTGGTTCGCCGCCCGCCGCGCGGCGGAACAGGGCACATCCGCGCCCGACTGGCGCCAGGGGCCGTGGTACTGGCTCGCGGCGACGGGTCTTGTGCTTTTCGCCGGAGCTTTGGTCGTGACCGCGCTCGTCGGCGGCGAGCCGCCGGGCGGCGTCTATCGTCCCCCGGTGGTGGGCAAGGACGGACGCGTGATCCCCGGCCACATCGAGCGCGCGCCGCCGACCCTCGGTTATTGACCGCCCGATGCAGGATCGCAAACAGCCCTTGGCGCCGACCGGCAAGCTCCCGCCCCAGCCGTGGATGGAGTTTGCGGAAACGCGCGCCGTCGTCGCCGCGCTCGGGCGCGACGGCGCCGAGGTGCGCTTCGTCGGCGGCTGCGTGCGCGACGCGCTCGCGCAGCGTCCCGTCAATGACATCGACCTCGCCACCCACGATCCGCCGGAGAAGGCGATCGCGCTCCTCGATGCCGCGGGCATCCGCGCGATCCCGACCGGCATCGCGCACGGCACCGTGACCGCGGTGATCGGCGAGCGCCACTTCGAGATCACGACGCTCCGGATCGACGTCGAAACCGACGGACGGCGGGCCAAGGTCGCCTTCACCGACGACTGGGCGGCGGACGCGGCCCGGCGCGATTTTACCATCAACGCGATGTCGTGCTCGCCCGCGGGCGACATCTACGACCCTTTCGACGGCATGCTCGATCTCGCCCAGGGGCGAATCCGCTTCGTCGGCCGCGCCGTCGAGCGAATCCAGGAAGACGCCCTGCGCCTGCTCCGTTTTTTCCGCTTCTACGCGACCTTCGGCCGCCCGCCGCTCGATCCGGATGCTCTTTCCGCCTGCCGCGGTCTCGCGCCCCTGGTCGATACGCTCTCGGGCGAGCGGGTGCGGGCGGAATTGTTTCGCATCCTGCTCGCGCCCGACCCGGCTGCGACGGTCTCGCTCATGCAGAGCGAGCGGGTCCTGGAGCGCGTTCTGCCCGAGGCCGGGGATATCGGCCGGCTGCGGGTCGAGGCGTGGCTGACGACGACCGCGCTCAAACTGGATGGGCTCGAACCCGATGCGCTCCGCCGCCTCGCCGCGCTCGCGCGCGCGGACCACGCGGGCGCGCTTCGCATCGCCGCGCGGCTCAAATTCTCCAATGCCGAGCGCGACCGTTTCGCGCTGCTCGCCGCGCCGCCGGGCGCGCGAGCGCCCCAACCCAAAGACCCGGCGGCGTCCTCGGCGCCCGGGCTTTCGTCTGGGCGGCCTGCGCCGCCGGGCGCGCTCGGCCCGGAGATGGACGTCCGTGCCCGCCGCCGCGCGTTCCACGAGCTCGGTTCGGACGTCGCGCGCGATCTCGCGCTGCTGGCCTGGTCCGAGGAGATCGCAAAAGATTCCCACCTGCCGCCGGGGCGCAACGACGCCTGGACCGCGCTGGTGCGGGACGCGATGGCCTGGACCCCGGTCCAGTTCCCCGTGAAAGGGCGCGACGCGCTGGCGCTCGGGATTCCGGCCGGCGAACGCATGGGCGTACTGTTGCACGAACTCGAACGCTGGTGGATCGAAGGCGACTTCAGGGCCGGGCGGGAAGAGTGCCTGGCCGAACTGAAAGAAATGTTCACGGCCACGCGGTGAGCGGCGGCAGCGACATCAGGATCGCCTCGGTGTTGCCGCCGGTCTTGAGGCCGAAGAGCGTGCCCCGGTCGTAGAGCAGATTGAACTCGACGTAGCGTCCGCGCTTGACGAGCTGGGCTTGACGCTCGGCATCGGTCCAGGGCTGGTCCAGGTGGCGCCGGACGATGCGGGGATAGACTTCGAGGAACGCCTCGCCGACCGCCTGGGTGAAGGCGAAGTCGCGGGCGAAGTCGCCGCTCGCGAGTTCGTCGTAGAAGATGCCGCCGACCCCGCGCGCTTCGCCCCGGTGGGGAAGATAAAAGTACTCGTCGCACCACTTCTTGAAGCGCGGATACCACTCGGGATCGAATCGGTCGCAGGCGGCGCCGAGCGCGACGTGGAAATCGGCGGTGTCGGCCGCGTCCGGGAATACCGGCGTGAGATCGGCGCCGCCGCCGAACCAGCCCTTGGTGGTGACGATCAGGCGCGTGTTCATGTGCGCGATCGGAATCCTGGGCGAGCGGGGGTGGATCACGACCGAGATGCCCGAGGCCCAGAACCGGGGGTCCTGGCCCGCGCCGGGAACGCGGGCGCGGAATTCCTCGGTGAACTCGCCGGCCACGCTTGAGACGTTGACGCCGGCCTTCTCGAAGACCCGGCCGCGGAGGGCGGCCATGACTCCGCCGTCTCCCTCGACTCCCTGCCGGAGCCAGGGCTTCCGCGCGAAGCGTCCGGCGGGACCGAATTCTTTCGCCGGGCCCTGGACCTCGTCCTCGATTTTTTCCAGCGCCGCGCACAGCCGATCGCGCAAGGATTCGAACCACGCCTTGGCGCGGGCTTTGTGTTCGGGCGTGCCGTAACCGTCGGCGGTCATGGGGGAAAACCATCCAGTTGCCGGAGCGCCTCGCCCAAGACCATGGCCGCCGCCGCGGCCACGTTCAAGGACCGAAGCCCGGGGCGGAGCGGAATCCGGAGTCGTGCCTGGGCGGCGGCGCGGACATGTTCGGACGCGCCTTCGCTTTCGCGTCCCATCAGGATCACGTCGCCCGGGCGGAACCGGAACTCGGTGTAGGCGGTCTCGCCCCGGGTGGTGAGGAGGAGAAGCCGGCGCGCGCCGAGGCCCTGGCGGAACGCCTCCCAGGACACGTGCCGGACGATGTCGGCGCACTTCAGGTAGTCCATGCCGGCGCGCTTCAGGCGCTTGTCGTCGAAGGCGAAACCGAGCGGGCCGATCAGGTCCACCGGCACGCCCAGGCCGGCGGCGGTGCGCAGCATGTTGCCCGCGTTGCCGGGGATGTCCGGCTGATAGAGCGCGAGCCGCACGCCCGGCGGCGCAGGCCGCCCAGAAACATGACCGGGCGCCCGATCCGCCGCCGGGTCATGGATTTTTGGCGCGTGCGCGCTCGGGCTGAACGAATCGGCCGAAGGGAGGCGCGCGGGCGAATCCCCGCGCGCATTAAATGGTCCGCCACTATCGGGGCGCGGGCGGGCGGGGCCGGGCTTGTCGGTGCGCATGGAAAAACCTTTATATCCGCATTCGGTCATGGGGTGCACGGGCTCGGGGCGCGCGGCCTTGGACCTTGGGCCTCGAACCCTTGCCTCGCGGCGGGCCTCCCCTTAGATTGGGCGGGCCCCAGGGGTGCGAAAACGGCGGCCGGCCGGCCGCCGTTTTGATGTTCCCGGGACCGTTCGCCGCCGCCAGCGACAACGGGCGACAACGAAAGCCGAAGAGAAATTCCATGGCAAGCACGGCCTCGACCGCGCCCGGCGCGCTCGACACGGACGACCAGAAAAGCCGCCGCGACTTTCTGATCGTCGCCACCGGCGCGGTCGGCGCGGTCGGCGCCGGACTCGCGGTCTGGCCCCTGGTCGACAGCATGAACCCCGCCGCCGACGTGCTTGCGCTGTCTTCGACCGAAGTCAACATCGCGCCGATCCAGCTCGGCCAGGCGATCACCGTCACCTGGCGCGGCAAGCCGGTGTTCATCCGCCACCGCGGCCCCGAGGAGATCAAGGCCGCCCGCGCCACCGACCCCACCTCGCTCATCGACCCCGAGAAGGACGAAGTTCGCGCCAAGAAGCCCGAATGGCTGATCATGGTCGGCGTCTGCACCCATCTCGGCTGCATCCCGCTCGGCCAGAAGACCGGCGAGCCGAAGGGCGAATTCGGCGGCTGGTTCTGCCCGTGCCACGGCTCGCACTACGACACTTCCGGGCGCATCCGCAAGGGCCCGGCGCCCAAGAACCTCGAAATTCCGCCCTACGCCTTCGTCAACGACACCACCGTGAAGATCGGTTGAAGGGAACCTGCCCATGACGACACCGGTCTGGACCAACCCGGTCGTGCGCTGGATCGACACCCGGTTGCCGATCTTCACGATGATGCAGCACAGCGCGATCGATTACCCGACGCCGCGCAATTTGAATTATTGGTGGAGCTACGGCTCGCTCGCCGGCGTCGTGCTGATCATCATGATCGCGACCGGCATCGTGCTCGCCATGTATTACACGCCGCACACCACCATGGCCTTCGACAGCGTCGAGCGGATCATGCGCGACGTCAATTACGGCTGGCTGATCCGCTACGTCCACATGAACGGCGGGTCCGCCTTTTTCATCGTCGTCTATATCCATCTGTTCCGCGGACTCTACTACGGCTCCTACAAGGCGCCGCGCGAGCTTCTGTGGATGATCGGCGTGATCATTCTTATCACCATGATGGCGACCGCGTTCATGGGCTACGTGCTGCCGTGGGGGCAGATGAGCTTTTGGGGCGCGACCGTAATCACCAACCTGTTCTCGGCGATCCCCCTGGTCGGCGACAGCATCGTCGCCTGGCTGTGGGGCGGATTCTCGGTCGACAATCCGACGCTCAACCGTTTCTTCTCGCTCCATTATCTGTTGCCGTTCGTCATCTTCGCGCTCGTCTTTGTGCACCTGTGGGCGCTGCACACGGTCAAGTCCAACAACCCGCTCGGCGTGGACATCAAGCACCCTGGCGACACGGTTCCGTTCCACCCCTACTACACGATCAAGGACTTGTTCGGGGTGGGCGTGTTCATGATCGTGTTCATGGGCTTCGTCTTCTTCGCGCCCAACTTCTTCGGCGAGCCCGACAACTACATCCCCGCCAACCCGATGGTGACGCCGCCGCACATCGTGCCGGAATGGTATCTCCTGCCGTTCTACGCGATCCTGCGCGCGATCACGTTCAACATCTGGTTCATCCCGGCCAAGCTGATCGGCGTGGTCGCCATGTTCGCCTCGCTCTTTATCCTTCTGCTCCTGCCCTGGCTCGACCGCTCCAAGGTCCGCAGCGCGCGTTACCGGCCGATCCACCGCCAGTTCTTTTGGATCCTGGTGATCGACTGCTTTATCCTCGGCTACGTCGGCGCCAACCCGCCCGAAGGGCATTTCATTCCGCTCGGCCAGGCGGCGACGGCGTATTATTTCCTGCACTTTTTGGTCGTAATCCCGCTCATCAGCCTGTTCGAGCGGCCGCGCGCGGTGCCCGAGAGCATCAGCGCCGCGGTGCTCAAGGGTTCATGAGGAGACCGTCGATGCACAAATCCCTTCTCGCCGCCGCGCTCGCGTTTCTCCTCGCCGCTCCGGCCGCCCCGGCGACTGCTGCTGGTGCGGCCAAGCCGCCGGAGCAGGCCTGGTCCTTCGACGGCGTGTTCGGAACCTTCGACCGCGCGAGCTTGCGCCGGGGCCTGATCGTTTACCGTCAGGTTTGCTCAAGCTGCCATTCCTTGAGCCTGGTCGCCTACCGCCACCTCGCCGGGGTCAATTTCAGCGCCGACGAGATCAAGGCCATCGCCGCGACCGTCGAGGTGACCGACGGCCCCAACGACCAGGGCGAGATGTTCCAGCGCCCGGGCCGCCCCGCCGACAAATTCAAGGCGCCGTTCGCCAACGAGAACGCGGCGCGCGCCGCCAACAACGGGGCTCATCCGCCCGATCTCTCGCTGATGATCAAGGCGCGCAAAGGCGGCGCCAATTACGTCCACGCGCTCCTCGCCGGCTACAAGGACCCGCCCGCCGGGTTCCAGCTCACGGACGGGATGTCCTACAACACCCACTTCCCCGGCCAGCAGATCGCCATGGGCGCGCCCTTGAACGAGGGTTCGGTGGATTACCCCGACGGCACCAAGGCGAGCGTCGAGCAAATGGCCCGCGACGTCACCACCTTCCTCGCCTGGACGGCGGAGCCGGAGATGGAGGCGCGCAAGCGCCTCGGCCTCAAGGTTCTGCTGTTCCTCCTGGTGCTGACCGGAATGCTCTACGCGCTGAAACGCATGATCTGGTCGGACCTCCACTAACGCCCCATGTCGCTCAAGCGCCTGATCGCCCTCGTCGCCACGCTCGCCCTGCTTTTCGGCGCGGCCGAGGTTGGGGCACAAAGTGCCCAGCCGGGCCCGCGGGTGCAGATCGAGACCAGCCTCGGCGCGATCGTGATCGAACTCGATCCCACGAAAGCGCCGAAGTCGGTGGAGAATTTTCTCAACCTGGTCCGCGGCGGATTTTACAACGGCACCATCTTTCACCGCGTGATCCCCGGCTTCATGGCCCAGGGCGGCGGCTTCACCCCCGACTACAAGCAAAAGCCGACCGGTGCCCAGGTGCAAAACGAGTCCGTCGGCGGACCGCCCAATCTGCGCGGCACGGTGGCGATGGCCCGGACCGGGGATCCGCACTCCGCCACCGCCCAGTTTTTCGTCAACGTCGCCGACAACCACTTCCTCAACGCCGGGCCGCGCCACCCCGGCGGCCACGGCTACACGGTTTTCGCCCGGGTGGTCGAAGGCCTGGAGGTCGCCGACCGCATGGTCGCCGCCCCCACCGGCGCGGTGGGCCCGTTCGATCGTGACGCGCCCCGGACCCCGATCGTGCTGACCAAGGCGACGATTTTGGCGCGCTGAGGAGCAAGCTTCGCGGGGGGTTGGAGGGAGGTTTACACAGGCAAAAAGCGTGTAACCCATTGATCCGCCACGAAACCACCTCGAATCGACGCGATTCGCTCATCTTCGCTCGTCATTCCTCGCCTTTTGCCTCCCCCGCTCCCCGCCTGCGCGGGGACAGGTTTCGCGGGGGCGGAAAAATCTTTTCACTTGTCCAAGAACTCAAGAATCGCTTGGACAGAAGATATACCCTATGATAGGAATATTGTCAAGATGTCGGTTCAGGGGGCGGAGCCCCGGGAACGGCTAAGCGGCGAATTCGATCAGGCACCCAAACGCTTGCGTCGGGTCGATCCAGCGCGATCCGGCCCCTTTGCGCAATTCGACGCCGCCCAAGGCGGCCGGGACCCGGCCGGGTTCGGCCAGCGCCAGCCGGAATCCGGCGTAATAGGGCGTCGTCGGCGCGTTGGGGATGCGGGCCCCGGGAAAGCGCGCGGCGAAGGCGGCGGGCTCTAGCACCCGGACCCGGCCGCGCGCGGTCGCCACGTCGAGTCCGTCGCGGGTTGGCGCGACCGCGTCCGGCCCCTGGAGCGCCGCGAAGTGACCGGCGAGCGCCATGGGGTCGGCGGCGACCATATAGACCGCCTCGATGCCGACCGCGCCGTTGGCGTGGCGCTGGAAGTCGGGCTTCCAGAAATGCTCGGGCGCGTGCTGCTGGCAGACGAACATGGCGCAATCGGGCCAGCGGGGATCGCTGACGAAGGTAAGGCTGAACCCCACCGTGACCTCGGCGCCGTCGGGCAACTTGGCGGGCCGCGAGAAATTGAACGGCGCGTAGGTGCGTATTCCCTTGGATCGAAGCTCGTCATGGTCGGCGCGCGCATCCCGGCTTTCGAAGACCAACATGGAAAAGCCTTGGCGCCTGGCGAGAAAATCGCGGTTATAGGCGGCGAAGCTGAAATGGTCGGGGCCATGGGGCGGAATCTCCGCCGGCCGAGCCACGCTCAGCAGTTCGAGAAAACTCCCTTGAAGCTGGGCCAGAGAATTGTCGGTGCCGAAGGGATGGCGGGCGCGCGGCGTCAAGGTGAAGCCGAGACGGGTGTAGAAATCCCGCGCGGATTCCAGATCGCTGACCGCCAGCACCAGATGGTCGAGGCCGCGCGCCGGTGGGGATGCGACATTTCGCGCGTAGCCCGATTGATTGGAATCACGCATGGGCTTATCGCGGAACAGCCTCCCCACCCCAGCCCTCCCCCGCAAGGGGGGAGGGGGTTTTTAGCGCAAGCTCGCCTCGATGTTGCCGCCGTCCACGGTGACGATCGCCGCCGTGGTTTTCTTGGCGAGCGCGAGCGCCACGAACTCGCGCGCCACGTCGTCGGCGGTCACTTCTTGGCCGAGCAGATTGCCGGCCATGTAGTCCCGCTCGCTCACGCCGCGCGCCTTGGAGCGTGCCGCAATCATGGAGTCGGTCAATAATCCCGAACGAATCCGGTCGGCGTTGACCGCATTCGAGCGGATGCCGTCGGCACCGTGATCCAGCGCATATTGTTTCATCAAAAACAACGTCGCCGCCTTGGGCAGCCCATAGGGGCCGAAGTCGCGCCCCGGGTTGATCGCCTGCTTCGAGGTGTTGAACAGGAGACAGCCGCCGAGACCTTGGGCGCGCATGATCCGCACCGCGTTTTGCGCCACCGCCTGGTGGGCGAAAAAGTTCAACTCGAAACTTTGGCGCAACGTCGCGTCGTCCACGTCGCCGATCCGGCCCTGCCAGGCCGCCCCGGCGTTGGACACCACGATGTCCACGCCGCCGTAGGTCGCGGCGATGCGCGCGAACGCCGCGCGCACGGATTTGGGATCGGTCACGTCGCAGGCGACCGCCAGGCCCTTGACCGCCTGGGCCACGCTCGCGGCCGCGTTCGCGTCCCGATCGAGCACGCACACCTCGGCCCCGGCGGCGGCAAACGCGCGCGCCGTCGCCGCGCCGATGCCCGATCCCGCGCCGGTCACGGCGACCACGTGCCGGGCGAGCGGTTTCTCGGCGCCATGGCCTAGTTTTGCCTGCTCCAAGGACCAATATTCGATATCGAAGGTGTCGGGCTCGGAGATCACCTGATAGCGCCCGAGCGCCTCGGCATTGCCGATCACCTCGATGTTGGTTTCGGCGAGGTCGGCGGCGATCCGGGCCGCGTTGCGCGATTCGCCCAGGCCGAACAGCCCGAGTCCGGGCACCAGGACGACGCGCGGAATCGGATCGAGTTCTTTTTTCGCGCCCTTGAAGCGTTTGTTGTTGCGGGCGAAATAGGCGCGGTAGCCGGCGACGTATTTTTCCAGCGCCTTGCTCGCGCCGGCGCGGAAATCATCGAGCTTTCTGGCCCGCGGCGCCGGCACGATCAAGGGTTTCTGCTTGGTGCGGATGACGTGATCGGGGGTGGCGGTGCCGGCCTGGCTGTAGCGGCCGAGATCGCGGCCGGCGACGAACGCGCGGACGGCCGGGCCGGCGCGGAAATCGAACACCAGGCGTTTCCATTCGTTATTGGCCCGCCTGTCGGCGGGACCGCGCGCTTCGGGATCGAGCGGAATGGCGAGCAGGCCGCGCAAGATCGGCGCCACGTCCGAAGCCTCGGCGATCTTTTTGGGCAGCGCCCGTGCGGCGAAGACCGCCGAAACAAAAGATCGGGCGCTCGGATCGCCGCCCGAATTGATGTTTTTGGCGCGTGCGCGCCCGGCGGCGAAGACCTGGCGTGAGGCCCGGCCGATGCGCGCCTCGGCCGCCGAGACATGGCGGATCATGCGCCCGTAGGCTTCCTTGGCCGTCCGCCCGAAAGTGAATATGCCGTGCTTCAAGAGAATCAGCCCCTCGACCCCGGGGTTGCAGCGGTAAATCTCGGCGGCTTTCTTGGCCAACGCGAAGCCGGGCATGATGTAGGGCACATAAGCCAGCTTCGCGCCGTACACCTCGCGGCAAAGCCGCTCCGGGTCCGGCTGGTCGGTCAGCGCCAGAACCGCGTTGGAATGGGTGTGGTCGATGAAAGCGTGCGGGATGAAGGCGTGCAACAGGGTCTCGACCGAGGGATTGGGCGAAGCGGAATCGAGGAGATTGCCGCGCTGGACGTTGACCATGTCCTCGTCCGCAAGGACTTTGAGTTTCAAGAGGCCGAGCAGCGGCTGCAAGCGCACCGCAGGCAGGCCCGCAGGCTCGATCGCCGCCATGTCCCAGCCCGAACCCTTGACGCAGAGCACGTCCACGTCTTGGCCTGCGAGGTCGCGCATGCGCGTCTTGACCGAGGTGTTGCCGCCGCCGTGCAGCACCAGGCGGGGCTCGCCGCCCAAGAGCCGGGTGGTGTAAACCCGGAGCGCGAGATCGCGCGAAACGCCGTCCTTGGCGTAGCGGCGGACGCACGCCTCGGCATCCCGGTCGGACCACAAGTTTTTCATGCCTCCTTATAAGTGCGCCGCTTCGGAAACCCAACGGTTTTCACGGAATCGCCACCGCTTGCCGAACCGGATAATTCATGCCATAAAGTAAGGATATACTTTTTTAGTAAGGAAATCTCATGGCGCTCTCGACCCTCACGGCCAAGGGGCAGACCACGATCCCCAAGCGCATCCGCGATCGCCTGGGGCTCAAGCCCGGCGACCGCATCGAGTTCATCGGCCGCGACGACGGCACCGCGCTGTTGGTGCCGGCGACCTTGCCGGTCGCCGATCTCAAAGGCTGCCTACCTCCGCCCAAGCGGCCGATCGGATTGGACGACATGGAGCGCGCCATCCGCCGCCGC
The DNA here is from genome assembly GCA_009693905.1 of Rhodospirillales bacterium. Lineage (GTDB taxonomy): Bacteria > Pseudomonadota > Alphaproteobacteria > Rhodospirillales > 2-12-FULL-67-15 > 2-12-FULL-67-15. Next base: position 1,748 of record SHWG01000009.1, on the reverse strand, counting down.
GCCGGCCGGCGATGAAAGGGCTCGACACCAACGTCCTGGTCCGCTTTCTGGTCCAGGACGACAAGGTCCAAGGGCCGTTGGCCGCGGCCTGTGTGCGCGAGGCGTGCACACCCGACGCCCCTTGCGTGCTCAATCGCATCGTCCTTTGCGAACTGGTCTGGGTGCTGGAATCGGCCTACGGGTATGCGCGCCCAACCGTTGCCGGCGTGATCGAGCGGATTCTCCGTACCCAGGAGTTCGCCATCGAGGACGTGGACGTCGCCTGGGCGGCGCTCGCCGCCTATCGGGACGGCGGCGTCGATTTCGCCGATGCCCTCATCGGTCGGGGCAACCGCGCAGCCGGCTGCGCCGCCACCCTGACCTTCGACCGCAAGGCCGCGGCGCCCGACGACTTCGAACTCTTGAGTTGATCTTTAGAGCCTATCCCGAGCCTGACAAAGAAGCGTGCGGCGGCGCCGCCTATTCCGGCACGAACTTCAAGGCAACGCCGTTCATGCAATAGCGTTCGCCGGTGGGGTTCGGGCCATCCGGGAACACGTGCCCGAGATGGCCGCCGCAGCGGGCGCAATGCACCTCGGTCCGCGCCATGAACAACGAACGATCCTCGGTGGTTCCGACCGCATTGGGCAGCGGGCGGAAAAAGCTCGGCCAGCCGGAGCCGCTGTCAAACTTGGCGTCGGCGTCGAACAACGCCTGGCCGCAGCCCGCGCACATGTACGCGCCGGCGCCATATTCCTTATCGAGGGGACTGGACCGAGGCCGCTCGGTGCCGTGCCGGCGCAGCACGCTGAATTGCTCAGGCGTCAGTTCGCGGCGCCATTCGTCGGCGGATTTATTCACCGAAAAGGCGCTGACCTGGGCGCCGTTGGCGGACTTCTTTTTGCTCCACATCGTTTTGTTCCTCCACGGCGCAGTATAGCGTTTCATCTTTTTTCCGGAAACAACGCCTTCAACCCCTTCGCCGAGGCGGCGCACGCGCCCCGCTCGGTGATCATGGCGCTCACCAGGCGCGCCGGGGTCACGTCGAAGGCCGGATTGGCGGCGGGGCTCGATTCGGGCGCGAGCAAAATGGTTTCGATCCGGCCTTCGCCCGTCCGCCCCGCAAGGTGGGTGACTTCGGCCGGGTTTCGTTCCTCGATCGGAATTTCCGCGAGGCCGTCGCGCACGGTCCAATCGATGGTCGGGCTCGGCACCGCGACGTAGAACGGGACCCCGGTGTCCTGGGCCGCGAGCGCCTTGAGATAAGTGCCTATCTTATTGCAGACGTCGCCGGTCGCGGTGACCCGGTCGGCACCGACGATGCAAAGATCGACCTGGCCGCGTTGCATCAGATGGCCGCCGGCGTTGTCCACGATCACCGTGTGCGGAACGCCATGGCGGGAAAGCTCCCACGCGGTGAGCGCCGCGCCCTGATTGCGCGGGCGGGTTTCGTCGACCCAAACATGGATCGGAAGCCCCGAGTCGAACGCCTTGTAGATCGGCGCGATCGCCGTGCCCCAGTCCACGGTTGCGAGCCAGCCGGCGTTGCAATGGGTCAACACATTGAGCCGGTCCGAGTTTCCCTTCCGTTGCCACGCCTCGCGGAACATTTTCAGGCCGACGTCGCCGATCGCCGAATTGATGGCCACGTCCTGGTCGCAAATCTCGGCCGCCCGCGCCAACGCGGCCTCGGCTCGGGCCCCGGGCGCGAGGGGTTCGAGCACGGCGGCCATTTCGTCGAGCGCCCAGCGCAGGTTCACCGCCGTCGG
>SHWG01000110.1 GCA_009693905.1 Rhodospirillales bacterium | reverse complement strand
CGAGGGCGTCTCGGCCCCCGTCGTCGCCCGCGCCGAAGCGGCCGTGAGCGTGCTCGTCAAACCGATTGCTGCCTGACCTCCTCCCATCCCCCCAGAGACGGGCAGCATCCGCGCCCGGTGGACCCTCCCTCCACCGGGCGCATTCTTTTTGGTTAAACCCGGGCCGTATCCGAGGCGCTTCCGCCTGCGGACAGGGTTTTGCGGCCCCGGTGGTTTCCTATAAACTGTGGGTCGAGGACCTCGATCCATGACCCGGCTTCCGACCCTAGCTTCTGAACCTCCGAACGGGCCCGCCCGGCCGCCGCCCATGCGCCGCGACGACGACGGGCCGCGCACCGGGATCGCCGTCAAGACGCGGTCCAAGGTCAAGAAGCCGTCGATGTACAAAGTTCTGATCTTGAACGACGACTACACGCCGATGGAATTCGTCGTCCATGTGCTCGAGCGCTTCTTCGGCAAGTCGCACGAGGAGGCGACCCAGATCATGCTCCACGTCCACCACAAAGGCGTCGGCATTTGCGGGGTCTACACTTACGAGATCGCCGAGACCAAGGCCGGGCAGGTGATGGATCTCGCCCGCCAGAATCAGCATCCCCTGCAATGCACCATTGAAAAAGACGGGGACGAGTAAGTTTCATGTTGTCGCGCAACCTCGAACAATCATTGCGCCGGGCCTTGGCGAGCGCCGGCCAGCAGCGGCAGGAGTACGCCACGCTCGAGCACCTTCTGCTCGCGCTCTGCGACGACGCGGACGCGATCGCCGTCTTCCGCGCCTGCGGCGTGGACATGGAATCGCTTCGCGCCGACATGAAGGAATTCATCACCGGCGAGCTCGCGCGCATGGGAACGGCCCTGCGGGCGCAAAAGCCGAAGCCGACGGCTGGATTCCAGCGCGTGATCCAGCGCGCCATCATGCACGTCCAGTCCGCGGGCCGCGAGGAAGCGACCGGGGCCAACGTCCTGGTGGCCCTGTTTTCGGAGCGCGAAAGTCACGCCGTCTATTGCCTGCAACTGCGGGAAATGTCGCGGCTCGATGCGGTCAACTACATCTCTCACGGCATCGCCAAAACCGGGCCGTCGCGCGCGCGCGCGCCGCACGGCGCCGACGAGGACGGGCAAGCGGAAAAAGTCGTGCGCAAAGGGCACGAGGCGCTCGACTCCTACTGCGTCAACCTCAACAAGAAAGCGCGCGAAGGACGGATCGACCCCCTGATCGGCCGCGACGCCGAGATCGAGCGGACCATCCAGATTCTCTGCCGGCGCAACAAGAACAACCCGCTTTTCGTCGGCGATCCCGGGGTCGGCAAGACCGCGATCGCCGAAGGCCTGGCCCGGCGCATCATCCAGGGCGAGGTGCCGGATGTACTGAAGGACTGCACCATCTTCGCCCTCGATATGGGCTCGCTGCTCGCCGGAACCCGCTATCGCGGCGATTTCGAGGAACGGCTGAAGGCGGTCATCGGCGAGATCGAGAACACGCCCGGCGCGATCATGTTCATCGACGAGATTCACACCGTCATCGGCGCCGGCGCGACCTCGGGCGGCTCGATGGACGCCTCCAACATCCTCAAACCCTCGCTCGCCGCCGGGGCGGTGCGCTGCATGGGCTCGACCACCTACAAGGAATACCGCAGCCACTTCGAGAAGGACCGCGCGCTGGTGCGCCGCTTTCAGAAGATCGACGTTTACGAACCCTCGATCGAGGACACGATCAAGATCGTCAAGGGCCTCAAGCCCTATTTCGAGAAGCACCACAAGGTCCGCTACAACGCGGATGCCTTGCGCGCGGCGGTGGAACTCGCGGCGCGCCATATCCACGACCGCAAGCTGCCCGATAAGGCGCTCGACGTGATCGACGAAGTCGGCGCGGCGCGCATGTTGTTGCCCGAGGCGAAACGCCGGCGCAACGTGACCGTTCACGACGTGGAAACGGTAGTCGCCAAGATCGCGCGCATCCCGCCGCGAAGCGTGTCGATCGACGACCGCAAGGCGCTCGGCACCTTGGAGGTCGATCTCAAGGCCGTCGTCTTCGGCCAGGATCCGGCGCTCGAGGCGCTCGCCGCCTCGATCAAGCTCGCCCGCGCCGGCCTGCGCGAAGGAGAAAAGCCGATCGGCTGTTATCTCTTCTCCGGCCCGACCGGGGTCGGCAAGACCGAGGTCGCGCGCCAACTCGCCAAAATCCTCGGCGTCCAGCTGGTCCGCTTCGACATGTCGGAATACATGGAGCGTCACTCGGTTTCGCGGCTGATCGGCGCCCCGCCGGGCTACGTCGGCTTCGACCAAGGCGGCCTTTTGACCGACGCCGTGGATCAGCAGCCGCACACGGTCCTGCTGCTCGACGAGATCGAAAAGGCGCACCCGGACCTGTTCAACATCCTGTTGCAGATCATGGATCACGGCAAGCTCACCGACCACAACGGCAAGAGCGTGAACTTCCGCAACGTGATCCTGATCATGACCACCAACGCGGGCGCGATGGAGATGGCGAAGTCGCCGATCGGCTTCGAGCGCCTGGAACGCGAAGGCGACGACACGGAGGCGATCGAACGCGCCTTCTCGCCCGAGTTCCGCAACCGCCTTGATGCCATCATCTCGTTTGCCCACCTGCCGCCCGAGGTGGTCGCGCGCGTCGTGGACAAATTCATCATCGAACTCGAGCTGCAACTCGAGGAGCACGGCGTGATCATGAAGATCACCGACGGCGCGCGGGCCTGGCTCGCCCGCACCGGCTACGACCGGCGGATGGGCGCCCGCCCGCTTGGCCGCGTCATCCAGGAGCACATCAAGAAGCCGCTCGCCGATCAACTCCTCTTCGGCCGCCTGGCTTCGGGCGGAGTCGTGCTGGTGCGCGAGGAGGCGGGCAAGCTCATCCTCGATTACCCCGATTCCACCGGGCGCAACCTTCCCGCCAAGCGCCGTGATCGCAAGCCACCGGCGCTGGTGGAGTAGTGCCGAGCGCAAGATCGTCACCCCCGCGCAGGCGAGGATCCACTTGTTTCTGGATGCCCGCTTTCGCGGGCATGACAAAACAAGCATTGACGAACATCCGACCCGGGGCGGATTGATTTTTCCATGATTCGCTCCTGGCTCGCCGGCGTCCGCGTTCTCGACTTCGGCCAATACCTGCCCGGGCCCGGCGCGGCGCAAATTCTTGCCGATTTCGGCGCGGACGTGCTGAAAGTCGAATCCCCCAAGGGCGATCCCTTGCGCGCGCTCGATCCGATGACCGGCCGCGCGACTGTCGGCGTCTCGCCTTATTACGCGGCGATCAACGCGGGCAAGCGCGTCGTCCAACTCGACCTCAAGAGCGCACCGGGCCGGCGTGCGTTCGAGCAACTCAGCCTCGCCGCCGACGCGCTGATCGAATCTTTCCGGCCCGGCGCCCTGGCAGGTCTCGGATTTAGCGCGGAAGCCTTGCGCGCGCTCAATCCGCGCCTCGTCCATGTCGCGCTTTCTGGCTACGGCCAGACCGGGCCGCTCGCGTCCCAGGCCGGGCACGATCTCAATTACCTCGCGTTGACCGGCGCGCTCGCCGCGAGCGGGACCGGGCCTGAGCCGGTGATCGCATTTCCGCCGATCGCCGATCATGCCAGCGCGATGCACGTGGCGCTCTCGGTTCTCGGCGGCTTGCACGGCCGCGCCCGGACCGGACAAGGCGCGTTCGTGGATGTCTCGCTGGCCGAAACCGCGCTCGGGTGGCAGGCGTGGGGGCTCACGGCGGCGGCATCCGGCTCCGCACCTTCACGCGAGACCGCGATGCTCAACGGCGGCGCGGCGTATTATCGGATCTATCGCACCCGGGACGGAAAGTTCGTCAGCTTGGGCGCGATCGAACCCGTCTTCTGGCGCAACTTCTGCTTGGCCGTCGGACGGCCCGAATGGGTTCCGCGTCACGCCGACCCGTTGCCGCAAACCGCCCTGATCGCCGAACTCGCCGCGCTTTTCGCAACCGGAACCCGCTCCGAGTGGAACGAACGGTTTGCCTCCGTGGATTGCTGCTACCAGGCGGTGCTGGAATACGGCGAAGTCGCGGACCATCCCCACGTCACGGCGCGCGGGTTGATCCGCCGCGTGCCCGCCGGCTCAAGCGTCCCGGCGCATGTCGAAACCACCTTCGCCGCGATCGTCGATGGCGCGACCCCGCCCGCGCGCGCGCCCTTCAGGGACGTGACGGCGGAACAAGCCTTGGCGGCCTGGGAAGTTTAACCCTCGCAGCGGCCTTCGCCGGCGATCCGCGCTCCGGCCGCGCCGAGCGCCTCCAGCGGCAGGCTGCCTTTGCCCTTGAGATCGTAGCTCATGCGCGCCTCGCCGCCGCCGGGACCGGTGCGGGCGACCGTGATCTTGCGGCAAATGTAGCAGCCGTTCAGCATCATCACCCGATCCTGGACGCGAAACAGCTTGACGTAGACCGGCTCCGGCTCGGCCGCGGCCTGGGCCGCGGGATTGACGATGTTGACCGGCGCGTCGGGCGTGCCCTCGCAAGGGCTTTCGGAAATCTTCCGCGAGCGGCCCGTACCCTTGAACGGAACCGCGACCGGAATGCCGGGGTGGACCGTGAAGCTCCGCTGCGTCGGGTTGGCGTTGCCGGAGCGGCCGCGGAGCAAGGTGACGTTCCGGCAGGCGTTGCATTGATTGACCAGCGTCTCCGCCGCTCGGGCCGGAACGAGCAAGTATTCTCATGGCGGCGTCAGGCCCTGCCGGCCTTGCTTTCGTCGATGAAGTGCTTGAGTTCATCAGTGGCGCCCTCGATTACGGCGAGGTAGGCGTCGACGGGATCGTCCCCCGGTTTCTGCTTGCCGAAGGCGCGCACGAGCGACGTGGCGCCGGCATAAAAGGCTCTCCGGCACTCGACGCGCTGCCGGTCGGAAGCGTCGAAGGGAATGACGCATTCGGCGTAAGCGCGCCATTCGGTTTCAATCGGCTTCTTGATTTGGGGCATCGCGCGGCCTCCGTGGCGGACACGACCGAGCTTGGGGCAGCGTCGGACGTGAAAAGGGTCACGGGCCAAAGCATGCCCCCGGCGTGGTTAACGGCGGGTTAAGATTGACGGTACGGCGAAAACCCCGCCAGTTCGCCAAGCTCCGCCGCGACCGCCGCGCGCTCGCGCTCCAAATGCCGGGCGATGAGGGCGCGAAAAGCCTCGTCCTTGAGCCAATGGAAGCTCAAGGTCGGCTCGGGTAGATAGCCGCGCTGGATTTTGTGCTCGCCTTGAGCGCCGGCTTCGACCCGGGAAAGGCCGCGCGCGATGGCGAACTCGATCGCCTGGTAGTAACAGGCCTCGAAGTGGAGAAAGCGGAAGTCCGCGACGCAGCCCCAATGGCGCCCATAGAGGGTGTCGTGGCCTAGCAAATTGAGCGCGCCCGCGACCGGCGTGCCGCCGTGCTCGGCCATCACCAGAACGACGCGCTCGGCCATGCGCTCGCCCAAGAGCGAGAAGAACTCGCGCGTCAAGTACCCGCCGCCCCATTTGCGCTCGGTGGTATCGCGGTAGAAGGCATGGAACGCGTCCCAATGCGCCTCGCGCACGTCCGGTCCGGTCAGAACGGTGAGAACGACCCCGGCTGCGCGAACGCCCGCGCGTTCCTTCCGGATCGCCTTGCGCTTGCGCGAGGCAAGATTTCCGAGGAAATCGTCGAAGCTCGCGTAGCCCCGGTTTTGCCAATGGTACTGGACGCCGAGGCGCGAAAGATACCCCGCCTGGCCGAGCGCGCGGGCGTCTTCGGGTCCGGGAAAATTGACGTGCAGCGAGGAAACGCCGATCCGCTCCGCGACTTGGATCAGCGCCGAAGCCAGGGTTGCGCGAAGCTCTCCGGCCCGCGCCGGATCGAGCCCGGGGGGAACCAGGAGCCGGGGTCCGGTCGCGGGCGTGAACGGCACCGCGGAGAGCAGCTTCGGGTAATACCGCCCGCCGGCGCGCCCGTAGGCATCGGCCCAGGCGTGGTCGAAGACGTATTCGCCATATGAGTGACTCTTGAGATAAAGCGGAGCGGCGGCCAGGGCCTGGCGAGAGGAATCTTCGATAACCAGATGCATCGGCGCCCAGCCGGTCGAGGCCGTGGCCGAGCCGGAATCCTCAAGCGCGGCAAGAAAGCCATGGCTGACGAAGGGATTCCTCGCGCCCGCGAGTGCATCCCACGCCTCGGCCGTCACGTCGTGGATTGAAGTAAGCGTGCGCGCGCTCAGGGGTTCGCGGCCGTCGGGCATGGGTGGAAGAATGACCGCCGGCCGGACGGGATTCAAGTCAGGCTTACAGCCT
>SHWG01000109.1 GCA_009693905.1 Rhodospirillales bacterium | reverse complement strand
TCTTCCTGAGGGAGCAACCCGCGCGCGCGCCGGCCGGCGGAAGTAGCGCGATCACGCAGACGGCACCGCCGAAGAATTGAGCACAGGTGGCATTGTCACGTTGGCAGAGTTCACCCCCAAACTCCGACCACTTCGCTTCATGGCGCTGTAGCATTTCCAATGACTTAGCAGGCTCGGGCAGAGGCCAGAAATGGCTCACAAGCGCCAACGTGACAATGCCCGTGGGTAACCCTTGAGGCTGGCTCGCCACGGATGCGACTGTACGTTGGCGCACACATAACATCGACAGAGCGACGATTCACGAGCACCAGCGGACAGCCACGGACGCTCGGAGATTACAGGGCAAGTTCTAGCGGGACCTAAAGCAGGCCTTCACGCCGGATGTACTTGGCGACCTCGTCGGCCACGAGCGCGTGGCCGGCAGCGCTCGGATGGCCGTCGCCCACGATGTACGGGTTCGCCCCACCCTCGTCTTTGTTGCGCTTGAAGCGCTCGGTCAGGTCTAGAAACCTGGTCTTGCCGATCACCCTCGGCAATGCGGCAGGCGGTCCCCAGTAGTTCGTCGGAATGTAGACCACGAGAAGCTTCGAGCTCATCTCCGCCACCGTGCGCTCCAGCTCGCGCAGGGTGAAAGCAAGAGCCTCCTCCTTCTTCGCCTCGTCGTCGTCGTAGCGCTGCGACCATGCGTATTCGGCCCGGCCGTAGATCACGTCGACGCCGTGCCTCAGCCAGCTCGCGGGATTGGAAAAATCGCCCTTCAGGTGCTGCTCGAGGCGGCGCACGCCATCGCTGCGGGGCGGCGCGATCTCGGGCTTTCCCTGGCCGTCCCAGGCGACATGGGAGACGTCGAGGCAGAACGGATAGTAGGACGGCGCGCAAGCCGAGACGTTGCGCTCCATGTGATGAGCAATGATTCCGTAGACGACCAGCCTGGGCGCGAGATCGCGATTGCGCCTGAGCATCTGCAGCGCCTGGACGGTGCCGAAACTCGCCATCGCGAGGTTGGCGTTGACCACCTTGAACTCCCGCGCCAGCCGGCTCGCGTAGGTGTCGGCATTGGCGAGCGCATATCCCCAGGTGAACGAGCAACCGATCGTGACGATATCGGCGCGGCCGGCGCTTCGCTGGCCCGGCCCGTCGACGCGGGCGCCGCGGTCGTCGGTATAGACGTCGAAGACGAAGGTCGCGCGGTCCTTGATCGCGGGATAGATGCGCCGGGTATGCGCGCTGGGATGCGGCACTGCACCGAGCTCGGGATCGAAAACTACCAGGTCGTCGCCTTCGGACATGAGGTGGATCGGCGGCACGGTGAGATAGGCCGTGACCTCGATGCCGATCACCAGGCAGGCGAGCGTCGTCACCGCTCCCAGCACCAAATTCTTCGCCCGCTTCCCCACGGGGAGCAGCTACACTGGAATCGAGTGGCAAGACAAGTTTGCGGCCGCAGCCGTCGCGATCAGGCCTGCAGGGTCAGAACTATGGGGCGCGAACGATCGCCTCGTCTACCGCACGCTTCATGACGTGCTCGCAGGCGGAGCAACCGAAAGACTGGACCTCAACGCCGGCGCCAGGAAGGGGCTTGCGCTTGACCGTCCACATCTTGCCGCCGCACATCTCGCAGGTCGGCCACCTGGGTTTTTCCGAATCGTAAGCCATGCCCAAAGCATGGCGCGGTGATATTACGGAGGCGAGTCTATTCGAAGGTAATTTAACGTCTCCTTAAACCACACAAAATCAGGCGCCTATCCCTTGCCCCGTCTCTACCTCATCTCTCCCGAGCGTCTCGATCATCCCAACCTATTCGCAGACGACCTGCGCCGCGCCCTCGATGGCGGCGACGTCGCGGCCTTCCAGCTGCGCCTGAAGGCCGCCAGCGATGCTGAAATCTCCCGTGCTGCCGATACGTTACGGCCGGTATGCCAACAAAGAGATGTATCGTTCATCATGAACGACCGCCCGGATCTCGCGGTGAAACTCGACTGCGACGGCGTGCATGTCGGCCAGGACGACATGCCTTATGCCGAGGCGCGGCGCATCGTCGGCCCCGACCGGCAAGTCGGCGTCACCTGCAAGGCCTCGCGCGACCTCGCCATGACGGCGGCGGAAGCCGGCGCCGACTACGTGGCCTTCGGCGCGTTCTTCACCTCGACGACCAAGAGCGTGACGACACCGGCGTCGCTGGAAATCCTCGAATGGTGGAGCGAGCTGTTCGAAGTCCCGTGCGTGGCGATCGGCGGCATCACCGTGGAGAACTGCAAACCCGTGATCGAAGCCGGCGCCGATTTTCTCGCTGTCGCCGGTGGCGTGTGGAACCACGGGAACGGACCGGAGGCAGCGGTGCGCGCCTTCAACGAGCTCTTCGCCTCAGCGGACCGGTAGCCAGAGCACGTCCTCGATGTGCGCAGCGCCGGTACAGAGCATGACCAGCCGATCGAAGCCGAGTGCGGCGCCGGCGCAATCCGGCAGGCCATGGTCGAGTGCGGCGAGAAAATCGCCGTCGACCGGCCAGCGCACGCCGTAGAGCCGCTCCTTCTCGTCCATGTCGGCCACCAGCCGCGCGCGCTGGATCGCAGGGTCGGTCAACTCGCCGAAGGCATTGGCAAGCTCGACGCCGCAGACATAGAGCTCGAAGCGCTCGGCGACGCGCGGATCGCCCGGCTTGGCGCGGGCAAGGGCGGCCATCTGTATCGGGTATTCGCAGAGGATCGTCGGCCGGCCCATGCCGAGCCGCGATTCGATCTTCTCGAACATGATGCGAAAGAACACGTCGTCCCAACTATCGCCCGCGTGCATGGCGATGCCCGAGGCGCGCGACAGCTTCTCGGCGCTGCCGACGGTGGCGAAGAGATCGACCCCGGCGTAACGCTCGAACGCATCGGCGACCGTCAGGCGCTCCGGCGTCGCGCGGGGATCGCAGACATGGCCGTCCCATTTCAGCTCGGTCGCGCCCGTCGCCGCGAGAAGCGCCGCGCAATCGGCCATGACCGTCTCGTATCCGGCTCCCGCGCGATACCATTCGAGCATGGTGAACTCGGGATGATGCAGCGCCGAGCCCTCGGCGTTGCGGAACACGCGCGCGAACTGGAAGAGCTTGGGCAGGCCACCAGCCAGAAGCTTCTTCATGGCGAACTCGGGCGAGCTGTGCAGCCAGCGCACCCGCTCCTCACCGTCGGGCAATTCCCAGTCCGTGACGAATCCCGAGAGATGCACCTCGGCACCCGGCGCCACCTGCAGGATCGGCGTCTCGACCTCGACGAATTCCTGTCCGGCGAACCACTGACGCAGCGCCGCCTGGATGCGGCCGCGTGCCTGCAGATGCGGCAGGCGCTGGCTGAGCTTGTCGGGACGCCACTCGGTCATGGCCCGACCATCGCACGCGCGGCGCGTGCCGTGTAGGGTAGGGCGATGACGCCGAAACAGATCGACGCCTATTGCGCGAAGCTTCCCGCCGCCACCCGGACGGTGCAGTGGGAAGGCGTCGCCGTCTTCAAGGTCGGCGGCAAGATGTTCTGCCTGATCGCGCCGCCCGATCACTCGGTCGGCCGCATCTCGTTCAAATGCCCGCCCGAGCATTACGAGGCGCTATCGCACGCCAGGGGGTTCCGGCCGGCGCCCTACCTGGCCCGTGCCAAATGGGTCTCGCTCGACGACCCCAAGGTCCTGACACCGGCCGAGACCCGGGCTTACCTGAGGCGCGCCCATGCCACGATCGCCGCGGCGCTGCCCAGGAAGAAGCAGGCCGAACTGGGCCTTTAGCCCGCGCCAATTGGGCCCGGTTGCGGCCGGAAGCCCCGTTTGATAGAAGCGCGCCGCCGGCCTCGCCGCGTCCTTCGCGGGCGAGGCCGCATTCCATTCATCCACCTTGCGGTCGAGACCCCATGAAAGTTCCCGTCAATTCCATCCGCGCTGGCAACGTCATCGAATACAACGGCAAGCTCTGGGTCGCCTCCAAGGTGCAGCACATCAGCCCCGGCAAGGGCGGCGCCTTCGTCGCCATCGAGGCCAAGGCGCTGCGCGAGGGCAACAAGCTGCAGGAGCGCTTCCGCTCGGGCGAGACCATCGAGCACGTCCATATCGACGAGCGCGACTGCACCTACCTGTTCAAGGACGAGAACGGCCACACCTTCATGGACAAGGAGAACTTCGAGCAGCTCACCGTCCCCGGCGACGTGCTCGACGAGGAGCAGGCGCGCTTCCTGCAGGACGGCATGGAAGTGACCGTGTCGCTCTATGAAGGAACGCCCGTCGGCGCCCAGCTGCCCAAGAGCGTGGTCCTGGCCGTGATCGAGGCCGATGCCGTCGTGAAGGGCCAGACCGCCTCCTCGTCCTACAAGCCCGCCATCGTCGAAGGCGGCATCCGCGTGATGGTGCCGCCGCATATCGGTGTCGGCACGCGGCTGGTGATCAACGTCGAGGACGGCACCTACATGGAACGGGCAAAGGACTAACCACCTCGTGACCTTTCCGCCGGATCGTCCCCGCAGAGAAAGCCCGGTTGCCCGCGTCGGCCGCGCGCCGATGCAGCCGGGCCGCGAGCGCTCCGGGCCGCCCGAGCGCCGTTCGCTGGCGCCGCGCTCGGCCACCATCACCGTGATGATCCGCGCCGCCTTCGCCGCAGCCAAGGCGATGAAGCGCGACTTCGGCGAGGTCGAGCATCTCCAGGTCTCGGAAAAGGGCCCTGGCGACTTCGTCAGCCATGCCGACATCAAGGTCGAACGCGTCCTGCGCGAGAGCCTTCTGGGCACTCGCTCGGAATACGGCTTCCTCGGCGAGGAAAGTAACGAGGTCAAGGGCGACGGTCGCAATCGCTGGATCGTCGATCCGATCGACGGCACCAACAATTTCGTGCATGGCGTGCCGCACTTCGCCATCTCGATCGGTCTCGAGCGCGACGGCGAGATCATCGCCGGCGTCATCTACCAGCCGATCTCAGACGAGCTGTTCTGGGCCGAGAAGGGCAGCGGCGCTTTCGTCGATACGCCCAACGCGCGTTCGCGCCGCTTGCGCGTCTCGGGCCGCAAGGACCCGGCACAGTCCCTGATCGCGACCGGCATGCCGCTGATCGGCAAGGGCGACCATCCGGCTTACCAGCGCAGCCTTGCCGCGGTGATGGAGCAGACGTCCGGTATCCGCCGCTGGGGAGCCGCCTCGCTCGACCTCGCCTTCGTCGCCGCCGGCCGCTTCGACGCCTTCTGGGAATTCGGCCTCAAGCCGTGGGACGTCGCTGCCGGGATCATCATGGTGCGCGAAGCCGGCGGCCTGATCGGCGACATCGCCGGCCAGCCCTACGCGCTGGGCGGCCCTTCGCTGCTCGCCAGCAACTTCGCCATCCGCGATCCGATGGTCGAGATTCTGTCCAAGGCCTGATCATCGTTGGGACCGCGGGCCTCCAGGCCCGCTTCAAGCGGCCGTCACGGCCTGAAATCGGCCAATATCTGCTGCGAAGCATGATATTGTGGGCGCGGTTGAGCCGGAGGGCCCCAACGGGTATTCTCCAGGCAACGAACCCACCCTTGTCGCGAGCCGGCCCAGGCCGTGAAAACCTTGGAAAGGCAATAGGTTATGCCCCCGACCACGACCGCTGCACGCAGCGTCGTCCTTGCAGCCCTGGGCTTTATCGCCGCCAGCACCGCCTTTGCCCAGATCCCGCCGGCGTCCAACGTCGCGGCTTTCAACCCCTATACCGGCGGTGGCTGGGCCAATGCCGGCCCGCCCCGCGCCTACCCGGCCAACCAGCCGATCATCCTGCCACCCGCCGTGATCACCGACACACCGACCGCCACCGTCGGTGCTTTCAACCCGTGGCGCTCGCAGGTCCGACCGCCCGCGGCGATCTCGCCGTACGGCACCTATGTCGACACCGATGCGACGACCAACCTGCCCTCGCCGCCGCCCGGCCCGATCCGCAGCCGCCTGCTCGCGGTGCCGCAGCGGGGCGACAGCTCCACCTCGCGGGCGCCGCGCAGCGCGCCGGTCAGCAGGGCAGCCGAGGAACGTCCGCAGCCGGTTATCGTCGCGGCTGCAGCCCCGCCTCCGGTCGTCATGGCGACGCCCGCCGCGCGTCCCATTGTGGTCGCGCCTGTAACCGTCGCACCCGTAACCGTTGCTCCGGCGCCCGCACCGCCGCCCGCTCGCGTGGTCGCGGCACCGGCACCGCCGCCGCCCGACCCGGCCCCGCCTGTCGGCGGACCGGCGCCTACCGTGCGCGTGCTGTTTGCCGGCCAGTCGGCCGAGCTCACAGATGCGGCGCGCAGCGACCTCGACCGCCTTGCCCAGTCCATCAACAGCAAGGGCACGCGCCAGATCGAATTGCGCGCCTATGCCGGCGGCAACGGGCCGGAGAGCCGCAAG
>SHWG01000108.1 GCA_009693905.1 Rhodospirillales bacterium | reverse complement strand
GTCCCAGACCGCGAATCCTCAAGCCATGAGACAGCCCCGCGCGATTTCACCTTCGCCCGTCGTGGCGTCCGAATTCCGCCGCGCGCTCGGGCAATTCGCGACCGGGGTGACGGTGGTGACGGCGCTCGACGGCAACCGCCGCCCCGAAGGCGTGACGGTGAACGCTTTCGCGTCTTTATCCTTGGCGCCGCCGCTGGTCCTGGTCTGCCTCGCCCGGGCGACCCGGTTGACGTCCCTGTTCGAAGCCACCGGTCATTTCGCCGTCAACGTGCTCGCGGATCACCAGCGTCGCCTGTCGTTGTCCTTCTCCCAAGCCGACGACGACCGCTTCGACGGCATCCCTTGGCGCGCATGGGCCAGCGGCGCGCCCATCCTCGAGGACTGCGTCGCCAATCTCGAATGCGCCCGGATCGGCTGCCACGATGGCGGCGACCATGTCATCCTGGTCGGGGAGGTGGAACGGTTGGCGTGCGACGAGACGCGCCAGCCGCTGCTGTTTGCCCGCGGTGATTATCACCGGTTGGGCGGGGAAATTCCATGAGCCGGATTTCCGCCGCGCTGCTTTCGGCTGGGGGCGATGTCCCGCTGTTCGCCGCGCTCATCGCCCAAGGCGCGGGCGCGATGGCGGCCTTCGGGACCTCGTTCGCGGTCGAGTACGCGCTCGGCGCTCCGCCGCCGCTGCTCCTCGTGCTCGCGGGCCAAGGGGCGGCCGCGGCCGTGGTCGGGGCCCGGCTCGGTCTCGCGCCCTGGTGGATTCCGATCAATCTTGCTCTGCCGCCGTCCGCCGGCCTTGTCCTCATGCTCGGCCTTCCCGGTTGGGTTTACCTCGCCCTGTTCGCCGCGTTGCTGCTATTTTACTGGAACGCCGGGCGGGGCCGAATCCCACTCTATCTCTCCAGCCGCCGGGCAAAGGAAGAACTCGCGCGCCTCCTGCCGGTGCGCCCCGATAGGGGCGCATCGTTTAATGCGCGCGGGGTTAAGCCCGCGCGAGGGCAGGTGCGTTTTCTCGATCTCGGCAGCGGCTTCGGCGGCACCGTGCTCGCGCTCGCGGCGAAGCGCGAAGGGGAATTCGTCGGAATCGAATCCGCGCCGCTGCCGTTCGCGCTTTCCTGGCTGCGCGTCACGTTTTCGGGCCTGCCGCAGGCCCGCGTCGTCCACGGAGATTTCTGGAAACACGATCTCGCCGGATACGACGTGGTGTACGCGTTCCTCTCGCCCGCGCCGATGGCGGAGTTGTTCTCGAAAGCGCGCCGCGAAATGAGTCCGGGAAGCCTTTTCATCGCCAACACCTTCGACGTGCCGGGCGAGACGCCGGAACGCACCGTCGCGCTCGAGGACTGGCGCCAAGGCCGGCTATTGATCTGGCGGATGTAAGAGGATTTCCACGAGTAGATAAGGCGCGCGGGCGAAGCCGCGCGCGCATCATTAGGCGCGCGGGTTCAATCCAGCCCGAGTTCCTTGAGAATTTTTGCCCGGTCGGCGTCGAGACCGGGCGCGGGCGCGCGGGTCGGCGGATCGGCAAAGGACGAGAGTTTGATCGGGTTGCCGACCAGTTTCACAGGGCCGGCGACCGGATCGTCGGCGGTCACGACCATGTTGCGGGCTCGGGCCTGGGCGCTCTCGATCGCCTGGCCGACGTCGTTGATCGGACCGGCCGGCACGCCGGCGTCGTCCATCACACCCTGCCAGTGGGCGACCGGCTTGGCGGCGAGCACGCGCTCGAACTCGGTTTTGATCGCGTCGACGTTTTGGTTACGGAGATCGTTGGTGAGAAAGCGCGAATCCTTGGCCATCCCGGAAAGGCCGAGCGCGGCGCAAGCCTTGACGAAGAGCGCATCGTTCCCGGCCGCGACGATGAGATATCCGTCGGCCGCGCGGTAGGCCTCGAACGGCACGATGGAGGGATGGCGCGCGCCGAGCGGGCCGGGGGCCTGGCCGGTGACGAAGTAGCGCAAGATCGCGTTTTCGAGCAGCGCCAACTGGCAGTCGAACATGCCGATATCGACTTTGATCGCCAAGCCGGTCTTGGCCCGGTGGTAGAGCGCGGCGTTGACGCCGATGGCCGCATAGAGGCCGGCGCCGATATCGCCGATCGACATGCCGATGCGCACCGGCGGCCTCCCTGGCTCGCCGGTGATGCTCATGATGCCGCCCAAGCCCTGCACCACCATGTCGTAGGCCGGGCGCTCGGCCTCGGGCCCCGAATGGCCGAAGCCCGACGCGGCGACGTAGATCAGGCGCGGGTATTTCTTGTTGAGCGCCCCCCAGCCGTAGCCGAGCCTCTCCATGGTTCCGCCCCGGAAGTTTTCGACCACCACGTCGGCCTTGGCTAGCAGCTTGTCGAGAACGGCGCGGTCGGAATCTTTTTTGAGATCCAGCGCGATGCTCTCCTTGCCGCGGTTGATCGACATAAAGTAGGCGGATTTTTTTCCGAGAAACGGGCCGTAATGGCGCGCGTCGTCGCCAACCCCCGGAGTCTCGATCTTGATCACTCGGGCGCCGAGTTCGGCCATCATCAGGGTGCAGTAGGGACCGGCCAGAATCCGGGTCATATCCACCACGAGTATCCCGTTGAGCGGTCCGGGCTGGGTCATGGTACGGATCAAATCTTGATCTTGGGGTCGAGCCAGTCGCGCAAGGAGTCGCCGAAGAGATTGAAGGCGAACACGGCGAGGCTGATGGCGAGGCCCGGAAAAACGATCATCCACGGCGCCTGCTGGTAGAAGTCGTCGGCGGACCCCGACAGCATCAGGCCCCAGGCGGCGGTCGGCTCGGTCACCCCGAGGCCGAGAAACGAGAGCGAAGCCTCGAGCAGGATCGCCTGGGCGATCAGCGCGGTCAGCATGATGAGATAAGGCGCGGTCACGTTGGGCACGATGTGGCGGAAGATGATGCGGGTGTGGGAAAAGCCGCTTGTTCGCGCGGCGTCGATATAGGCCATCTCGCGGATGGCGAGCGCGGACGAGCGCACCACCCGCGCCACCCTCGGCACCATCGGGATGGAAATGGCGACGATCAAGTTGAAATCGAGTCCGAAGGCGACGTTCTTGCCGAGAATGGCGACGACGGCGAGCGCGAGCACGATGATCGGAAACGAAAGCAGGATGTCCATGAACGACTGAATGATCATGTCGATCCGTCCGCCGAAATAAGCCGAGGCGACGCCGATAATTGCGCCCAAGGTCGAGCCGGCGAACGAGGACAGGAACCCGACCAGCAACGCGGTGCGGGCGCCATGAATGATGCGCGAGAGCACGTCGCGGCCGAAGGTGTCGGTGCCGAGCCAGTATTCGGCCGAGGGCCTTGCCAGCATCGCGCCATAATTGACCGTGAGCGGATCGTACGGCGCGACCCAATCGGCGAACACCCCGGCCAGGATCATGACCACGATCACGAACAGCCCGGCCGCGCCGAGGGGGTGCGTGATGACGAAGCGGGCGGCGAGGCCCCGGCGCTTGGGCCGATCGTAATTGAGATCGGAGATGGCGACGGCAGGGACGGTCATGGCGTCAGCTGTACCGGATGCGCGGATCGAGCACGGCGTAGAGCAGGTCCACGATGAAATTGACGAAGATGAAAAACCCCGCCACCAGCATCACCAGAGCCTGGATCATGGTGTAGTCGCCGCGCGCGAGCACGTTGACGAACAGCTTGCCGATGCCGTTCAGATTAAAGACTTGCTCGGTCACGACCAGGCCGCCGATGAGGAAGGCGAATTCGAGTCCGATCACCGTCACCACCGGCAACAGCGCGTTGCGCATGGCGTGGCGGGAGACGACCAGGCGTTCGTACACGCCCTTGGCCCGCGCGGTGCGGATGTAATCTTCCTGCAAGACTTCGAGGATGGTGGAGCGGGTCATGCGCGTCGCCACCGCCGAATAACGATACCCGACCGCGAGCGCGGGCCAGATCAACTGCGACAAATTCTTGACCGGATCTTCGAGAAAGGGCGTGAAGGTCATCGGCGCCATCCAATTGAAATTCAGCAGCAGCGTCAGAATAATGATCATCCCGAACCAGAACGAAGGCACGGCGAGGCCGGCGATGGCGAAAACGCTGATGACGCGATCCGGCCAGCGGTCCTTGAACAGGGCCGCGAGCGTGCCGAGCGGCAAGGCGAGCATGGTCGCGAGAATCGTGGCGAGAATCGCCAGTTCGAGGGAAAGCTCGAGGCGAATCCCGATCTCGTAGGCGACCGGGCGTCCGGTCCACATGGAAATGCCGAGATCTCCGGTGAGAAGCCCGCCCATCCAGTCTCCGAATTGCGCGGGCAGCGATTTGTCGAGGCCGAGGCGGGCGCGTTCCATGGCCAGCAATTCGGGCGTGACCTGGGCGCCGTCGCCGCGCAGACGCAATTCGACGATATCGCCCGGCATGACCCGGAGCATGACGAACACCAGGACCGCGACGCCGAACAGCGTCGGGATCATCATCAACAGCCGCTGGATGGTGTAACGGAGCATGAATACCCGCGCCGGAATCAGCGGCGGCGCCCGGAGGGCATTCCCGGACGCCGCCTCCGCCGTTCCCTAATTTACTGATCGAGCCAAACGGAAGCCAAATCCTGGCCGACGTAGTGGCTGGGCGTCAGATCCCAACCCTTCATTTGCTGCCAATGGACGATAATGCGGTGCCACCAGATGGTCGGGATCGTGTAGGCCTGTTCGAGCGCGTGCTTCTCGAACTCGCGGATCAGCTTGATGCGTTCCTTCGTGTCGGTGGCGCGCATTTGCTTTTCATAGAGATCGTCGAGTTTGCGATCGTTGTAGCGGCCGTAATTGACCGAGGACTTATCGGCCGAGACGTACTTGATGAGCAAGATGTTCGGCTCGTCCATGTAGTCGCAATTGAAGTCGAGCCCGGCTTCGTAATTTCCGCCCGACAGCGCCGCCTGGTAGAGCTTGGTTTCGAGCTGTTCGTGCTCGACGTTGAGGCCGATCTGGCGCCATTGGTCGATCAGGAACACGCCGACCGGGGTGTACGGCATCGGCACGTTGCGGTTGGTGAGCTTGAATTTGAGTTCAGGGACACCCGCGTCCTTCAAGAGCTTCTTCGCCTCGTCGCGGGATTTCTTGATGTCCTTGCCGAAACCCGGGAGCTTGGCTAACTCGGACTCGGTCGCCGCCAGTTCGTAACCGGGACGCAGCACGCCGCCGACGTCGCGCACCAACGCGATCTTGGAGAGCGCCTGCGAACCTTGCCAGCGGTCGATGGCCAGCGACAGCGCCTGGCGCACGCGCGGGTCGTTGAACGGCTTCTTCTCGGTGTTGAAGCCGACCACCAGGTTGCAGATCCAGGGCGTTTCGACGACCTTGACCTTGTCGCCGAGCGCGGCCACGAGCTTGTCGCGGTTCGCCGGCGACTGGCCGCGAAATTCGACCAGCACTTCGCCACCTTGCAGCGCGTTGACCATCGCCGCGCCGCTCACGAATATGGCGCGAAACCCGTCGAGGTAGGGTTTGCCCGGTTCGTGATAATCGGCGAAGCGTTCGCCGATCCAGTGCGAGCCCGCGGTATGGCCGGCGAACTTGAACGGCCCGGTGCCCATGATGTTCTTTTCCGGAAACTTCGGGTCTTCTTTGAGCTTGGCGGCGCTGTAGATGCAATCCCACGGCGAGGCGAACTGGGCGAGCATGCCGGCGTTCGCCGCCTTGAGCTTGAACACGACAGTCAGGGGATCGGGCGTGTCGATCGCGCCGATGTCGGTGTAGGACGCCTTGCGAATGCTGACGACGCCGGCCGGAGGGTTGACGATCCGCTCGTAGCTCGCCTTGACGTCGGCCGAGGTCAGGGTCGTGCCGTCGTGGAATTTGACGTTGGGTTTCAGCTTGAAGGTGAACGTGAGGTTGTCCGGAGACACCTGCCAGGACTGGGCCAGGTCGCCGATGATCGCGGGATATTTCTTGTCGTCGAACTTGAGTAGGGTCGAATAGTGCGGCCGAACCGGATGGATGAAGGCGAACGAAGTGTTTTTGTGGCAATCGTAGTCGGGCGGCTCGGCGCTAACCGCGAATTTGAGTTGGCCTCCCTTTTTCGGAGCCTGGGCCTCGGCCGAGGCCGGCAGCATCAGGACCGCGGCCGCGGCAATGACCGTGGCTAAATGACGTTTCATCGCGAATAACTCCCTGTTCGTTTGTTGTCGGCCCGCGTTTTTATTAGAGCAAAAGACAAGCCGCGTAATGGTCTGGGCCGATGGCTTTCAGCTCCGGCACCGTCACTTTACAGTCCCCGGTCGCTCTCGGGCAACGGCTACTGAAAACGCAGCCCGAAGACAGGGAAAGCGGGCTCGGCACCTCGCCGGTGAGCAGCGCGTGCGGCCGGCGCTTTTCCGCTTCCGGGTCGGGGGTCGGCGCGGCGGCCATCAGCGCCTGGGTATAGGGGTG
>SHWG01000107.1 GCA_009693905.1 Rhodospirillales bacterium | reverse complement strand
AAAAGAATGCGCCCGGTGGAGGGAGGGTCCACCGGGCGCGGATGCTGCCCGTCTCTGGGGGGATGGGAGGAGGTCAGGCAGCAATCGGTTTGACGAGCACGCTCACGGCCGCTTCGGCGCGGGCGACGACGGGGGCCGAGACGCCCTCGGCGAGCTTGGTCGTGAGCTCGGAGAGCTTGCGGCCCTGGCTCGTGTATTTCGCGTAGGAGGCCTGGGCAACCTCGCCCTGGGCCGCCATCAATTCCGGGGTGCTCCGGCAGGCTGTGAGGCGCTGCATCGCCGCGACGCCGTCATTGACGGATTCTTGCGCCAACCCGAGCAGAACCTGGTTGATTTCCTGCGCGCCCGCGAGCAGAGCGTTACCCGCCTCGACGGCAGCGGCAAAGTTGGCTTGGCTGAAAGAGAAGGCTTGCTCGAAATTTTTCTTCGCGGTGTCGGCGCCGAACATGCTTGCCATCGCGTCCTTGGTCGCGCTGAAAGTGGATTCGATCATTTCCGAGCTCTTGGGAGCGGGCATCTTGCGGGCGGGAGCGTTCATGGCGGGTTGGTCCTTGGGTTGGACGGGCGCGATTGATCTCGTTGCTGCAAAGCAGCATCATGGTGCAAATATCTACGACAAATAGGCCCTGTTGTCAATCGTATTTGTGCGTTGCATCAAATTTGAAATTACATGTAACTATTTGAATTAAAATGATAAAAAATATACTCTATATTAATGTTATTTAAAAACTCGCATACGCACACTTGGGCTTCGAGGATTTTCCATGCGTGCCGAATCGTCGCGGATTTTAACCCTTTATTCGATCATAGCTTCTAAACCTGTCGGGAGCCTTGAGGGTTCCCACGCTTGTAGGGTTGAGCGGAATGGGGCTCTAATTCTCAAGGCCTTCCAGTCGTGTCCGGGTCATGCCGATGTCGGACAACGCGATGAACTAAGGACCGCTTCAGACAACCGATGCCTTTCGCTCGTTCCAGGCCGGCACGAAAATCCCTCCCGACCCGCCTCGGGAGCGCGGTCTTAAGCTTGAGCGTGATTTTCGCGCTTGGGTTCGCATCCTCGGTCCGCGCCGAGGTGCCGTTTGCCCAGATGGTGGTGGACGCGAACTCGGGCCGCATCCTGCACGCGGTCAACCCCAACGGACAGACTCACCCCGCCTCGCTCGCCAAGATCATGACCCTCTATCTCGTCTTCGAGGCCATGGATAAGGGCCGGCTTTCGCCCTACGAGCGCATCCGGATTTCGAAGACCGCCGCCGCCCAGTCGCCGTCCAAGCTCAACGTTCCCGCTGGCAACACCGTGCTCGTCAGCGACGCCGTGCTCGCCGTCGTCACCAAGTCCGCCAACGACATGGCGGTGGCGCTCGCCGAACGTGTCGCCGGCAGCGAAGCCGATTTCGCGCTCGCCATGACCACCAAGGCCCGCGCGCTGGGCATGGATCGCACCGTCTTCCGCAACGCTTCGGGTTTGCCGCACCCGGCCCAAGTAACCACCGCGCGGGACATGACGGCGCTGGCCCGCGCCCTCATCCGCGATTTTCCGCATCATTATTCCGTCTTCGCCACACCTGAGTTCGTTCATGCCGGCGTCACCCATCGCAACCATAATCAGTTGCTCGGGGATTATTCCGGCGCCGACGGAATCAAGACCGGCTATATCCGCGCTTCGGGCTATAACCTCGTCGCCTCCGCCCAGCGCGACAAGCGCCGCGTGATCGGGGTGGTCATCGGCGACCGTTCGCCCGTGACGCGCAACGCGCGGATGGCCGAGTTGCTGGACCGGGGCTTCGAGGCCATGAGCGGCGTCCGCGTCGCCGCATTCCCCGCGGCGCCGGAGCGGATTCGCACCTCCATCGCGCAAGCCGCGCCGAATCCCGCCAAGACCGCCGCCACGGCCACGGCCAGCCAACCTTCTCCGCCCGCGCCGGCTCACGCCCGCTCCCGTCCCCCGGCCGAGACGGCCCAGGCCGCGGGCGGGCAATGGCTGATCCAGGTCGGCGCGTTCCACCGCTACGCGCTCGCCGAACAGGCGGCGCAGAACGCGGCCAAGCTCGCGCCCGGAACGCTCGTCAACGGCGAGATCAAGATCGTTCCGACCAACCCGAAAAATGGCAAACCGATTTATCGCGCCCGCATCGCCGGGCTTTCCAAGACGGAAGCGGCAAAAGCCTGCGCCACGCTCCAGGTCAAGAACGTCGCCTGCATCCGCGCCCCCGACGGCGACGCGCTGCAATTCGCCAACGCGTCCTGATCAGGCCGACGATTCCGCCGTCAGCGCGCGCAGCAGGCGGCGCTTGTGGCGTCGGCGCCAGGTTTCGAAGTCCCAGGGCTTGCCGGAGGAGCGGCCCGGGCGCAAAGGGATAAAGACGAGCGCTTCGCTTTGCCCGTCCGCGCTCGTCACCGATTTTTTCACCGTCACGTATTCCGGGCCTTCGTAGCGGGCGAGGCGACGAACCGCCGTCGGACCGACCCCCCGCACCAGGACCCCCTCGATTCCCGCCTCCGCGCCCGGGTCCGCGACGATGATGGGGAAAACGCCGCTCGACGCGCCCAGGCGCTCGTAGTTGGGCAGACGCGCCGGAATCAACCGCTCAGGCGAAATTCGTTCCCCGGCCACGGCGGAAAGTATGTCCGCGTCCATCAGCGAGCCGTAAAAGAAGTAATCGGCCATCGCCGGCCCTCATTGTCACCCCAGATCGGGGATTTTCACGTTGCTCAAGGAAATCTGCCGGGCGAGGGCGGCCTTGAGGCGTACAAGTCCCGCCTCGGTCCGCGATTCGCAACGCGCGACCAGCACCGCTTGAGTGTTGGAGGCCCTCAGCAGCCACCAGCCGTCGGCGGTCGTCACCCGCACCCCGTCCACGTCGTTGATCTCGATGCCCGGGGTGGGCTTGAGACGTTCTCGCACTTCCTCGATCACCTTGAACTTGCGGTTTTCGGGACAGTCGAAGCGGATTTCGGGCGTGTTCATCATTTGCGGCATGGCGTCGCGCATCTCGGCCAGGCTGCTCGAAGCCGACGCTACCACCGACAGCAGCCGGACCGCGGCATAGAGCGCGTCGTCGAAACCGTAGTAGCGGTGGCGAAAGAAGATGTGCCCGCTCATCTCGCCCGCGAGCGGAGCCTGCAATTCCTGCATCTTCGCCTTGATCAGCGAATGTCCCGTTTTCCACATCAGCGGCTGGCCGCCGAGGCGGCGGATTTCGTCGAAGAAGACCTGGCTCGCCTTGACGTCGGCGATGATGGTCGAGTGCGGCTCGTCCTTCAGCACCTCAGCCGCGAGCAGGACCAGAATCTGATCGCCCCACAGGACGCGCCCCCGCCCATCGACCACGCCGATCCGGTCGCCGTCGCCGTCGAAAGCGAACCCAAGGTCGCATTGCCCCTGGGCGACGGACTCCTTGAGCTGGGCGAGATTGCTCTCGACCGTGGGGTCCGGGTGGTGGGCGGGGAAACGCCCGTCGATCGTCCCATTGATGACCGTGTGCCGGCCGGGCAGACGCCGCGCCAGCCGGGTTACCGCGTCGCCGGCCGCGCCGTTGCCGGGGTCCCAGGCGACCCGCAGCGCGCGCGTACCCACAAAGTCCCGAGCCAGGCGCTCGACATAGGCGTCGAGCATTTCACGCGCCCCCACGACGCCCACACCCGCGGCGAATTCGCCTTTGGTCGCGACCCGGCCGAGCTCCTGGATGTCGGCGCCGTAGAACGGCTTGCCCCGGCGTGAAAATTTGAAACCGTTGTATGCGGGCGGGTTGTGGGAGCCGGTCACCATCACCGCGCCATCGACTTCGAGCTCGTGGGCGGCGTAATAAAGCATCGGTGTCGGTCCGAGTCCGACCCGGGTGACCGACATGCCTGTCGCCGTCAGCCCCTCGATCAGGGACTTTTCCAGCTCCGGCGACGTCAGCCGGCCGTCGTGGCCGACCGCGACCGTACGGCCGCGGTCACGCGCGAGCATCGAGCCGAAGGCACGACCGATAACGCGCGCGTCCGCGGCCGACAAGGTTTCGCCAACCACGCCGCGAATATCGTATTCGCGCAGTAAGGTCGAATCGAGAGTGCGAGCGCCGGACGCGGCCATGACCGGAGGCTACTTTCCCCGCGCCGGTGGGCGGCCGATGGAGTGATAACTGATCCCGGCGGCGGCGACTTCGTCGGGCCGGTAGACGTTGCGCAAATCCACCAGCAGCGGGCGTTTCATGATCTTGCCGAGCCGCGCCAGGTCGAGCGCGCGGAATTGGTTCCATTCGGTCACGATCACGCCCGCGTCGGCGCCCTTGAGCGCGTCGTAGGCGTCCTCGCACCAGGTAACGTCCGCGAGCAGCGTCCGGGCTTCCTTCATGCCCTCGGGATCGTAGGCGCGCAATTTCGCGCCCGCCTTTTGCAGCGCCGGAACGATATCGAGGCTCGGGGCTTCGCGCATGTCGTCGGTGTTGGGCTTGAAAGTGAGGCCGAGGATCGCGATCGTTAAGCCCTTGACCGAGCCGCCGCACGCCGCGATCACCCGCCCGGCCATCGCCTTTTTGCGCCGCTCGTTCGCGGCCACCACCGTCTCGACGATGCGGATCGGGCTGCCGGCGGCATCGGCGGTGCGCACCAGCGCGAGCGTGTCCTTGGGGAAGCACGAGCCGCCGTAACCCGGCCCCGCGTGCAGGAACTTGTGCCCGATCCGGCCGTCCAACCCGATGCCCTTGGCGACGTCCTGGACGTCGGCGCCGAGCTTCTCGCACAAATCCGCGATTTCGTTGATGAACGTGATCTTGGTCGCAAGAAAGGTGTTGGCGGCGTATTTGATCAGCTCGGCGGTCTCGAGGGTGGTGAAGATGATCGGCGTTTCGATCAGATACAGCGGCCGGTAGAGCCGGCGCATGAGCTCGCGCGCCCGCTCGCTGCCGGCGCCGATCACGACCCGGTCGGGGCGCATGAAGTCGCCGATGGCCGCGCCTTCGCGCAAGAATTCGGGATTGGCGACGACGTCGAACTCGGCGTCGGGCCGCGCCTGGCGGATGATGCGCTCGACCTCGCGCCCGGTTCCGACCGGAACCGTGGATTTGGTGATGACGGCGGCGTAGCCGGTGAGCGCGGCCGCGATCTCGGCCGCCGCGGCGTAAACGTAGCTCAAGTCCGCGTGGCCGTCGCCGCGCCGGCTCGGCGTGCCGACGGCGACGAAGACCGCGTCGGCTCCCTTCACCGCGCCCGCGAGATCGGTCGAAAACGAGAGCCGCCCGGCTTTGACGTTGCTGGCGACCAGAGCTTCCAGTCCCGGCTCGTAGATCGGCATTGTGCCCGAGCGCAACGCCGCGATCTTGGCCGCGTCCTTGTCGACGCAGGCGACCTCGATGCCGAATTCGGAGAAGCACGCGCCGGAAACCAGTCCGACGTAGCCGGTGCCGATCATGGCGACGCGCATGGTGCGATCAGACTCCCGCCGTTCGTTCGTTAGGCCCGCTCACACGTACCGCCGGAGCATGGCCTTGACCCCTTCGGCCAAGTCGGGGCGGCGGAGCGCGAACGCGATATTGGCTTCGATGTAGCCCTGCTTGCTGCCGCAATCGAACCGCTGGCCCTTGAAGCGCAGCCCGTGGAACGGCACTTCGCCGATGGTGCGGGCCATGGCGTCGGTGAGCTGGATTTCTCCGCCCGCGCCTTTTTCCTGCCGGTCGAGATGGCGGAACACCTCGGGCTGGAGAATGTAACGGCCGATGATCGAGAGCGTGGACGGCGCGACCTTCGGGTCCGGCTTTTCGACCAGCCCCTTGGCGCGGGCCAGCCCGCCTTGCTCCTGGGCGACGTCGAGGATGCCGTAATGGCCGGTCATCTCGCGCGGCACGTTCTCGACCGCGACCAGATTGCCGCCGACCTGGGAATAGACGTCGACCATCTGCTTGAGGCAGCCGGGCTCGGCCATGATCAAATCGTCGGCGAGGAGAACAGCGAACGGTTCGTCGTGAATGAAGCTTCGCGCGCACCAGACCGCGTGGCCCAAGCCGAGCGGTTTCTGCTGGCGGGTGTAATAGACCCGGCCCGATCCGGGCAGGCAGTCG
Source organism: Rhodospirillales bacterium (assembly GCA_009693905.1). Lineage (GTDB taxonomy): Bacteria > Pseudomonadota > Alphaproteobacteria > Rhodospirillales > 2-12-FULL-67-15 > 2-12-FULL-67-15. The sequence continues at coordinate 359 of SHWG01000107.1, read as the reverse complement.
AGAATCTCACGCAGCTCCTCCATCATGCCGCGTTCTTTCAGCGTCTGCTCCAACTCGAAGGCGTGGTCGAAGTGGTCTTCCATCGCCGTCTTGCCGCGCCCGGTCACCAGGATGAACTCCTCGATCCCGGCGTCGCGCGCCTCCTCGACCGCGTATTGGATGAGCGGCTTATCCACGACCGGCAGCATTTCCTTCGGCAGCGCCTTGGTCGCGGGCAGGAACCGCGTGCCGAGACCGGCCACGGGAAAAACGGCCTTCTTGACGGGCTTGACCATCGAGTCCTCCGGGGTGGAAGGCGGACTTATTGCCACACGGGCAAGGGGGGCGCAAGGGAGGCGGCTGGGTTGGCGGGCCGCGGC
>SHWG01000106.1 GCA_009693905.1 Rhodospirillales bacterium | reverse complement strand
CGGCATCGGCTCGGTCGAGACCTATTCGGGAATGGTGCTGGCGATCGAGGCCGGCGCGCGGATCGAGCGGAGCGCCCTCCAGAAGCGCCTGGTCGAGCTGCAATACCGGCGCAACGACCACGACTTTTCCCGCGGCGCCTTCCGGGTGCGCGGCGACGTGGTGGAAATCTTCCCGTCGCATCTCGAGGACCGCGCCTGGCGCATCTCGCTGTTCGGCGACGAGATCGAGGGCATTTGGGAAGTGGACGCGCTGACCGGCGAAAGGGCGGCCCAGTTGGCCGCCGTCACCGTATTCCCCAACAGCCACTACGTCACGCCGCGCCCGACGCTGGTTCAGGCGATCCCCAAGATCAAGGCCGAGCTTAAAGAGCGGATCGCCGCGTTTCTCGCCCAAGGCCGGCATGTGGAGGCGGAGCGGGTCGAGCAACGCACCATGCTCGATATCGAATTTCTCGAAACCACCGGCCATTGCGGCGGGATCGAGAACTACTCGCGTTACCTCACCGGGCGCAATCCCGGCGAGCCGCCGCCGACCCTGTTCGAATATCTTCCGGAAAATGCGCTCCTGGTGGTGGACGAAAGCCACGTCACCGTGCCCCAGCTCGGCGGCATGTACCGCGGCGACTTCAATCGCAAGTCCACGTTGGCCGAATTCGGATTTAGGTTGCCGAGTTGCGTCGACAACCGTCCCTTGAAGTTCGAGGAATGGGAGGCGATGCGCCCGCCGACCCTGTTCGTCTCGGCGACCCCGGGACCGTGGGAGCTTGAGCGGGTCGGCGGCGTGATCGTCGAACAGGTGGTCCGCCCGACCGGGCTGATCGATCCCTTGTGCATCGTGCGCCCGGCCGGGGGCCAGGTGGACGATTTGATGAAAGAGGTCAAGGCGGTCGCGGCCAAGGGATTCCGTTCGCTCGTCACCGTGCTGACCAAGCGCATGGCCGAGGACCTGACCGAATATCTCCACGAGCATGGCGTGCGCGTACGCTACATGCATTCCGGCATCGAGACGCTCGAAAGAATTGAGATCATGCGCGATCTGCGCCTCGGCGCCTTCGACGTTTTGGTCGGGATCAATCTTTTGCGCGAAGGGCTCGATATTCCCGAATGCGCCCTGGTCGCGGTTCTGGACGCCGACAAGGAAGGATTCCTGCGCTCCAAGACCAGTTTGATCCAGACCATCGGGCGCGCCGCGCGCAACATCGAGGGGCGCGTCCTGCTCTACACCGACACCATGACCGAATCGCTGAAATTCGCGATCGGCGAGACCAACCGGCGCCGCGAGCGTCAGCAGGCCTACAACGCCGCGAACGGCATCACGCCGGAAAGCATCAAGAAGGGCATCGCCGACGTGCTCGGTTCGGTTTACGAGCAGGACTACGTCACCCCGGACACGGGCGTTTCGGGGGACGTCCATCTCGTCGGGCACAATTTGCGCGCCCATCTGGAGGCGCTGGAAAAGCGCATGCGCGCGGCGGCGGCGAATCTGGGATTCGAGGAAGCGGCCCGGCTCCGCGACGAAATCCGGCGCCTGGAGGCGTTCGAGTTGGGCTTGGACCGGCCGGGCGTCGCGCCGCAAGCGGCGGCGAAGGGCGGGGCGGGGGCGGGCAAGAGCTCCCCGCGCCGGTCCCGCCGGTAGCACCGGTTCTCGCCTCGGCGAAAACAAGCTTGCACCGGCCCCGCACCGGGTGAAACGGGGTCAAGCCGTTGATAAAACGGAAAACCGCCGGATCCGTGTCGGCATTTGTCAACATGTTCAGTCCGGGTCGTCCTGGGTCATGGCGCGCGACATCGCTTCGACCGCCGAGGGCAGGCGGTACGGAGTTTCCCGGCGCACGGCCGGCCGGGGCGGGGTTGCGGGCGCGGCATTGGCGCTCCGCAGGCCGAGCGCCATGCCGCGACGGTCGAGGCCGACGAAACGGCCCATGAGTTCGAGAATGCGCGCCGCCGCGCGATAGCCGCCGGCCTGTTCCGCGAGGCGGTAGAGGTTTTCGAGCCGGCCCAGGATCAACCCGGGGTCGATCTTGTCGGCGAGCGCGGTGTGCAGCGCGCAGACGCGGGCCTGGACGCGGGAATCTTTCAGCAGCCGGTGGCCCTGGGCGCGCCCGGTGCGCGGGGAATAGCCCGCGCGCCGGGCGGCCTCGGCGGCGTTGCCGGTCGCGGCGAAGCATTCGCAGAACTCGTTTTGCCGGAGCGTCAGGCCGTGGACCCGGTTCGAGCGGGCGCCAAGCGGCGCGGGCTTGGCGCCCGGGGTCCGCGCGGGGGCGGGGGGCGGCCCGGGCGGCGGAAAAGGCCAGGAATCGGTGGCATCGTTGGGGTCTGGGTTGGGGTACATGGCAAAATCCTCCTTGACAATAGACCTATCAAAGGATTATAAACATAGTTATAGGATCGTATCAAGGGCGAAGATAAACGACGACCCGGGCCCGGCGACGCGAACGGCGGCAGGCGTCGCCCTTCGGGCGGCGGCTTCTTTCTTGCCTTGTCCTTCGACCCATAATAATTATGGGTCATGGCCGGGCCGACCCCGTTCCCGCTCTCGCGTCCCCGCGCCACGGCCATCTTGCGCGAGGCGGCGCGCACCGGCGCGGATGTGGTGTTTACCCACCATGCCGCGAGGCGGATGCGCCAGCGGGGAATCCTGCGGACCCAGGTTCTTCGTTGTCTCGGGCGGGGCCGGATAGTCGAGGGACCTGCCGCCGACCTTCACGGCAACTGGACCTGCCGGGTTGCGGGGCTGGCCGAAGGCCGGGCACTGAGCGTGGCTGTCGCCATCGTGTTGCCGGAAGGCGTTATCGTCATCACCGCGTTTTGGGGAGAGTAGAGCCATGTACCACTACACCGATTGCGGACTGCGCAATGTTTGGTTGGCGAACGGGTTTCGCCGGCAGAAGACCCCCTATGGGCCGGGCGTCGCCATCGAAGGGCTTCCCGCCCTGCACCGGGCCATCGGCCTGTGGCTGGCCGGAAAGCCCAGGCCGTTGACGGGGTCGGAAGTCCGATTTCTCAGGAAGGAACTGGACCTTTCCCAGAAGGCGCTCGCGGCGATCGTCGGCCAGAGCGAGCAGACGGTTTCGCTGTGGGAGCGGCGCGGGCGAATCCCGCAGACCGCCGACCGCTTCGTCCGCGCGCTCTACCGCGAGACGGCGGAGGGCAACGCGCACATACGCGACATCGTCGCCCGGCTCGCCCTGAAAGACGCGGATGACCACGAGACGCGGGCGACGTTCGCCATCAAGGCCCGCCGCTGGAAAATGGCGGCGTGAGATCGGGCAGGGGAAGGAAATAGGATGGCGACAATACGAATCAGCGATAAAGATTTTGAGAACTGGTGTTTATCGGAAAATAAAAACAACGAACTTCGCACATTAGATTTAAAAGAATGGTTTGATAGTATTCTAAAAAAGCATAACGACGCGGCAATAATTAAATATTTGCCAGATTTTGTCAGGGCAACTACCGATGAGCAATTCGCGCAATTGCTACTTAGGCCCAATCTCTCTGCCAATTATCCGAGCAACGGGCTCCCGCTAGATCTTTCCTTTAATCACGATATCTTCGATGAAAAGGGCACGGCATCTATAGTCTCTTTAAATAAACTATACATACAGGATCAGAATCTAGTCATTACAATAAAGAGAGCCTCGATTCGGGAGGTAATCATTTCAAATAACATAAAGGAGGTCACATTTATTAAGTGCGATCTAGGAAAGCTAACAGTTAGTTCGTCTGCGGTGTTGCGTTTGAGGAATTGTCGAATTGGATTGCTGGAATTCACGGGGAAGTCGGTAAAATCACTGTTTATCGAGAAGTGCATTATACATTCGGTCAGATGTCCGGTTCCCGGTGAAGAAAATCCATTCTTGGGAAGCGTAGAATTATCAGACACCAAATTTATTACGCTGGAATACGAGTCAAAGCTCTATCAGGGGCCTCAGCAATTTCGGAATTTACGGTTTCATCTCGAAGAACTCGAAAATGGACTAGAGGCGGGGAAAATGCGGTCCTTGGAACTGGCAGCTGAGCGCAGGCATGAAAATTCTCGCACGAACAAATATTTTAGTTTGTATCAAGACGCAGTGTCAGAATACGGCCAGGCCCCTGCGCGGCCGGTGCGCTGGGCCCTTTATCTCTACTTGATTATGGTCGGACTCGTATTTCATTTCGACTTGGCTGTACCGGAGGCGCGTACCCCAGAAAATTTCTTTCAATCTGGGTGGAAAAGCGTTCTGTTGGATAACTCTGTTTATGGAAAGTTGTCCCGAGCCTTTGTTCTGCCCGGTCAGTACATTGTTAGCCCCTTTGGAATTTTAGGGGCACAAACACTTTTGGTCTCAAAGTCAGGGTGGTGGAATATTGGCTTGTCGTTTGTCGGGCTTCTCTGTGACTTCCTGATCGCCACCTGCTTTCTCGCGATCCGCAAGCGATTTAAATTGAATTAAGTAATCTCACCACACCCGCTCGACGCCGTAGCGGTCGAACATGCGGTCGGCGCTGACGATCGCCAGGTTCTCGACCGTCGCTTGCGCCACCAGCATCCGGTCGAAGGGATCGCGGTGGTTGGCGACCGCCGGAAGATCGCGCACCGCGACGGCGTGATCGAGGCCGACCGGCAGCATCCGAAATCCGTTCGCCGCCAGCGCGCGCGCGAAAAAGGGGCCGAGCGGTTCCGCCATGATGAAGCGCCCAAGCGTCGCCTTGATGGCGACCTCCCACGGAGTGACGGCGCTGACGAAAACCTCGTCGACGCCAGTGGCGAGAATATCGCGCGCCGCCGGCGAAAGTCGCTCGTGCGGGTTGATCCACCACAGAAACGCGTGGGTGTCGAGAAGCAGCCTCACGCCTTGCCCTCGAAGGCGTCGAGAATGTCGTCCGGCAACGGCGCGTCGAAATCGTCGCTCAAGGCGAACAGACCGCGCGCGCTGCCCGGCACGCGGCGTTTGGGGCCGGACTCGAAGGGCACGATCTTCGCCACCGGCTTGCCGGCCTTGGCGAGCACGATCTCCTCGCCCTTGCGGACGCGCGCGATCAGCTTGGAAAGGTGCGTCTTGGCGTCGTGGATGTTGACGGTTTTCATGTCCAAACTCCTTCCCGCCAGAGTGGACTAAGGGGTTAGCTAAGTCAAGAAACGGCCTTATCCCCCCAGCAACTCCGGGGACACGAGCCAGAGCAGCCGCCAGCGGCCGTTTTCGGATTCGAGGCACGCGACCGCGCCGGTGGCGAAGTCCGCGAATTTGGATCCGCCGTCCGCGCCGACGAGCCCCGCGACGGCGCGCGCCATGAACGGCATGTGGCCGACGGCCATCACGTCGTTGGTGGTGGCATTCGTGCCGCCGCGCCCGTCCAGCGCCGATGCCGCCCAGGTGCGCGCGGAGGAGATCAGCCGGTCGGGAGAATCCTCGGGGCCCAGGCTTTCGCTTTCCTCCAGCATCAGGCCGGGGGCGAGCGCGCGCGCCAGGATCGCCGCGGTTTCGCCGGCGCGCAATTTCTCGCTGTGGATCACGCGCCGGGGGCGCACGCCGCTCCGCGCCAGGAAAGACGCCATGCGCTCGACCTCACCCCGACCCTTGGCGCTCAAGGGCCGGCGCGGATTTTCTTGGGGGCTGGTCGCGTCGCCGTGGCGGACGAGATAAAGGCGCATGGATCAGATATCCACCAGCACGCTGCCGGTGGCGGTGCCGCGCTCGACCGCGTCGTGGGCGGAGGCGAGGCGGGCGAGCGGAAACCGCGCCCCGATCCGGTGCTTGAGCGCGCCTACGCCGAGCATCTCGGTGATGTCGGCGAAGGCGGCGTCTTGCGCGCTCTCGGGCATGCCGTAGATGAACACCAGGCGGAGCGTCGCGTTCAGGACCATGAGCGGGCCGAAGGGAATGTTGGGCTCGGGGACGCCGTCGGAGGCGTAGGACGCGATCACCCCGTTCGGCGCGAGAATTTTCGGCGACAGCGCGATGTTGGCTCCGAACGCGGCGTCGACCACGCGGTCAACGCCCTTGCCTCCGGTCGCGGCCCTGATTTTCGCGGCCAAGTCCGGGGCGCGATAATCGAGCGCGACGTCGGCGCCGAGGTCTTTCACCTGCGCGAGCTTGGGTGTGGACGCGGTCGCGATCGTGAGGGCGCCGGCGCGCTTGGCCATCCGCACCGCGTACGCCCCGACCCGGCCGGCGCCGCCGCTCACGAGAACCGCAAGGCCGCGAACAGGCCCGTCGGCAAAAAGACAGCGGTGCGCGGTCACCGCCGGCACGCCGAGGCACGCGCCGTCGGCGAAGGAAGCACCATCGGGCAAACGAACGGCGAAGCGCGCCGGAACGCAGGTGTATTCCGCCGCCGTGCCGAAGGGGCGTCCGTGCTGGGCGGCGAAGACCCAGACCCGCTCGCCCAGGCGCGCTTGGGGCACGCCCGCGCCGACCCGGTCGATGGTGCC
>SHWG01000105.1 GCA_009693905.1 Rhodospirillales bacterium | reverse complement strand
TTACTTACACTGATGATGTCGATCTTCACCAAAAGCTGGCTGAATGGGAACGCTTCTACAATCTCTCCAGACCCCATGGCGCCTTCAATGGAAAGGCTCCTTACGAAACACTCCGCGAACGCCTATAAAAAACTCCGATGTCTCGTCAGTTCGTCCGCATTACACTTGACCAGCATCGGCACCCCAAATCAGTACCGCTCCCCGCGCAATTAGGCCACAAGCACCCTGCCGATCTGGATCAAAGGAGATGCGGGTGTGCGGCCAGCGCCGTCATACCGTCAGAAACTGCTGCACGATGCTCTTGTCGGCCTGCAGGTCGGCCGGCGTGCCGGTGAACCGCACCTCGCCCTTCTCCAGGATGTAGACCCGGTCGGCGAGCGCCATCACGAACTGCAGGTTCTGCTCGGCCAGGACGATCGACAGGCCGGTCGCCTTGAGTTCGCCGACGCGCTGGCGGAGCTGCTCGACGATCAGCGGCGCCAGTCCTTCCGATGGCTCGTCGAGCAGCAGCAGCTCGGGATTGCCCATCAGGGTACGCGCGATGGTGAGCATCTGCTGCTGCCCGCCCGACAGCACGCCGCCGCGCCGGTCGCGAATCTCCCTGAGGTCGGGGAACAGCGTGAACACCTGCTCTTCGCGCCAGGTCGTATTTCCGTCCGGGCCGGTACGCCGCGCGATGTCGAGGTTCTCCCAGACCGTGAGCTCCGGGAAGATGCGCCGGTCCTCGGGCACGAAGCCGATGCCCATGCGGCAGATCCGGTGCGGCCCAAGCCGGGCGATGTCCCGCCCCTTCCACACCACCCGGCCGCTGGCCGGCGGCGTCAGGCCGATGATCGAGCGCATGGTCGTGGTCTTGCCGACGCCGTTGCGGCCGATCAGGGCGATACATTCGCCGGCCTTGACCTCGAGCGAGACGCCGAACAGGACCTGGCTCAGGCCATAGGTGGTATGGATGCCCTCGACCTGCAGGTCAGCCATGTCCCTGCTCCCCGAGCCCATGTTCCCCGAGATACACGCGCCTCACCTCGGCATCGTTGCGCACCGCGTCGGGGTCGCCCGACGCGATGATCTCGCCGTGATGCAGCACCGAGATGCGCTCGGCGATGCCGAACACCACGGCCATGTCGTGCTCGGTGAACAGCAGCGTGAGGCCTCGCGCCTTCACGATGTCGCGCACCGACGCGATGGTCTCGCCGGTCTCCTGCGGCGACATGCCGGCGGTCGGCTCGTCGAGCAGCAGCAGGCGCGGCTGCGAGGCAAGTGCGATTGCGAGCTCGAGCTGCTTCTGCTTGCCGTAGCTCAGCTCGCCCGCGGTTTCCGCCCCCTCGGCCGCCAGGCCCACGAGCTCCAGCAGCTCGGCCGTGCCCTCGCGATGCAGCGAGCGGCCGGGGCGGAACAGGTTCCACTGCTGGCCCTCGTGCGCGATCAATGCCACCTGCACGTTCTCGAACACGGTGAGCCGTGGATAGATGTTGATGCGCTGGAACGAGCGGGCAATGCCCAGCCGCACGATCTTCTGCGGCGGCAGGCCGACCAGGTCGCGGCCCTCGAACGACACCGCGCCCTTGTCGGGTCGCAAGTGACCGGTGATGAGATTGAAGAAGGTCGTCTTGCCCGCACCGTTGGGCCCGATCACGGCGTGCAGCTCGCCGGCCTTGAGGTCGAACGACACGTCGCGCGTGGCGACGAAGCCTGCAAACGACTTCCACAGGCCCGAGATGCTCAGCATGTCGGTCATGTCCTGCCTCGACGGGCCTTGACGCGGGCCGCGAGGCCGATCAGCCCGTCGGGCAGCGCCAGCACGATCACCAACAGGATCAGCCCCAGCACCGTCGGCCAGTAAGGCGTGTACTGGTTGGTGAAGGTCTGCAGCAGGTGGAGTGCCGCGGCGCCGAAGATCGGGCCTACGAAGGAGTAGATGCCGCCCAGCAGCACCATGATCAGCACGTTGGCCGATTCGGTCCAGTAGGCGTTCTCGATGTACATGCCGCGGTGGTACATGCCGAACAGCGCGCCGGCGAGGCCGCCGAACGTGCCGGCGACGGTGAAGGCGGCCCAGCGCATGCGCCGCGTGTCGACGCCGATGAAGCCCGCCCGCACGGCGTTCTCGCGTATCGCCACCAGCGTCAGCCCGAACGCCGAATGACAGATCACCCAGAGCGCCGCCACGCCCACGGCGACCACGGCCAGCGTGAAGTAGAAGTAGCCGACGTGATGGGCCAGCATCGCCGGCAGCTTGATGCCGGTGAAGCCGTCGTCGCCGCCGGTGACTGCCTTCCACTTGAAGGCGACGCCCCACACCAGCATGGCGAAGGCGAGCGTCAGCATGGCAAAATAGATTTGCGTCAGCCGCACGCAGAAGTAGCCCACCACCGCGGCCACCAGCCCGGCCAGTACCACCGCCGCCGGCAGGCTCGCCGCCAGCGGCCAGTTGTAGGTGGTGAGCAGGATGGTGCAGGCATAGCCGCCGATGGCGAAATAGGCGGCATGGCCGAACGAGATGTTGCCGGTGAAGCCGATGATGACGTTGAGGCTCAAGGCGAACAGGGCGTAGATGAGGACCTCGGTCGTGAGATCGACGGCGTAGCGGCTGCCGGCGAGCGGCAGCAGCGCCAGCAGCAGCACGACGATCGCCGAGGCGACCAGGTGGCGGCGTTGCGGCATGCTCAGTGACCCGCCCCTCTCAATTAGTTTCCGGCCGGCCGAGCAGGCCCCACGGCCGGATGAGCAGCACCACCAGCATCAGCAGGTAGGGCAGCACGTCCTGCCAGTCGGGCGCCAGCACCGTGCCGAACTGCACGACGAGGCCGAAGGCGAGCGCGCCCAGGAAGCTGCCCCACAGATTGCCCAGCCCGCCGATGATGACGATGATGAAGCACTCGTTGATGATGGTGGCGTCCATGCCCGGCACCAGCGCGATGCGCGGGGCGGCGAGCGCGCCGCCGACGCCGGCCAGCGCCGAGCCGATGGTGAAGACCGCAGCATAGACCATCGGCACGTTGACGCCCAGCGCCGCCAGCATCTCGCGGTCCTGGGTCGCCGCCCTCACGACGCGGCCCCAGCGCGTGCGGTCGACCAGCAGCCACATGGCAATGGCGATCAATGGCCCGACGGCACAGAGGAAGAGCTGGTACTGCGGTATGGCGACGAAGCCCAGGCTGATCGCGCCGCCCAGCCCCGGCGGATAGCCGACTGAGTACTGGTCGGTGCCCCAGATCATCTTCGCGGCGTCGCTCATCAGCAGCACCAGCGCGAAGGTGAACAGGAGCTGCATCAGGTGCTCCTTGTCGTAGAGGTGGCGCAGCAACAGCCGCTCGATCGCGAAGGCGATGAGGCCGAGCGCCACCGCCGCCGCCAGCACGCCCACGAAGAACGGCGCGCCCCAGCTCTTGGCCACGGTGAAGGTGATGTAGGCTCCGAACATGTAGAACATGCCGTGCGCGAAATTGATCACCCGCAGCACGCCGAAGATCAGGTTGAGGCCTGAGGCGATGATGAACATGTTCATGGCGAGCGCCAGGCCATAGAACGCGTTCAGCGTGAACATCGTGAGAGTCATCAGGCAAACGTCTCCCCGGTCACACCTTGAGCGGAGCGAGGAAAGATCCCTCGGCTTCGCTCGGGATGACGACTACGCCGCTTTGCGCGGCTCTATCGTTACTTCGGCTGGATGTACTCCGCCGGCTCCATCATGCGGTAGGCGCGGTCGGACTTCTTGACCATCGGTCCCCAGAACTGGCCGATGTTGGCCTGGTGAGTCTTGGCATCGATGGTGAGCTTGCCGACCGGCGTGCCAATCGACAGTCCCTCGAGGGCTTCCGCGACCTTGTCGGCCTCGGTCGACTTGGCCTTCTCCATCGCCGCCGCGGCGTACATCACGCCGATATAGCCCAGCGCCGCCCACTGCGGCGTTTCCTGGGTGTTGAGCTTCTTGGCGAGCTTGGCCTGGAACTCCTTATGGGAGGGATCGTTGGCGTGGTACCAGAGCTCGTAGGTGTTGGAGATGACGTTGTCGGGATACTCGCCCTTCAGCTCGCCCGCGATCTCGTGGCTGCCGACCTCGCCGCCGGAGATCCACTTGATCTTGTTGAAGAAGCCGAGCGGAGCGGCCTGCTTGACCCACGACACGAAGTGCGGTCCCCACAGGCCCGAGAGCACGCCATCGCAGCCGGCGGCCATGACCTGCGGGATGAACGGATTGAAGTCGGTGGCGCCGAGCTTGGGCTTCAGCGTCAGCACGATCTTGGCGTCGGGCGCGTACTTGGGCAGCGCCTTCAGGATGCCGACCTCGAGGTCGTTGCCGTAGGCATAGTCGAGCTGGAGATGGCAGATCTTGCTGAGCTTGTTCTTGCCGGCCAGCATCGCCATCGTGTCGCCTTCCTGGTCGGTGTTCGCCGAGGTGCGGAAGACGTACTTGTGCAGCTTGTCCGTGGTGATCTGGATGCTCTTGGGAATGGTCGAGATGTAGACGACCTTCTCCTGCTTCGACACCTCCGACATGGCCAACCCGACCGACGAGGCGAGCCCGCCCAGCACGATGTCGACCTTGTCCTTGGTGATCAGCTCCTTCATCGTCGAGGAGGCGGCCGCCGGATTCAATTTGTCGTCGCGTTCAATTGACTCGATCTTGCGGCCCAGGATGCCGCCCTTGGCATTCAGCTCCTCGATGGCGAGTTGATGTCCGGCCAGCGCCGGCACGCCGTAGACGGCGCCGCCGCCGGTCAGCGGATAGAGGACGCCGATTTTGATCGGCGGCTGCTGGGCAGCCGCCGCCCCGGCGGCGAGAACGCCGACGGCAGCAAGCATGGCGGTGCATTTCATTTTCTGTTTCCTCCCGGTTCAGCACACACACGGCTACGCGTCATCAGTGCCTCGAGCACGCCCATGCCGGCGAGCACGTTACAGTCGAGACTATGTCGATTAAGAGGCTCGCGGCAATAGCCATCAGGCCGGCATTGTCACGTTGGCGCTTGTGAGCCATTTCTGGCTTCTGCCCGAGCCTGCTAAGTCATTAGAAATGCTACAGCGCCATGAAGCGAAGCGGTCGGAATTTGGGGGTGAACTCTGCCAACGTGACAATGCCGAGGAATGGCTAATGCGGTGACCAGAACGTGATGCCGCTCTACCGCGTCCGCATGCCAGGCGTAACCACCAGGGTGCCTTCGCGATTGATCGGCTCACGCCCCAATGGCAACGGCACAAAATTTTCTGGTCTAGCCGCTGCATAAGCAGCCGCTGCTTCGAGGACCCTCTCCTCCCTCAGCCGCCGTCCTACGATCTGCAGACCGACCGGGAGGCCACTGCTTGTGAAGCCGCAGGGCACAGACATCGCGGGCAAGCCCACAATGCTAAAGGCGTAGCAGCCTAAGAACACATCATAATAGCGATCGACCGACTTGCCACCGACAACCGAGGGCAGGGGTTGATCCAGGCGGTAAGCAGGAGCGCCGACAGTCGGGAGGAGGATATAGTCGTAAACCTCAAGAAATGCCCGTACGCGATGATAATAGTCGGTCCGCAGGCGTTCCGCCCGGGTTATTGACCTCACATCGAGCGCCAGCGCATCAGTCACCTGCCCAATGAGTTGAGGCGACATCTGTGCTCTGTGCACGTCGAGCCGGTCGGCATAGCGCGCCACCATTCCGAAGCCGCGTGTGCCCGCAATGATGTCCCGCAGGTCGGCCACGTCGAAAGTGGCGTTGACGACGTCGCAACCCAAGCTCGCGAAATCCTTAGCGGCGCGCTGGGTCAGGCCAAGCACCTCGTTGTCAACGGGCATGAGGCCGCCAAGGTCCGACGTATAGGCCGCCCGGCGGCCGCGTAGGTCCCCCCGGTGACGGGCGGCGGTGGCGTAATCGTGAGTTGGGTCGGGCAACGACGTCGGGTCGCGGTCGTCAGCGCCCGCCAACACCGAAAGCAGCAGGCCGATATCGGCAACCGTGCGGGCCATCGGACCATGGACGTGCTCGACCAGCGTGTCCCAAGCGTATTCCGTCGGATAGACCGGGACCCGGCCCGGCGACGGACGAATGCCGCAGATGCCGCAGAACGAAGCGGGGATGCGGATCGAGCCGCCGAGATCGGTTCCCAGCCCGATCGGCGCCATGCCGGCCGCGACGGCAGCTCCGGTGCCTCCGCTCGATCCACCAGCGGTGACGTTGAGGTTCACAGGGTTGCGGGTGAGGCCGAAGATCGTGTTGTTGGTGTTCACGTCATGCGCGAACTCCGGTAGGTTGGTCTTGCCGATCAGGATGCCGCCGGCGGAGACGATGCGTTCTACGGCGACTACATCCTCCAGGGCGACATTGTCGCGATAGATTTCTGCGCCGAAGGTGGTGCGCAATCCCTTGGTCACGAGGTTGTCTTTGACCACGAAGGGTACCCCCTCGAGCGCGCGCGGCGCGGCGCCGTGGCGCAGCCGTCGATCGG
>SHWG01000104.1 GCA_009693905.1 Rhodospirillales bacterium | reverse complement strand
AAAAAACCCGTCAGGCCACATCGCCACTTCAATCTGGCGAAGCAGCATAACAATCTGCTCCGCGCTAAACCTCTTCTTCGGCATGACTCGGCTCCTTTCCAAGGCAGTTTCTAACAAACCGCTTGGTCCAAAAAAGCCCGGTCAGGTCAGTTGCCGAAACAGTTTGACGTTCGTTGTCCCGGTGTCGAGATAGAGACACTCGGCCTTGGCGCTCCAGCGATTCAAGAACATCCATTCGAAGCCGCCGCAGTCACCGTTCGACACTTGGCTAGTGCGCCTCAGCCTTGCGTTGTTCTGTCGACACTCGCTGCTCTTGCGCATAAAGCCTACGGATGATTCCGCGAACCTTAAGCAGCCCGTCGTCAAATTTGAGCGCGCCCTTGGCATTGACGTCCGAAACGTCGGATGCAAGAGGGTTTTGGTCCGAGTTGATGCAGGCCTGCTGCGCCTCGTAGATTGCAAGGTCCTCATCGATGACGACCACGGCCTGATGGTCAAATTCCTGGTGCATAGACTCGTGGAGAAATTTCCGCGGGAGTGAAACCGCCCAGAACTGGTGGCTGGTTGTGTCGGTCTCCGGGGTGACGGCGTGGTAGACCTCCCAGCCCCAACGGCCGTTACTGGAAGTCGTGTCGATGCTGTCGAGTGACTGCTCGGCCGGAGTCGATCCGTTGACGATGTAGATGAAAGAAGGAGCGGAATAGCGCCCCACCTGCCAGCGATTGATGTTGCCGTTGTAGCCGCCGTACTTCACAAAAGCGGGCGCCGGCGGGATGTCGCGCATCAGTCGCGTGACCCGCACCATTCCATCGACGACTTCGGCATTGACTTTGGCGAGCTCCGCAACTTCCGGATTGCCGCTGAACGATGTGTGTACATAGGCGGTGTGCGACAGGTCGAGCAGATTGTCGAGGACCAGCCGATAACCGCATTTGGCAAATGCCTGCCCCGTCACTGAATACCATTCCAGATCGACCATGTGGCGGTGGAAGTCCGGGATCGCCTTTGGATCGGCGAGCACCGGATTGCCCATCCAGACGAAGAGCCAGCCATACCGTTCCTCGGCAGGATACGATCTGACGCAAGCCCACTGCAGCGTCGTGTCATCCTCGCCTGGCGCATGCACGCACCTGCCGTGCGGGTCGAATTCCATCCCGTGATAGCCACACTGCACGCGATCGCCAATCAGCGCGCCGCGGCTGAGCGGAAGGTTGCGATGCGGACACCGATTCTCAAGCACGATCGCGCGGCCATCCTCGGTGCGATACATCATGAGCATCTCGTTAGCGATCGTGCGTTCCAGCAACTGGCGTCCGACATCCTTGCTCCAAGCCGCGACATACCAGCAGTTCTTTAAGAGCACTTGCAATCTCCCAAGCAGTCGTGGGGCACACATTCCTTCAGCGAAGCAATCGCGACTTTCCAACACGAAGCTCGTCGAGGGTCCAGCACTGTATTCGTCTGCACGCCATGAAGTGTGTGCGGTACATTGGCAGGCATTTGACTGCCGTCACGGGAATAAATAAATCCTCCTTGATCGATAGTGTCAACAAGCTATCGGACACCGATGCGATGCAATGGCAGTACTTCACTGGCGCGAGGAAGCGAGCGGTCTCAGCATCATTTGGAACCTCGAATGAACACGGATATTGAAAACTGGATCACCGTTGCGGAGCGATCATCAATCGCGCCCGGAAACGTTGTCGGCCTTAAGGTTGGTGAATTGAACCTGGCCCTATACAATATCGATGGAACATTTTACGCCACCGACGACGTTTGCACTCACGCATATGCGCTACTCAGTACAGGCTGGCTAGAAGGAGATGTCATCGAGTGCTCACTCCACGGCGGCCAATTTGACGTCAAAACCGGTCGCGGATTAGGCGCACCAATCGTATGCGACGTGAAGACTTTTCCCGTGCGCATTTCTGGCAACAAAATTCAAGTCAACGTGGTTGCGTCGTAGTCCATCTGATTCCGTGCGCCGCGAAAATTAAACCAAACACGGTCGCGCGATCTTTTGCAGCGCAGCGGATGGCCTGATACCAGTCAATGCACTTTGTAGATTGCTATTGCTAACATTCAAGAATGTTTGCAATATGCATTACGCGCGGCGGAAATATCGCTCGAGGCAACCAGTGGGGCATAGCGGATCATGAAAATCATTCAATCCATTGCTTTCGCGATCGTACTAGCCGTCCCCGCAGTCACCGCCGACGCGCAGCAATTTCGCATGCTGTCGAGCTGGGACAAGAACTACGCTAATAATCCGGTGATCCTCAATCCGTTCATGCAGGGTGTCGAGGCGGCCTCTAAAGGGCGCATGAAATTTACGGTCAGCGGGCCCGAGACGGTGCCCCCTTTCGAGCAACTGGAACCGTTGGCTTCGGGAGCGTTTGACTTTCTCTTCACGGCCGGCTCCTACCACTTTGGAACAACGCCGATCCTGTCTGTGATGGGAGCGCTGGAAGGAGATTTGGCATCCGTTCGCGCCTCCGGCATCCTAGAGGAGGCGGACAAGTATTATAAAAAGTTCGGCGTCAAGATTCTCGCGTTGCCGATAACGCCCAACGGCGGATACCACATCATGCTGAAGCAGCCAGTGGGGCCGTCCGGTGACCTCCAGGGCCGTAAAATCAGAGGAACGCCGGTATATGCATCGGTGATCACGATGCTCGGCGGTGCAATGACGGTACTGCCGCCGGCCGAGATCTACACCTCGCTGGAGAAGGGCGTTGTCGACGGAGCGGCTTGGCCGGTCAACGGGGCCCTAAGCTTTCGCTGGAACGAAGTCGCTAAATATCTGTTGCGGCCGGCGTTCGGTGTCGAAACCGCTCCGATTTTGGTAAACCTCAATACCTGGAACAGACTCTCCGAAGAGGATCGCGCGATCATCCAACAGGAAGCGCGTAAGGTCGAGGACTTGTTCTTCAGGGATGCCGTGCGCATGTGGCGCGAAGAAGAGACGGCGCTGCTCGCCCAGGGCGTAAGCCTAACCTTTATGGGCGACGCGCAGAAGAGCAAGCTGCAGGACGCCTGGTCCTCGGGAATGTGGACCCTCGCCGCCGAGAAACAGCGCAACGACGTCGAGGCGTTGCGTCAGTTCGCACGCAGCAAGAAAGTCGCACGTTAAGCGCTCATGACCTAAGTCCATTAGGGAATATATGTCGATTCCGAACGAGTACCGCAGTCTGCGCGACCGCGTTGTTATCGTCACGGGCGGCGGACAAGGGATCGGCCGGGCCTACGTCCACCAGTTCGCAGCGCAGGGTGCGATCCCGATCATAGCCGAATACGACGAAGCGGGGGGCCGCCGGGTTCAGGCAGAGGTCGAAGCATCCGGCGGCCGGAGCCTGTTCGTGAAGACCGACGTGTCAGATCAGACGTCGGTTGATGCCATGGCGCAGACAGTGCTTGAAGCGTTTGGGCGGATCGACTGCCTAATCAACAATGCAGCGGTGTTTTCTCGCATTACGATGGCGCCGTTCTGGAAGCTTCCGGTCGACGAATGGCGGCGGGCGATGGACGTCAACATCACCGGTGCATTCCTTTGCGCTAGGGCGGTGGTGCCGGCAATGCAGGAGCGGCGCTGGGGTCGCATCATCAATGTGTGCTCCGGCACGGTCATCATGGGACGCGAGAACTACCTGCACTACGTCACGTCCAAGTCGGCGGCGATCGGCATGACGCGCGCGATGGCGCGCGAGCTTGGCGCCTGGACTATCACGGTCAATTGTTTTTGGCCCGGCGTGACTAAAACTGAAGTCGAGCGCCCCTCGGTGCCAAGCAGCGCCTTTGACGGCATGATGCAGATGCAGGCCATCAAGCGGCTGAGCAAGACCGATGATGCCGCCAAGGCGGTGATGTTTCTGTGTTCGGACGACGCGGAATTCATCACTGGCCAGGGCTTGCTGGTCGATGGCGGTTTCGTTTTCATCTGACAGGCCAGCCGATGATTAAAGGCGTGAGCGGGGATTCGGCCCATGACCGGTGATATGCCGAGGGTTGTATGGGCTGCGCGCTTGGCTGCGGCCCATGATTTTCTGTCCCGCCTCAGTTTTAAAGTCGCGGCGGCATGTCTGGCAATTATCGTCTGCTCATACTGTTATGAAGTGGTCGCCAGGTACTTTTTCAACGCGCCCACGACCTGGGCCGGGCCGCTGGTCTCTTATATGTTATGCGCAGTCGTCTTCCTCGCAGCGCCGGATCTGACCAGGAAGAACGTCCACATCGTCATCAACGTGCTCCTAGAAAAGATGCCGCCCAGGCATGTTGCACATCTGCAGCGGATCATAACTGCTGTGTCCGCTGCAACCTGCTTTCTGGGAACCTGGATCATAGGGACGACAGCCGTCTTGCAATACAAGCAGGGCATTGAGACCATTTTGACATGGGCCATTCCGAAATGGCTGCTGTCGGCGATGATCGCCTACGGCTTGCTGTCGTCCGGCATTCATTTTTTGCGCCATCTGGCAAGCGGCGGATCCACTCATGAGTCAACGGCGGACGTGTCATGAACTGGTGGATAGTTCTTCCGGGCGTCATCGCCCTCATCCTGGCGCTGCTACTGTTCGGCGTCCCGGTCTTCGTCTCCTTCCTGTTGCTCAACGTGACCGGCATGTTGCTGCTGCTCGGGCCTGCTGGGTTCGGCATGATCACCAACAGCATTTATACCACTAGCACCCTTGGTGCGCTGTCGGCAGTGCCGCTGTTCATCCTGATGGGCGAAATTCTATTCCGTTCCGGAGCTATGGAGGTGCTGTTCGATTCGCTCGACCGGCTGATTGGCGGGATTCGCGGGCGGCAGTACGTTCTTTGTATAGTTCTATCGGCGATAATAGGTGCGCTGTCCGGAGCCGCGATGGCCGTTGCGGGCCTGCTCGGCCGGTCTTTGTTTCCCACCATGCGAAAGCGAGGTTATGATCTACATCTTTCGGCCGGAACGATCCTCGCCGGGGCCAGTTTGGATCCGATTATCCCGCCCAGCGTTCTGGCAATCATTATCGCCACTCTGGCCGAGATCTCGACCGGGAAGATGCTGATCGCCGGTGTTATTCCCGGTCTGCTGCTGTCGGGAATGTTCATCCTGTACGTTTTGGTCCGCGTGTACTTCAACCCGAAGCTGGCGCCAGACGTCACAGCCGAACTCCGCGATCCGGCCACCCGCGGCAGCGCGTTAATGGCGCTGATCCGAATGCTGCCATGCGGATTTATTTTCTTCCTCGTCATGGGAACGATCATGCTGGGCATTGCTACGCCGACCGAGGCGGCGGCGGCCGGCGTGTTTGGCGCGGTGGTTCTGGCCGGCTTCTATGGCGGCCTGTCGCAGAAAATGCTGATCGAGGCACTATATTCGGGAGTTACCGTGGCCGCGCTGCTGCTTCTGGTCATGGCCTGCGCCACCATGTTCAGCCAGTTGTTGGCTTTTACCGGAGCGACGCGCGAGCTCGGAGACTTCGTGGTGAGCCAGAACCTACCCGGCCCGGTTATGCTATTCATTATGATGGCCGCGCCATTCGTCCTATTCATGTTTCTCGATCAGGTCGCACTGATGATGGTGCTAATTCCGATCTATCAGCCGCTGCTCAAGGTCTACGGCTTTGATCCGATCTGGTTCTGGACCTTGTTTCTCATAATCGCCACTGTGGGCGGCATCAGCCCGCCGTTCGGATACACTATGTTCGCGTTTAAGAGCGCTGTGCCGGAAGTGCCGATGAGCGACATCTACCGGGCAGCCTGGCCCTTTGTCGGGATAATCGTCCTTGGGATGTTCATCATGGTCTTGTTCCCGCCGATCATTACTTTTCTGCCCGACCTCATGGCAAATCGATGAGAGACGACGGTATTTTAATTTTTCGACAGGCTCGACCTTAGGCCAAGGGTAGGAACAAGAGTAATCGATTTTCAGTCCTCAGTATCTGTCGCCGCACTCGGACCCCTATTCGGCTTGTCCCAATCGAATAACGTTTGTTCGACTGCTGAAGGCGTTGAAATTCGACTTCTGCTCGCGGGAGTTAATCCGAACTCGGATGCGATGCGCATCATTGTTTTGGCTTGGCTGTTTGCGATGGAGAGATAAGGCGACTGAATTGGAAATCCTTGCGGGGATTTGATCATAACGCCATATTTTTGAATCGCTTCCGTCGATTTGGCCCAGAGTCCATAGGGGCCGCAATAGGTTGCCAGCGCCGCGCGGTCGAGCTGGGTTAGTATCCGAAGTTTTCCCAGTTTGCCGACGAGCCGATCCCATTCTTTGCGCGCAAGCGGACCGAGTTCGGGGGGGGGCAGTCAGGAATAGCGGGTTCCGGCCGTGGCTCGTCCTCATTGAGCGGCCGCTACCACCGTCCGCCACGTCTCCATCGCCGCGGCGCGACAGCCTCGGTGCGTTTGGGCGGATGTCAGGTGTGGCTGGACGTTGAAGGTGTTGTAGACAGCTGCGTGGGTCGAGAGAAATCGCTGGGCTGATCCCCGACTTTT
>SHWG01000103.1 GCA_009693905.1 Rhodospirillales bacterium | reverse complement strand
GGAGGGTTTGCGCGTGGCCGGGCGGGCAGAACCCAGGGCGGCACTATGGCCAAGGCGATCAAGTACCGGCGGATACTGCTCAAGCTGTCGGGCGAGGGGCTTATGGGCAAGCGGGATCACGGCTTCGATCCCGCGACGATGAAACGCCTCGCCGGCGAGATCGCGAGCGTGGTGAAGTCTGGAATCGAGGTTGCTCTCGTCGTCGGCGGCGGCAACATCTTTCGCGGTGTCGAGGGCGATGATCTCGGAATCGAACGCGCTACCGCCGACTACGCAGGGATGCTGGCAACCGTCATGAACGCACTGGTTTTGCAAGGAGCAGTTCGCCGCGCCGGACAGCCGGCACGGGTGATGTCGGCGATCCCGATGAATCCGGTGTGCGAACCTTACACCCGGCGCCGGGCGCTCGCGCATCTCAAGTCCGGCGAGGTCGTGATCTTCGCCGCCGGCACCGGCAACCCGTTTTTCACGACCGATACGGCGGCGGCGCTGCGCGCGTGCGAAATGGGTTGCGACGCGCTGCTCAAGGGCACGCAGGTGGACGGTGTCTATAGCGCCGACCCGAAGAAGGTTCGCTCGGCCCGGCGCCACGATCGGCTCGGCTACGACCAGGTTCTCGCCGGCAATCTCAAGGTGATGGACGCCGCGGCGGTGGCGCTGGCGCGCGACAACCGCATCCCGATCGTCGTTTTCTCGATCCATAAACCCGGCGCGCTGGCCCGCGTTCTTGCCGGAACCGAACCGCATACCGTCGTCAACTGAATCCATCGGAGCGCAAGATGGTCTGGAACGATTTCAACGCGTTGAAAGCCGACGCCAAGCACCGCATGGACGGGACGGTGGCGATCCTGCACAAGGAATTTTCCGGGCTCAGGACCGGACGGGCTTCGACCAGCCTGGTCGAGCCGATCATGGTCGAGGCCTACGGCAACAAGATGCCCATGAATCAAGTCGGAACCATCGGCGTTCCCGAGCCGCGCTTGCTGACGGTGCAGGTCTGGGATCGCGGCTTGACGAAATCGGTGGAAAAGGCGATCCGCGACGCCAATCTCGGTCTCAATCCGCAATCCGACGGGCAGCTGATACGCATTCCGATTCCGTCGCTGACCGCCGAGCGGCGCCAGGAGTTGGCCAAGATCGCGGCTAAATACTCCGAAGAAGGCCGCATCGCCATCCGCAACGTCCGCCGCCATTGCATGGATGAACTGAAGAAGCTGGAAAAAGACCACAAGATTTCCGAGGACCAGCACCGGGATTATACCGCCCAGGTGCAAAAATTGACCGACGAATACATCAAGAAGATCGACGCCACGCTGGCCCACAAAGAACAAGAGATCACGCAGGTCTGAGGACATGACGAACCCCAACCGCCAATCTTCGGTTCCGACGCACGTCGCCATCATCATGGACGGCAACGGGCGCTGGGCGCAGCAGCGCGGCTTGCCGCGCACCGCCGGCCATCGCCGCGGCGCCGATGCCGCGCGCGTCGCCATGCGCGCCGCGGTCGGACACGGCGTGCGCTATCTCACGCTCTATGGGTTCTCCTCGGAGAATTGGAATCGCCCGGCCGACGAAATAGAGGACCTGATGGGGCTTTTGCGTTTTTACCTGCGCAGCGAGATCGCCGAACTGCACAAAGAGGGGATCAGGCTCCGCGTCATCGGCGATCGCTCCCGACTCGCTTCCGATATCGTCTCGCTGATTGGGGACGCCGAGCGCCTGACCGCGGGCAACGACACGCTCACGCTGATCGTCGCATTGAGTTATGGCAGCCGCGCCGAAATCGCCAACGCCGCCCGGCAACTGGCCGAAGACGCCAGCGCCGGCCGCATCCGCCCCTACGAGATCGGCGAAGCCGCGTTGGCCAGCCGATTGTTCACCGCCGGCATACCCGATCCGGATTTGCTTATCCGCACCAGCGGCGAGCAGAGGATCAGCAATTTCCTTCTCTGGCAGGCGGCGTACGCCGAGTTCGTGTTTCTCGATACGCTCTGGCCGGATTTTTCCGAGGACGACTTCGTTCGTGCAATCAAGGAATACCATGGCCGCGATAGACGTTATGGCGCAACCGGCGCTTAGCACCGGAAGCGGGGAACTTCTTCCCCGGGTTGCTTCGGCGGCGGTGCTGGCACCGCTGGCGTTGGCGGCGGCTTATGTCGGTACGCCGGTGTTCGAGGGCGCGCTTGCCGCCGTCGCCGGGGTGTTGGCGTGGGAATGGACGGCTATGTGCCAAAGCCGGAGGCCGGTGCCGGTCAGGGCGCTGCTTACGCTCGCCGCGGTCGGCGCCATTCTCGCCGTGATGGCTGGGGCTCCGCTTTATGCCACCGTCGTTATCGCCGTCGGCGCCGCGGCAGCGAGCGTGGTCGAAGGCGGGGAACGCCGCGCCTGGATGGCCGCCGGCGCCGTCTATATCGGGCTTCCGCTCGCGGCGTGCGAATGGCTGCGCGTGTCCAGCGGGCACGGCCGCGAAATCGTCATCTGGCTTTTGATCGTGGTCTGGGCGGCGGATACCGTCGCTTATCTTTTCGGGCGCACTTTCGGGGGACCGAAACTCGCGCCGGCCATCAGTCCGAAAAAGACCTGGGCCGGGCTCGCCGGCGCGGCGGTTGGCGCGGCCCTGGCCGGAGCCATTGTCGCGGTTGCGTTGGGCGCGCGCGACGCGCTCGGGCTCGCCGGGATGGCCGCGATTTTCGGACTGGCGGGGCAGGGCGGCGATCTCTTGGAATCCGCGGTCAAGCGCCGCTTCGGCGTCAAGGACGCGAGCCAACTCATTCCCGGCCACGGCGGACTGTTCGACCGACTGGACGCGTTCATGGCCGTGGTCGTTTTCGCCGCGCTCGCGCGGCTCGCCGGCTGGCAGGGAGGAGAGTCGTGGTAAATCCCATCCCCAGGCTGGTCCGCGTCTCCGACCAGGCAACGGCAACGGCGCCGAAGCGCGTGACCATCCTCGGTTCCACCGGCTCGGTCGGGCGCAATACCGTCGATCTGATCGCGCGCGCGCCGGAACGCTTCGCTGTCGAGGCTTTGACCGGGTATCGCAACGTGTCGCTGCTCGCCGAACAGGCGCGGATGCTCCATGCCCGCCTCGCCGTCATTGCCGATCCCGATCTTTACGGCGCGCTGTGCGAGGCGCTCGCGGGCAGCGATGTCTTGGCCGCCGCCGGCCCGGAAGCGGTGGCCGAAGCCGCCGCCCGTCCCGCCGAATGGGTCATGGCGGCCATTGTCGGCGCGGCCGGGCTCAAACCGACGCTCGGCGCCGTCCGCCGGGGCGCGGTCGTCGCGCTGGCCAACAAGGAGTGCCTGGTGTGCGCGGGCGATCTCATGGTCGCCGAAGTACGCGCGCACAACGCGGCCTTGCTTCCGGTGGATTCCGAACACAGCGCCATCTTTCAGATCTTCGAATTCGAGCGGGCGGAGGCGGTCGAGCGCGTCGTCCTCACCGCTTCGGGCGGGCCGTTCCGGAGCTGGAGCAAGGAGCGCATGGCCCGGGCGACGCCCGAGGAAGCCGTCGCCCACCCGAACTGGAGCATGGGCGCGAAGATTTCGGTCGATTCTGCAACCATGATGAACAAGGGCCTGGAGACGATCGAGGCGTATCACCTGTTCCCGATCGAAAAAGACCAGGTGGACGTGGTCGTGCATCCCCAGTCCGTCATTCATAGCATGGTCTCGTATTGCGACGGCTCGGTGCTGGCGCAGATGGGAGCCCCCGACATGCGCACGCCGATCGCCTATGCGCTGGCGTGGCCGCGCCGGATGTCGGCGCCGGTGGAACGTCTCGATCTCGTGCGCATCGGGGCGCTCACCTTCGAAGCGCCGGATGAAAACCGATTCCCCGCGCTTCGCCTTGCCCGCGCCGCGCTCGTCGCCGGCGGCTCGGCGCCCGCGGTTCTCAACGCCGCCAACGAGGTCGCGGTCGCGGCGTTTCTCGACCGCACCATCGGTTTTCTCGATATCGCCGCGGTGGTCGAAGACGCGCTCGCCGCGGTTCCCGCGCGCCCGCTCGCCGACCTGGACGCCGTGTACGCGGCGGACGACGAAGGCCGCCGCGTCGCCCAAGCCGCCGTCGCGCGGCGCACCGGCAAAAACTGAAAGCGAAAATCCGCCGCCATGACCATTTTGGGATTCACCTGGTACTACGTTCTGACGTTTCTCGCCGTGCTTTCGGTGCTGATCTACGTCCATGAATTCGGCCACTATTGGGTGGCGCGCCGGAACCGGGTCCGGGTCGAGGTTTTTTCCATCGGCTTCGGCCCCGAACTCTGGGGACGCACCGACCGCAACGGCACGCGCTGGAAGGTCTGCGCCATTCCGCTCGGCGGTTACGTCAAGATGTTCGGGGAGTATTTCCCCGCCGCGGACGAGCCCGGAGAAGAGCGGGCGCTCACGCCGGAAGAGCAGGCGGTGTCGTTCACCCACAAGCGGCTCGGCCAACGCGCGGCCATCGTCGCCGCCGGACCCATCGCCAATTTCCTGTACGCCATTTTTGCGTTCGCCGTGGTCTTTACGCTCCACGGCGATAAGGTTCCGCTCGCCGTCGTGGGCGAGGTGGTCGCCGGCACTCCGGCCGCCGAAGTCGGCATCCGGCCGGGCGACAAAATTATCGCCATCGAATCCGAATCCGTGACCAAGTTCGAGGATCTTCGTCGCATCATCGGCGCGCATGACGGCGTGGCGGTACGGCTGCGCATCCTTCGCGACGGCACCGAGATCGCGATCTCGGTCACGCCCCGGTCCCAGGCCAACCCCGATCCCGCCGCAAGCGGGGTCCGGGTCGGGCGGATCGGCGTCAAACCCGATCCCACCCACATCGAATATGAGCGCCAGAACCCGCTGGTGGCGCTGTGGATGGGGGCCGAGCGGACGGTTCTCGCGTCCGGGCAGATTCTCTCCTACCTCGGCCAATTGATCGTCGGCCGTCAGGACTCCCGCGATCTCGGCGGGCCGTTGCGTATCGCGCAGATGTCCGGCGAGGTCGCCAAGGACGGCGGAATTTGGAGTCTGCTGTTGTTCACCGCCGTTCTTTCCGTCAACCTCGGCCTGATCAACTTGTTTCCGATCCCCATGCTCGACGGCGGACATCTGCTCTTCTACGCCGCCGAGGCCGTGCGCGGCCGTCCGCTCTCGCTGCGGACGCAAGAGTACGGGTTCCGCTTCGGATTGGCCCTGGTCCTTTTGCTGACGGTTTTTGCGACCTGGAACGACCTGGTGAACCTCAAAGTCATCGAATTTATTCGCCAACTGATCACCTGAACGGAACGGATATCGCTCATGCGCCGCCTCGCGTACCCTCTCATCGTGCTCTTCGGGCTCCTCGGCCCGGGCGGCGGCGCGTGGGCGCAAAGCGCCGCCGGCGGGACGGTGCGCGAGATCCACGTCGAAGGCACGCAGCGAATCGAACCCGAGACGGTTCGCTCCTATCTCACGTTCCAGCAGGGAGAAGCCTACGATCCGGCGCGGATCGACAGCTCGCTCAAGACCCTCTTCGCCACCGGCCTGTTCGCCGATGTGACCATCCGGCGCGAAGGCGCCAATGTGATCATCGCCGTGGTCGAAAACCCGATCATCAATCGGATCGCCTTCGAGGGTAACAAGAAGATTTCCGACGAAACCCTCACCAGCGAAACGACCCTGCGCCCGAGAAACATCTATACCCGCACCAAGATCCAGAACGACGTCCAGCGCATTCTCACGCTCTATCGCCGCTACGGACGCTTCGCCGCCACGATCGAACCGAAGGTCATCCGCTTGCCGCAAAACCGGGTCGATCTGGTGTTCGAAATCGACGAAGGCACGCCGACCGCGGTCCAGCGCATCCGTTTCGTCGGCAACAAGGCGCACGCGGACGGCAAGCTGCGCGACGTCATCCGCACCAAGGAAACCCGCTGGTTCCGCTTTTTGTCGTCGGACGATACCTACGACCCGGATCGCCTGACGCTGGATCGCGAACTGCTGCGCCAATTTTACCTGAGCAAGGGATTCGCCGATTTTCGCGTTCTCTCCGCGATCGCGGAGCTGACCCCCGACCGCAATGATTTCTTCGTGACTTTCACGGTCGACGAAGGCGAGCGCTATCGCTTCGGCAAAATCGAAGTCGAGAGCGTTTTGCGCGGCGTCACGCCGGCCGCCGCCGCCGAATCGGTCGAATTCGAAGAGGGAGATTGGTTCAGCGGCAAGCTTCTCGAAACGACCGTGGACAATATTATCCTGCACGTCTCGGGGCTCGGCCACCCGTTCGTCGACGTGCGGCCGCGCATCGACCGCGACCGCGAAAACCGCCGCATCAACGTTGTCTTCGAAGTCAGCGAGGCCCCCCGTGTCTTCGTCGAACGCATCGACATCTCGGGCAACGTCCGCACCCAAGATCGCGTGATTCGGCGGGAATTCCGCTTGGCCGAGGGCGATGCCTTCAACGCCGCCAAATTGAAGCGCTCGCGCGAGCGGATCAAAAATCTCGACTATTTCGAAAAGTTGAACGTTGAGCAACTGCCGGGCAGCGCCCCGGACAAGACCATCCTCAAGGCCGAAGTCGAAGAGAAATCCACCGGCTCGATCTCGCTCGGCGTCGGCTATTCGACCACCAACGGCGCATTGACGGA
>SHWG01000008.1 GCA_009693905.1 Rhodospirillales bacterium | reverse complement strand
CCGCTGTTCCGCTGCAACCTCGCCTGCCCCGGGTGCGGCAAGATCGACTACGAGGACGACATCCTGAACCGGCGCTTGAGCGTCGAGGAATGCCTCCAGGCGGTGGACGAATGCGGCGCGCCGGTGGTTTCGATCCCCGGCGGCGAACCGCTGCTGCACAAGGATATCGACCGGATCGTCGCCGGCATCGTCGCGCGCAAGAAATTCGTCTATATGTGCACCAACGCGTTGCTACTCGAAAAGAAGCTCGACCTGTTCCGGCCTTCGTCTTACCTCACCTTCTCCGTCCATCTCGACGGACTGGAGGCCGAACACGACCGGGCGGTGGACCAGCCGGGCACGTTCAAGCGCGCGGTGGCCGCCATTCATCTCGCCAAGGCCAAGGGCTTCCGCGTCAACGTCAACTGCACGTTGTTCGATCACACCACGGCGGAGATGGCGGCGGAATTCTTTGATTACGCCATGAACGAATTGAACGTCGAGGGAATCACCGTGTCCCCCGGCTTCGCCTACGAGCGCGCCCCGGACCAGGAACATTTCCTCGAGCGCACGCGGACCAAGAATCTGTTCCGCGATATTTTCCGGATCGGCAAGCGCCGCCTTAGCCGCTGGCGCTTCAGCCAATCGACCATGTTCATGGATTTCCTCGCCGGTAACCAGAGCTACCGCTGCACGCCGTGGGGCAATCCGACCCGCAACGTGTTCGGCTGGCAGAAACCCTGCTATCTCCTCGGCGAAGGCTACGTCCGGACTTTCCGCGAATTGATGGACGACACGAATTGGGATTCCTACGGCACCGGCAACTACGAGAAATGCGCCGACTGCATGGTGCATTGCGGCTACGAGCCGACGGCGGTCACCGACACCGTTACCCGCCCGCTCAAGGCGCTGTCCGTTTTCTTCAAGGGCATCGATACCGAGGGGCCGATGGCGCCGGAAATCCCGCTCGATCGCCAGCGCCCGGCCGAATACGTGTTCGAAAGTCTCGTCCAGCGCCTAGCCCGCGAGGCCAAGGCCGGGCCCGAGGCGCAGAGCGACGCGGCTTAAAGTCCCCATTGCCCGCCCGTTGTCGCGGGCGAGACCGATCAATCCCCACACCATCCACGGCCTGGGCAACAACGCCCGCGCGATCTTTTCCGGCGCCAATCCGCCGTCGGGCAAGATCGCGTCCATGACCCAGGGCGGGATCGCCAGCGCGGCCCCGTCGGCGACCGCGCGGATGGCGAGGAAGGGCAAGTTTTTCAAGGCCGCGGCCCGCGCCGCCCCGTGGCTTTCCATGTCCACCGCGACCGCGCCGGTGCGGGCGGCGTAGTCCCGCTTCGCTTCCGGCGTGAGCAGAGGCGCGTCCGAGCCGGCGATCGCGCCTCCTGAGAGCGGACCTGAACCTTCGAGCGCGCGGCGCACCGCGTCCCGCCACGCCGGGTCGGTCGGGAGCCGCCGGCCATCGGGCGCGACGATGGAATCCGCGATCACAAGCGTTCCCGAAACGAGCGCGGGATCGAGCCCGCCGGCGACGCCGAAGCTCAAGATCGCCTCGCAGCCCTCGGCGAGCAGCCTGAGCGCGGCGGTTTCCGCGCGCGCGCCCGAGGCGCCCGCGACGGCAACGACGGGCCGGCGCTCGGGAGGAAACGCTTCGAGGATTTCGGCCTCGGCGGCGAGGCCGGTTATGACCCCGAGCCTAGGCACTCAGATTCCGTGGACCGGCCGCGCGCGATTGGCGGCGACAAGGTTGCGATAGCGCGCCAGCGCCCAGAGCGGGAAATACGCGCTGTAGCCGTGATAGCGAAGGAAAAAGACGCGCGGGAATCCGACCGCGTTGTAGAGCTCTTCCGTCCAATGGCCGCCGGCGCGCGGGGCGGCGAGCAGATAGCGGATACCGCCCGCGATGTTCGCGCATCCGGCCTCGCCCGCCGCCATCAGGCCGAGGGTGGCCCAGGCGGTATGCGACGGCGTGCTCGCCTTGACCTCGGTCTTGCGCTCCGTCCAATACGTCGCGCAGTCCTCGCCCCAACCGCCGTCGGCGCGCTGGCGGGATTTCAGCCACGCGACCGCTTTCCGGATGTGCGGCGCGGTCATGTCCTCGTCCGCGGCGTTGAAGGCCGCCAACGCCGACCAGGTACCATAGATGTAGTTGGCGCCCCAACGGCCGAACCAGGATCCGTCCGGCTCCTGCTCGCGGCGCAAGTAATCGAGCGCGCGAACCATGACCGGATGAGTGCGCGCATAGCCGATCTGGGCGAGGAATCCGATGCAGCGGGCGCTCACATCGGCGGTCGGCGGATCGAGCAGGGCGCCATGATCGGCGAACGGAATGTGGTTGAGCATATAATGGGTGTTGTCGGCGTCGAACGCGCCCCAGCCGCCGTTCGCGCTCTGCATCCCGACGACCCATTCGGCGGCGCACGCGATGCTGTCGCGGTATTTTTCCGCATCCGCCCGGTGCAGCGCCATCGCCACGACCGCAGTGTCGTCGACGTCGGGATAGCGGTCGTTGCGGTATTGGAACGCCCAGCCGCCGGGGCGGACATCGGGCCGGGTCGAGGTCCAGTCGCCCTTCACGTCCAGGATCTGGCGCTCCACCAACCAGCGCGACGCCGCCGCGACCACACCCGAATCGCCCGCGAGTCCGGCTTCCATCATCGCGTGGAGGGCCAGTCCCGTGTCCCACACCGGCGAAACGCAGGGCTGGCAGTAGCCGATGCCCTCGCGGTGCACCAGCAGCTTGGCGATCGCGTCCCGCGCGGTCGCCGCGTCGGGATGATCGCGGGAAAGCCCGAGCGCGTCGAACGCCATGACCGCGTTGGCCATCGCCGGAAAGATGCCGCCGAGCCCGTCTTCGCCGTTGAGCCGCTCGCGGACGAACGTCATCGCCCGCGCGGTCGCTTTATTTTCGAGCCATTTCGGAAACAGCGGCTCGAGGAACCGCCCGATCCGGTCGAGAACCAGCATCGCGTCGCCGATCCAATGTCCGGTCGGATTGACGAGATAGTTCCGCTCCGCTTCGGGCGGGACGACGAACAATTCGCGGATATCGACCCGGCGCGGGTTGCGGGCGCGGACTTTGAGCGTCGCCAGCACGAACAGCGGCACCATCACGGTGCGCGACCAGTAGGATACCTTGTCGATGTGGAACGGCGCCCACTTCGGCAGCAGCATCGCCTCGACCCGGATCAGCGGAGTCGCGCGCCACGGCACCTGCTCGAACATGGCAAGCGCGATCCGGGTAAAGACG
This sequence comes from Rhodospirillales bacterium, assembly GCA_009693905.1. Taxonomy (GTDB): domain Bacteria; phylum Pseudomonadota; class Alphaproteobacteria; order Rhodospirillales; family 2-12-FULL-67-15; genus 2-12-FULL-67-15. The sequence goes on along the minus strand of SHWG01000008.1, from coordinate 31,315 downwards.
TTGGCCTTGGCCGCGCCGCCGTGGGCGAGGATCGCCGCGCGCGCGCGGCGCATGTGCGGGGCGTCGGTGGCGTCGCCGACCAGCTTCAGGGCGTAGTACGCCTTGACCGAGGCCGAGATGTTAAAGTCGCCGTCGTGAAAGAGCGGCCAGCCGCCGTGCGCCCCCTGGATGCGACGTAAATAGACCGCGAGTTTGGCTTCCAGCGCGTCGTCGATCTCGCCGAGATAGTGGTTGAGCAAGATGAATTCGGCCGGGATGGTGGCGTCGGCTTCGAGCTCGAACAGCCAATGCCCGTCGGCGGCCTGCCGGCCGGCGAGCCAAGAGCGGGATTCGTCGAGGACGCGCTCAAGGACTTCGCGCTCAAGGGGCGCTTGAGCGACAGCCTTGGGCGTCGAAGCTGGCAGCGTCCCGTGCATAACGTCCATGTTTTTCAAAGAGTTAAATGGCCCGAGGGGCGTCGATCCACGCGGCCCTGTCCCGCCGGGACCGGCTTTGTGTCAAATGCCGGTGGGTTTTTCAAGCCCCAAGGCGGCCATCGCCGCGCTCACGCCCGAGCGAATCGCCCCTTCCAGGGTCGCCGGCAGCCCGGTATCGGTCCAATCGCCGGCGAGGAAAAGGTTCGGCCAAGGGGTCCGGGTCTTGGCCCGGCGGGCGAGATTCGCCGGCGTCTGCGCGAACGTCGCGCGCTTTTCCTTGACGATTCGGTGCGCCGGCAACGGCCCGGGGCCAAGATCGAGCGCCCGGCACACATCCTCCCACACTCGCAGGGCGATCGAGCCTGAATCCTCCTCGGCCAGCCGGTCGGCGGCGCTGACGGTGACCGAAGCGAGGGTTTCGCGCACGAAAACCCAATGCGCCGTTCCGCCGACGAGGCCGAGCAAGCGGGGGGGGCCTGCTTGCGGCGAAACACGGAAATGGGCGTTGACGATGGCTCGCGTACCCTCGGGAACCGTGATTCCCGGCAAAAATTCGGCGACCATGCCCTGCGGCAGGGCAACGATGACGCAATCCCCTTCGCCAACCGCGACCTCGCCATCGGCAAAGCGAAGCGTTTTCGCCGCGCCCCTCTCGAACTCGACCGCGCGCAGCCGCGCGTTGAACCGCACCGCCGCCCCATGCATCCCGAGAAACGCCAGCGCGGGCTCGATCAAGCTCGGCCCCAATCCACGCCTCGCAATCAGCGGCCGGCAGGCGTGCGCGCCCCGCCCGACCGTTTCGCGCAGTACCGCCCACAGAAGCGGCGCGGCGACTTCGTCGGTCTCGGCGTTGAGCACCGCGATCGTGAGCGGGTCCCAGAACATTTCCCGCCCCGCGCCGCCCTTGGGCAAGCCAAGCGCCTCGGCGACGGTGAACTTCGGGCCCACGAAGGCGAGCGCGAGCCCGCGCAAATAATCCATCGCCCCGGTTCCCGGCGCGCGGGTGGCGGGCGATAGCGCCCACCACGGGAACGGCCCGGGCGACGGACGAATCTCCCAGCGCGCGCCGGTGCGGAGATCGCAAAACGGGAACGCGGGCGGGGCTTCGTGCATGGTTGCGCGCGCCCCGATCCGGTCGAGATAAGCGACGGCGGCGCGGTTGCCGCTGAGCAGCAAGTGATTGCCGTTGTCGACGAGGCAACCGAGCCCCTCGTCATGGAACGAGCGGCACCGCCCGCCCGCGTGCCCGGCGCCTTCGTGCATAACGACACGCGCGCCCGCGCCAGCCAGTTCCACCGCCGCCGCAAGACCGGCGAGTCCCGCGCCGACGATATGGATGGTCCCGGCCATGACTCAGGCGATGCCGTTCTTGAGCGCGATCCACGCCTTCTCAAGACGCGAAAGCGCGACCGGCCGGCGCGGCGGCGCGAACCCCCGCGCCACCAGGCGGCGATAGATGCGCCAATACGCCTCCATCATCAGCACCGCGGGCTTGCGTTCGCGCGGGCCTATGCGGGCGAGGATTGCGCGCGCTTCGTCGAAGCGGGCGCCGGCGCGGGCCGCGATTTCGGCGCACGCCGCCGACAACGCGGGATGGGCGAGCACCGCCGCCGGGGAGTCGGCCGGGATGCCGTGCCGCGCGAGCAGGTCGGCGGGAAGATAGAGCCGGTCGAGGGCGGCGTCCTCGTCGAGATCGCGCAGGATATTGGTGAGCTGCAACGCCTCGCCCAGCGCGCCCGCCAGCGGATCGCCGAGCGCGCGGGCGATTCCGAACACCGGATTGGAGAGCCTGCCGACCGCGCCGGCGACGCAATCGCAGTAATGGGCCAGCGCCGCCCTATCGGGAAATCGGACCCGAGCGGTGGCGTCCGTGCGCATTCCCTCGATCACGGCGAGAAAATCGCGCTTGGCCAGCGCGAACGCGGCGACCGGCGTGGCGAGCGCGCGGGCGATCGGCTCGCTCGGCCGGCCGGCGGCGAAGGCCGCCAACATTAAAGGATCGGGCGCGGTTATGGCCGCCGGGTTTTTCGTTTCGGCGCCTCCGCGCCCCGCGAACAGTCGCTCGATCTCCTCGGCCCAGGCGTCGAGCCGGGCGGCTTTGGCCGCGGCCGGAAGCGATCCGTCGGCGATGTCGTCCACTTCGCGGCAGAACGCGTAAATCGCGTACATCGCCTGGCGCCGTTCCGGCGGCAGCACGCGCATGCCCCAGTAGAACGATGTCCCCGAGCGCCGCACGATGGACTCGATCAGGCGGTTCAGCTCGGCGCCGTCCCCCCCTTCGATCGCGACTCCCCCGGTCATGAATAGGATCGCCCCTTCCAACCGCCGCCCACACCCTGCCAATGGCGCACGGCCGAATCCGCCGTCATCAGCGCATAGAGCGCGCCCGCGAGCGGCAAGGTCAAAGCATACGCGAAGGCCAGCCCGTACAACCGGACCGTCGGCCCGTACGTCGTCGCCATCAGGCCCCACCCCGCCGCTCCGGCGAGCGTGAGGGCTGCGTCGCCCGTCGTCCACCCATAAACCGCCGCGAACGGCGGCACAACATAGAGCACGAACATCCCCAAGAACGTGCCGACAAGCGCCCAAATGGAATGGTTCAACTGCGCGAACGCCGAGCGCGCGACCATCCGCCATATGTCGCCCAAGCGCGCGTAAGGGCGCAAGCTCGCGGCCGTGCCCGCAAGTCCGAGCCAGATCGGGCCACGCGCCTTGATTTCGCGCGCGAGCGCGCAATCGTCGATCAGAGCGCCGCGAATGCGCTCGACCCCGCCCGCCGCCGCCAAGGTTTCTTTGCGGACCAGCATGCAGCCACCGGCGGCGGCGGCCGTCGCCCGCGTCGCGTCGTTGACCCAGGGAAACGGGTAGAGCTTCTGGAAGAAAAACACGAACGCCGGGATCAGGATTTTCTCCCACCCCGATTCGCAGCGGAGCTTGACCATCAGCGAGACGAGATGAAGGCGTTTGTTTTCCGCATGGCCGACCATGAGGCGAAGATTGGCGGGCGCGTGAACGATGTCGGCGTCGGCGAGCAGCACGTAAACCGCATCCGGCGCGAGTTTGCCGGCCTCGGCCAAACCTTGATGCATGGCCCAAAGTTTTCCGGTCCAGCCCGAAGGAAGCGGCGCACCCGCCAACACGCGAAGGCGCTCGCCCGCCCCAGCCGCACTGCCCGTGCGCCTGGCAACTTCGGCGGTCCCATCGTCGCTGGCGTCGTCCACCAGCACGACCGAGAACCGGCCGGGATAGTCCTGTCCGAGAAGAGAAGCGATCGCATGGCCGACGCTCGCCGCCTCGTTGCGCGCCGGAACCACCGCGACCACCTCGGGCCACCGGACAAGTTCGTGGGTCTTGTCGGGAAGGCGCTGGTCGGCGCGCCAGAACCCGCCGCGAGCCGCGAGCAGCCAGACCCAGGCCGCCAGCGCGAGCCCACTCAAGCCGCCAAGCCAACTCACGGCGCGCACCGGACAAACATCGGCCTTGCCCCGGGACTGCACCGGGACTGCACCGGGTAAAAACGACTTAACTCGTTGATAAACCTGAAAACAGCCGAATTCGTGTCAACATTTGTATACATTTTCGGCCCGGGCCGTCTTTCGTCATCCCGGCGTTGATCGGAGTTCATGGCGGACCACTCCTTGCCCTTGTTGTCCTTGACTATCGACCCATGAAAGGAATATAAACATAATAATAGGATCGTGTCAAGAGTGCCCGGAGAACAGCCCCGTCACCGCGCCCTTGAGGCAGCACGCCAGGAACGCGGGCTTGCCAAGCCGCACCCGCGCCGCGAGCGGATCGTCTTGGCGCAAGCGCCCGATCAAGGCATCCGCGATGGCGACGATGGCTCCCGACTCCATCGCCAGGCGCCGGCTTGCAAGCCCGCCCGGCAAGCGCCGGGCATCAAGCATAAGCCGCTCGGTCGCGTCGAGAGTCCGGTCGATCACGCGGCGCAGCGCGGGCGAGACCTGGGTCGAATCGAGTTCTTCGACGCGCGCGCCTTCGGCCGCGAGCCAGTCGCCGGGCAGATAGACCCGGTCGAGGCTGCGGTAGTCGTCCTGGCAGTCCTGGAGGTGATTGATCACCTGCAGCGCCATGCACAGGGCGTCCGAGAATCCGTAGCCGTCGCGCGAGCCGCCGTGCAGATCGAGCAGGTAGCGCCCGACCGGCGCCGCCGACAGGATGCAGTAGCCGAGCAGGTCGTCCCAGTCGCGGTAGCGAAGCTTGACCGCGTCCTGCTTGAAGGCGGCGACGAGATCGAGGCAATGCCGGACGGGAACCCCGGTCTGCTCCAGGCTCGCGCGCATCCGGTGCGCCTTGGCGAAGGCGGAATCAGGGTTGCGTCCGGAAAGCGCATCCTCGAATCCGCCCAGGCGGCGGATTTTTTCTTCCGCGGCCAAATCCGGATTGTCGGCGATATCGTCGATGGCGCGGGCAAAGGCGTAAAAAGCCGCCACGTGCGGGCGCAGGCGCGCCGGCAGCAGGATCGAGCCGACGGGAAAATTCTCGTAGGCCGTGTCCTTGCCCGACGGCGTTTCGACCGGCAATGCGATCATGGCGCAAACCGGCCCAGCGTCAAGCGCCCTTCTTGACGCGTTCGCGCAACTCGGCAAGAAAAGCCAACATGCTGTTGTTGTTGCGGCTGAGGACCGAAGCGAATTCCTGGCGTTGGGTTATGCCCAGGCTGATCCCCTTGACCATCACGTCCACGATCTTGAACTTGCCGTCGCGCTGGCGCACCCGCCAGTCCACCTCCACCGGCTCGGGTTGATTGGCGCGGACGATGGCGGAATAAACCATCGCGTCGTTGCCATCGACGACAAGCGTCTTCACCACCTCCAGCCGTTCGCCGGCGTACTCGGTGAAGCGGTCGACGTAGCTGTAGACGATCAAGTCCTCGAACAGGCGGAGGTACTCGGCGCGCTCGTCCGAGGACGCCGTGGCCCAATGGCGGCCGAGCACCCAGCGGGCGATGGTCTCGATCGCAAAATGGTCGTGCAGCAAAACGCGGAACCGGCGCTCGCGCTCCTCGCGCGACGTGTTCTTGTCGGTCAGCGCGGCGATGGCCCTTTCGGAGAGGCCGGCGATGAACTGGCCCGCCCCCGGCGAGGTTTGGGCGAAAGCGACAGCGGGCAGCCCCGCGATTCCGGCCAGCGCTATCCCGGCGGTCAGAAACCGCCGCCGTCTAATCTCAATCCGCATGTTGTCCTTCCCAGGAAGCCTCTTGGCGATCGCGTCGAGAAGGAAAGACTGCCCCACCGGCGGCGAAAATCAAGCCCCTAGAATACGTTAATGCGCCATCAGGAGGGGCACGGCGGCGTGTTCGAGGGCGTAGCGGGTCACGCCGCCCAGGATCATCTGCCGAAGCCGGTTGCGGGTATAGGCCCCCATCACCACCAGGTCCGCCCCGATCTGGGCGCAGTCCTTGAACAGAACCTCGCCTTCGATCCGGCCGGATGCCTTGAGATTATGGGTCGAGGCCCGAACCCCGTGCCAGCCGAGATAGGTGAGCATTTCCGGTATCTGCGGCGCCGAAGGCGTTTCGCCCACCGCCGTCACCACGGTCACTTCCTTGGTGCGCTCGATGAAGGTGGTGGCGCCGGCGATGGCGCGGGCGGCCTCCTTGCTGCCGTTCCAGGAGATGGCGATTTTCGTGCCGATCGGCCCGCCGGCGTAGCCGGGGGGGATGACCAGGACCGGCCGGCCGGTCTCGAACAGGGCGGCGTTGAGGGTCATGGTCGCGCCAACGTCGCTTTCGGGCGTCGGCCGGGGAAGAACGATCAGGCCGGTCAGCCGGCCGTGCCGGGAGACGGTTTCCTCCTCGCGCCCGGTGTCCTCGATCCAAGCGACCGAGGCGCGGCGCGGGTCCGGACGTTCGACCACCGGCAAGTCGAATTTCTTGCACATGTCGTCGAAGAGGGAGCGCGCACGCACCGCGCGTTCACGCGATTCCTTCTCGGCGACATCCATGATTTCCTCGACCAGGGTGCCGGATACCCCCTCGCCCAGGATCGGAACCGAATCGCGCGGATCGCCGCGCACGTGCAGAACGTCGACGTGGGCGACCAAATCGCGGGCGACGGTAAAAGCGGCGGTCAGCGCCGGACGCGATATCTCGGTACCGTTGACGACGACCAGAATCGACTTGATGCTCATGGTTTATTCCTCTGCCTTCCCCTTCCTGAAATATAGGTCCGCCGGCGGGGGTTTCAAAGCGCGTTGCCGGCCAGCGCTGGCAATTCCAGCGTCCCCAAGGCCTTGACCAGCGTCTCCTCCCTCGCCCCGCCGCTCCCGATCCGGGTCCATGCGATGGGGCCGAGATTATAGGTCTGCTGCCGGCGGAGGACCTCGATCGTGGCGTCGGAAACGTCGGCTTTTCGCTCGGCCAGGCGACGCTCCAGGATCGCCGGGTCGGCTTCGAGCCAAAGCCCGTCGAAGGGCACCCCGCACGCCTGGGCAATACGAGCGAGGCGATCTCTTTCCGAGGGATCAGCGAAGACCGCGTCCGCGACCACCGGCCGGCCGATCCGCAAAGCCGCCTCGACGCGCCGATCCAGTTCGGCGAAGGTCCGCGCGGTCATTTCCGCCGTGTAGCCCTCAGGCGCAAGACGGTCGTGCAGCCCGACGCCCGCGAGTTGCTTGCGGACCACGTCGGAACGCACCACCCGCGCCCCTGGCGCCGCCCCGACCCAGGGAGCGAGCTCGCACGCGAGCCGGGATTTGCCGCTGCCGGAAAGGCCGCCAATGGCGATCAGGCGCGCGCCAACCGGTTCGAGATACGCGAACGCTTCTTCCAGATAGCGCCGGGCGTGGGCCTCGGCCGGGTTCTTGAACGCGCGCCCAGGTAGGGGCGCATCATCTAATGCGCGCGGGGTTAAGCCCGCGCGCGCCGCGGTCGCGCCGACGTGGGCGCGGATCGCCGCGCGCAAGGAGAGAAACAGCGGTAGTGCCGCCAGGCCGTCGTCGTCTCCGGCCGCGTCGAGATAGCGGTTGAGGAATTGGCCGGCCAAACGGCGCTGGCCGAGATGATCCAAGTCCATCGCCAGGAAAGCGCGTCGTAAAGAACGTCGATGACCGCGAAAGCCTCGTTGAACTCGATGGCGTCGAACAGGACCGGTTTGCCGTCGATCAGGCAGATGTTGCCGAGATGCAAATCGCCGTGGCAGCGGCGGACCAGGCCCTGCTCCCGCCGCCGGTCGAGAAGTTCGCGCAGCGACGTAAGACGCGCGTCGGACATTGCTTTCAATCGCGCGATCGCGTCGGCGGCGAAGGCGCCGCTCGCGGGCCCGGCCATGCTCGCGGCGTTGCCGGCGATGGTCTCAGCAAGGCCGGCCGCCGAATCCGCGTCGCGCCGGGGCTCCGCGTCCCGGTGAAAACCGGCCACCGTCTCCGCCAGTTCCTCGATCCGGTGCCGCTCCAATATGTCGGCGCGGGCGAGGCGGTCGAACAACCCGTTTTCGTCGAAGCGAACCATTTCCACCAGCCATTCGACCGGCGGGCCTTCGCCTTCAAGGCAAAGCCTTCCATCGGCGCCGCGCGCGAGCGCGACGGCGCGCCGGTAGATCGTCGGCGCGGCGCGGCGATTGACGGCGATTTCCGCTTCGCACGCGGCGCGGCGTTTTCCCAGACTCGAGAAGTCGAGATAGGGATAGCGCACCGCCTTCTTCAGCTTGAAGGCGCGGGGTCCGGCGAGAAAGACGACCGAGATGTGGGGCTCGATCCGGCGCACCTCGGCGACGCCCGCGCCGTAGGTCTCGGGCCGGGACAGCACCGCGATCGCTTCGGCCTGGGGTTCGGCAGCGGTCATGATCCGCCTATGCGCCGCTCAGCCGTGGACGGAGCGCTGTTCGACCACGCCTTCGGGGTCCTCGTGGACGATGACCTCGGCGTTCGGGTACGCGGCCATGATCCGCTTCATCACGTCCTCGGAAACGATGTGGACGTCGTTGAGCTTCATTTCGCCGTCGAGCTCGAGGTGAAGCTGGATGAACACGTGCGATCCCGAGGAGCGGGTCTTGAGATCGTGGACGCCGCGCACCGCCGGATGCGACCTCGCGACGGCCGCGATTTTCACGCGATCGGCGTCGGGCAGTTCGCGATCCATCAGGATGTGCAACGCGCGGGCGCCGATCCCCCACGCGCTCCAAAAGATATAAGCGACGATGGCGATCGCGACGAGCGGATCGGCGGCCTGCCAGCCGAAGCGCGAAACCAGGACCAACGACACGATGACGCCGGCGTTGGCGAGAATGTCGGTCTCGTAGTGGAGCGAGTCGGCGCTGATGGCGACCGACGACGTCCGGCGCATGACGTATTTCTGGAACACGACCAGCGCGACGGTGACGGCGATGGAAAACACCATGACCGCGATGCCGATGTCGGGATGGTCGAGCGGCCTCGGCCGGAGCAGGCGTTCGCCGGCCTGCACGAGCAGGAACGCGGCCGAGCCGGCGACGAAGGCGGCCTGGCCGAGTCCGGCGAGCGCCTCGGCCTTGCCGTGGCCGAACCGGTGTTCATCGTCCGCCGGCGTGAGCGCGTGGCGGATGGCGATCAGGTTGACGAGCGAAGCGCCGACGTCGAGCATGGAATCGATCAAAGCCGACAACAGGCTGACCGAATCGGTGATCAGCCACGCCGCGAGCTTGGCCAGGATCAGCAGCGACGCGACCGCCACCGACGCCTGCGCCGCCAGGCGGATCAGGCGGTGATTGGCCTCGTTCGGCGAAGCGAGGGGTGAAACCGAGATTTGGGGCATGGGGCTCAAGGGTAAAGTTTGCGCGCCGACCAGGCGGAGCCGGCGCGATGATACACCGTGCGGTCGTGCAGCCGGAACGGCCGTTCTTGCCAGAACTCGATCGCCTCGGGAACCAGCCGGAAGCCGGACCAGAACGGCGGCCTGGGCACCGTCCCGACGTGGAATTTGGCGGTGAACTCGGCGATGCGCCGCTCCAGCGCGAAGCGGCTTTCCAAGGGGCGCGATTGGCTCGAGGCCCAGGCGCCAATCTGGCTCGCGCGGTCGCGGGTGGCGAAATAACCGTCCGCTTCCGAGTCCGCGACCGGCTCGACCGGGCCTTCGACGCGCACTTGGCGATCGAGGGATTTCCAGAAAAAACAGAGCGCGGCTCGCGGGTTCGCCAGGAGCTCCAAACCTTTGCGACTTTCGCGGTTGGTGTAGAAGACGAAACCCCGCGCGTCGACGTCTTTCAACAGCACCATCCGCGCCGACGGCCGGCCGGCCGCGTCCACGGTCGCGAGCGTGACCGCGTTCGCGTCCGATGGCTCGGCCCGGGTCGCTTCGGCGAACCAGCTCTGGAAAAGCGCGATCGGGTCTTCGGGATCTTTTTGGCTCATAATCGGAAACTCGCCTACCGGTCCATCCAACCTATTGAAATAGATTACTTTATATGGTCCACGCGGGTTTCACCGCTGCCCACAAATTTGCCACATTTCCCCGGTAACCTATATTTAATTCGGTGCTTTCCCAATCCCTTTCCCACCCGGGCAAGGCGCGGCCCATAGGAGATCGGACCAATGAAAACGACAGGAATCGCTTTGGCGACGGCGGCGGCGGTCATTCTCGCCGGATGCCAGAACATGCAGGACAACCCCAAGCAGACCATGGGCACGATCCTCGGCGCCGGCACCGGCGCCCTGATCGGCTCGCAGATCGGCAGCGGCCGGGGACAGATGGTCGGGATCGCCGTCGGCACGCTTGCCGGCGCCATGCTCGGGAGCGAGATCGGCAAGTCGCTCGACAACGCCGACAAGGCCATGTCCCAGCGCACCGCGCAAACGTCCCTCGAAACCGCTCGCGCCGGCCAGAGCACGTCCTGGCGCAACCCGGATTCGGGCAACTCGGGCACCTATACGCCGACCAGCACGTATCGCTCGCCCTCCGGGCAGGATTGCCGCGAATTCGAACAAACCATCACCGTCGACGGCCGCACCGAGCGGGCGATGGGCCGCGCCTGCCGCCAGGCGAACGGCAACTGGCAAATCGTCCAGTAATCCGCGGGGCGCGCGCGTTTGAACACGCACCGGCCGGGCCGCGCCCCGGCCGGTGTTTTTTTGCCCGGCCGCCGGTCCGTGATAATGTCGCCGCGATGAAGGACCCCTATTCCGTACTCGGGCTTCGCCGCGGCGCGAGTCCCGAGGAAATCAAGGCCTCCTACCGCCGCCTGGCGCGGGAACTTCACCCCGACCGCCGCCCCGGCGACGCTCGCGCCGAGGAAAAATTCAAACACATCGGCGCGGCCTACGCGCTGCTCTCGGATTCCGAGAAGCGAAAACGCTACGACCGCGGCGAGATCGACCCCTCGGGCGCGGCCCGCGCGCGGCGAGGCGCTTCGTCTCCGTCCGGCGCGGCGGCCGCCTCGGAGCGGCGCAATCCGTTCGATCGGTTCTTCCGCGAACGCGCGACGCACGACGCCGGCATCAAGATCAACGGCGCGAACGTGGACTACACCCTTAAAATCGAGTTCATCGAGGCCGCCCGGGGCGTGGTCAAGCACGTGAGCATGGCCAACGGCAAGCGGCTGAAAGTATCCATTCCGTCCGGCACCCATGCGGGCCAAGTCCTGCGTCTGCGCGGCCAGGGCATGCCCGGGCTCGGCGGCGGCGCGGGCGGTGATGCCCTGGTCGAGATCGCGGTCGAGCCCCATCCCGTCTTCCGCATCGACGGAAACGACATCCGCGCCGAACTTCCCGTCACGCTCGCCGAGGCGGTTCTCGGCGGTCGCGCCGAGGTCGAGACCATCGACGGACCGGTCGTGGTCACGATCCCCGAGGGGGCCAACACCGGCACCATTCTCAGGCTCAAAGGCAGGGGACTGGCGAAGAGCGGGGACAAGCGCGGCGACCATTACGCCGTTCTCAAGGTCGTGCTGCCGTCGCAACTCGATCCCGAGCTGGTGGAATTCGTCCGCGCCTGGAGCGCCCGGCATCCCTACAAGGTCCGCGCCGACGCGGGTGAGCCAGCCGACGCCGTCGTGCGCGCGCCGGCGAAGCCAGCATCATCCGATGGCGCGCCTTTCGGCGCGACGCACGCAAGCCCGCCGGACGACGAGACTTAAGGCCCGCGGCGCGCGGGCTTAACCCCGCATGCGTTAAAGGATGCGCCCCTATCGGCGCGCGCCGGATCTGTTTTGCGTCCATGGCCTTTCGTGTACCATCGCCGCCCGTTTACGATTTATCCCCATGGCCATGACCCCCGAGGTTCCGATGACGTCCCTGATGCACGGCAAACGCGGCTTGATCCTGGGCGTCGCCAACGAACGTTCGATCGCCTGGGGCATCGCCAAAACGGTCCATGCCCACGGCGCCGAACTGGCCTTCACCTATCAGGGCGAGGCGCTGGAAAAGCGGGTGCGGCCGCTCGCCGCGGGCATCGGCGCGGATATCGTCCTCCCCTGCGATGTCGCCACCCCTGAAACCTTGGACGCGCTCTTTCGCTCGCTGGCCGAACGCTGGGGCCGGCTCGATTTTGTCGTCCACGCCGTCGCCTATTCCGACAAGGAAGAACTCAAGGGCCGCTACATCGACACCACGCCGGACAACTTCGCCCGGACGATGAACATCTCGTGTTACTCCTTCACCGACGTCTGCCGGCGCGCGACGGCGCTGATGAAAGACGGCGGCAGCCTGTTGACGCTGAGCTACTTCGGGGCCGAGCGGGTCATGCCCCACTACAACGTCATGGGCGTCGCCAAGGCCGCGCTGGAAGCGAGCGTGCGCTATCTCGCCGAGGACCTGGGCAAGCACCGCATCCGGGTCAACGCCCTTTCGGCCGGGCCGATGAAGACGCTGGCGTCCTCGGCGATCGGCGATTTCCGTTACATTCTCAAGTGGAACGAATATAATTCTCCGCTCCGGCGCAACGTCACCTTGGACGACATCGGCGGCGCCGGGCTTTACCTGCTCTCCGGCCTCTCAAGCGGCGTCACCGGCGAAGTCCATCATGTCGATTGCGGCTACAACATCGTCGGCATGAAGGCGGTGGACGCGCCGGACATTTCGGTGGTGTGACGGAACCATGGGCGGGAACACTTTCGGACATCTGCTGCGCGTCACCACCTTCGGCGAAAGCCACGGGCCCGCCATTGGCGGAGTCGTCGACGGCGTTCCGCCCGGAATCGCGCTGGCCGAATCCGACATCCAGCCCTATCTCGACCGCCGCCGCCCCGGCCAGTCCCGCTTCACCACCCAGCGGCGCGAGCGCGACCGGATTCATATCCAATCCGGCGTGTTCCAGGGCCTGACCACCGGCGCGCCGATCGGGCTGGTGATCTTCAACGAAGACGCGCGCTCGAAGGACTACGAACTGATCAAGGATGTCTTTCGCCCCGGTCACGCCGACTACACCTACCAGATGAAATACGGACTCCGCGATTGGCGCGGCTCGGGCCGGGCGAGCGCCAGGGAAACCGCGGTGCGGGTCGCCGCCGGCGCGATCGCGCGCAAGGTACTGGGCAAATCCGTCGTCATCCGCGGCGCGTTGATCCAGATCGGGACCAAAAAGATCGAGCGCAAGCGCTGGAAATGGGCCGAGGTCGGCAAAAATCCATTTTTCTGCCCCGATGCAGGGGCCGCGCGCGCCTGGGAAGCCTATCTCGACGGCATCCGCAAGAAAGGCTCCTCGGTCGGCGCGGTGATCGAAGTGATTGCCGAGGGCGTTCCCGCCGGCCTCGGCGAGCCGGTGTTCGACCGGCTCGACGCCGATATCGCCAAGGCGATGATGAGCATTCCCGCGGTCAAGGGGGTCGAGATCGGGGCCGGATTCGGCGCCGCCGAACTGACCGGCCCGGAAAACGCCGACGGGATGCGCTCGGGGCCCAAGGACCGCCCCAAATTCCTCTCCAACAACGCCGGCGGAATTCTCGGCGGCATTTCTTCGGGCCAACCCGTCATCGTGCGCTTCGCCGTCAAGCCGACGAGTTCGATCCTTATCCCCCAGCCAACCGTGACCGCCGCGGGCAAGAACACCACCGTCTCGACCAAGGGCCGGCATGATCCTTGCGTCGGCATCCGCGCCGTGCCCATCGGCGAGGCGATGCTGGCGCTGGTGCTCGCCGATCACTTCCTCCGCCAGCGCGGCCAGTGCGGGGCGTAACCGCCCCCTCCCCGAGGTCCTCCATGCCCCAGCCCAAGCACATCGTCCGGCTTCCAACCCTGCCCGACCCGGCGACCCTCGAGGACGACATCAAGAAATACTTCGCCAAGTGCGTGGAAAAACTTGGACTGATTCCCTACGTGCTCCGCGCCTACACCGCCAATCCAGACAAGTTCCGCGCCTTCTCGCGCTTCTACAACACGCTGATGTTGGACGAGGAGCGCTGCAAGCTCACCAAGCTCGAACGCGAGATGATCGCGGTCGTGGTGTCGTGCGCCAACCATTGCTACTACTGCCTGGTCGCACACGGCCAGGCGGTGCGCGAGCTTTCCGGCGACCCGCAACTGGGCGAGATGCTGGTGATGAACTACCGCGTCGCCGAGCTGCCGGCGCGCCAGCGCGCGATGCTCGATTTCGCCTGGAAGCTCACCGAAACGCCCCACGACATCGGCGAATCCGACCGGGACGCCTTGCGCAAAGTCGGATTCACCGAGCCCGACATCTTCGACATCGCCGACACGGCGGCGTTTTTCAACTACACCAACCGGGTGGCCCATGCCCTCGACATGATGCCCAACCCAGAATACCACGCCAAAAACCGGTGAAAATTTCCGCCTTCGGATTCAACGATTTGCGTTAGTCATTAATAACATTAAAATATAGTAATTTATTATATTTGACATATTTATTAGTGTATTTATGATAATTTCCATATTCCGAGAGTTAATTCGAGGGTTTTATGTCCGCCATCCACGCCGCCGTCGTTTCCGAGATCGCTATGCCGATCCCCCTTGAGCAACCTTCTCCGGTGCCGGAAGTCGATCCCTTGAGCGTCGAGCAATGGCGGCGGGCGGGAACCGCCGTGATCGTCGACGTGCGCGAGCGCGACGAATTCGAAGAAGAACGGATTCCGGGCGCGCTGCTCTTTGCCAAGTCCGAGTTCGACGCCGCCACCTTTCCCCGCTTCGGCGGACTCAAGCTCGTTCTCGTCTGCCTCGGCGGCAAGCGTTCGCTGGGCGTAGGCGAAGCGTTGCGCGCCGCCGGCCGGACCGAGGCGGTCTCGCTCAAAGGAGGAATGCTCGGCTGGATGGCCGCTGGCCTGGCGGTGGAGACCGGCGGAAAGTAGGGCCTTTCGCGACTTGTCTTCGGGCGCGGGCGCGGTCATTTTAGCCCGCCATGAACGCACCCCAACCCATCGTCGCCGAGGCCGATGCGGTCACGGTCAAGTCCTGGCTCGACGCCGGCCAGGCGGTCCTGATCGACGTCCGCGAAATGCCCGAGTACCAGCGCGCCCGCATCGCCGGCGCGACCCTCGTGCCGCTTTCGGCCTTCGATCCGAAGCGCATCCCCCAGAACGGCGTCAAGGTCGTGCTGCAATGCGCGGTCGGCGCCCGCTCCGCGAGCGCCTGCGCCTATCTCCAGAGCCAGGGATACGAGAACCTCTACAACCTGAGCGGCGGAATCAACGCCTGGGCCGCCGCCGGCCTGCCGATCGAGCTGGGATGACGTCACTCCCGCTCGGCTGCGATCAGAAATTCCTTGTTGCCTTCGGGGCCGGTGATCGGGCTTTCCGCGAGCCCGAGCACGCGCCAGCCCGGTTGCGCGGCCAACCAGGCTTCGATGCGTTCGCATACTTCCCGGTGCAGCGCCGGATCGCGGACCACGCCTTTCTTGCCGACGCGGCCTTTGCCGACCTCGAACTGCGGCTTGATCAGCGCGATCAGCCGCGCGCCGGGCGCGGCCAACGCGAGCGCCGCCGGCAACACGACCTCGAGGCCGATGAAGCTCGCGTCGCAGACGATCAGTTGCGGCGGCTCGGGGATCGCCCGCGTGTCCAGACGCCGCGCGTTGGTCTTTTCCAACACGACGACCCGGGCGTCGTTGCGCAAGGACCAATCCAACTGGCCATGGCCGACGTCCACCGCATAAACCCGCCGCGCGCCGCGCGCGAGCAGCACGTCGGTGAAGCCGCCGGTCGAAGCGCCGAGATCGAGCGCGACGAGCCCGGCGGGATCGATGCGGAAACGGTCGAGGCCGTGGGCGAGCTTGACGCCGCCGCGCGAAACCCAGGGATGGTCCTTGCCGCGAACCTGGATCGGCGTGTCGGCGGCGATCTTCGCCCCCGGCTTCTCCAGTCGCCGTTCGCCCGCGAATACGAGTCCCGCCAGGACCAGGGCCTGTGCCCGGGCGCGACTTTCGGCGAGGCCGTGGCGGACCAAAAGCTCGTCGAGACGAATTTTATCCGCGCGCTTGGCGCGCTTCGAGGGAGGCGGCGGGAAAG
Source organism: Rhodospirillales bacterium (assembly GCA_009693905.1). Classification (GTDB taxonomy): domain Bacteria; phylum Pseudomonadota; class Alphaproteobacteria; order Rhodospirillales; family 2-12-FULL-67-15; genus 2-12-FULL-67-15. The sequence continues at coordinate 15,513 of SHWG01000008.1, read as the reverse complement.
ACGCGCCGGTCTTGGCGCCGTTAGGCAAGCGCCGCTTGCGCCGCCTCTTCGGCCCGCCCGAGCGCGGTGAGAACGGTCGCGGCGATGTGCTTGGCGTTCAGCCGCGCCATTTCGTAATGCTTCTCGGGCTTTTCCTGGTCGAAGAACACGTCCGGCATGGTCATCACCCGGACCTTGAGTCCGCCGTCGAGCAGGCCTTCGTTGGCGAGGAACTGAAGGACGTGGGCGGCGAAGCCGCCGGCCGCGCCTTCCTCGACGGTGACGAGAACTTCGTGGTTGCGCGCGAGCGTGCGGATCAGGTCTTCGTCGAGCGGTTTGGCGAAGCGGGCGTCGGCGACGGTCGGCGAAAGACCGCGCGCGGCCAGCGCCTCGGCGGCCTTGAGCGCCTCGGCGAGCCGGGGGCCGAGCGTCAGGATCGCGACCGTCGAGCCTTCGCGGATGATTCTTCCCTTGCCGATCGGCAGCACCGTCCCGCGCTCGGGCAGGGCCACGCCCACGCCCTCGCCGCGCGGATAGCGCAGCGCCGAAGGCCGGTCGTCGATGGTGACCGCGGTGGCGACCATGTGCATCAACTCCGCCTCGTCGGCCGGCGCCATGACCACGAATCCCGGCAGGCAGCAGAGGTAAGCGAGATCGAACGCGCCGCAGTGAGTCGAACCGTCGGCGCCGACGTAACCGGCGCGGTCCATGGCGAAGCGGACCGGAAGGCCCTGGATGGCGACGTCGTGGACAACCTGGTCGTAGGCGCGCTGGAGGAAGGTGGAATAGATCACGGCGAAGGGCTTGAACCCTTCCGTCGCCAGGCCGGCGGCGAAGGTGATGCCGTGCTGCTCGGCGATGCCGACGTCGAAGGTCCGCTTGGGAAACTTTTCGCCGAACTTGTCGAGGCCGGTGCCCGAAGGCATCGCCGCGGTGATGGCGATGATCTTGTCGTCGGTCTCGGCCTCCTTGATCAGCGCCTTGGCGAACACCCCGGTATAGCTCGGCGCGTTGGATTTCGCCTTGACCTGAACACCGGTGACGATGTCGAACTTGGTGACGCCGTGGTACTTGTCCGGCGACTTCTCGGCGGGTTCGTAGCCGTGGCCCTTCTGCGTCACGATGTGGAGCAGGATCGGGCCCGGCTCCTTGTCGGCGTGCAGGTTTTTCAGCACCGGAAGTAGGTGATCGAGATTGTGCCCGTCGATGGGCCCGACGTAGTAGAAGCCGAGTTCCTCGAACAGGGTTCCGCCGGTCATCATGCCGCGGGCGTATTCCTCGGCCTTGCGCGCGGCTTCCTTGAGCGGGCGGGGGAACTTGGCCGCCACGTCCTTGGCAAAGTGGCGGACCGAGCGGTAGGGCTTGGACGAGATCAGGCGCGAGAGATACGCGCTCATGGCCCCCACCGGAGGCGCGATCGACATGTCGTTGTCGTTGAGAACGACGATCAGGCGTTCGTCCATCGCGCCGGCGTTGTTCATCGCCTCGTAGGCCATGCCGGCGCTCATGGCGCCGTCGCCGATGACGCAGACGATATGGTTGGCGGCGCCCTTGAGGTCGCGCGCCACCGCCATGCCGATCCCGGCCGAGATCGAGGTCGAACTGTGCGCGGCGCCGAATGGGTCGTAAACGCTTTCCGATCGCTTGGTGAACCCGGACAAGCCGCCACCTTGGCGCAGCGTGTGCATGCGCGCGCGCCGGCCGGTGAGAATCTTGTGGGGATAGCACTGGTGGCCGACGTCCCAGATCAGCCGGTCACGCGGCGTGTCGAACACATGGTGCAGCGCGACGGTGAGTTCGACCACGCCGAGGCTCGCGCCGAGATGCCCGCCGGTGATGGAGACCGAACGGACGGTGTCGCGGCGCAACTCGTCGGCGAGTTGCTTCAGTTGTTCGATGGTAAAACCGCGAATGTCCGCCGGATCGGCGACGGTATCGAGCAGTGGGGTCCCGCTTTGGTTCGGCAATCCGCTCACGTCTCGTTCCCTTCCCTCGAAACCGAAGTCTCAAACCCTGAGCGGTTACGCCCGCCGGGTGACCACGAATCGAGCTAACTCCCTGAGATAATCCGCTTTTTCGTCGAACATTTCAAGGTGCCGACTGGCCTGATCGGCGAGTATTTGCGCCTGGGCCTTGCCCCTTTCGACGCCCAGCAAGGAAACAAAGGTCGCTTTGCCCAAGGCCGCGTCCTTGCCGGTCTTCTTGCCGACTTCCGCGGCCGTCCCTTCGACGTCGAGCAGATCGTCGGCGATCTGGAAAGCGAGGCCAAGATCGTGGGCATAGGCCCGGAGCGCGTGGCGCGCGGGCTCGGACGCCTTGCCGAGGGTCGCGCCGGCCTCGCAGGCGAACGCGATCAGCGCCCCGGTCTTCATCCGTTGCAGGCGGGTGATTTCGGGCATGTCGAGGGATTCGTTCTCGGACATCAGATCGAGCATCTGGCCGCCGACCATGCCGTCGGCGCCGGCGGCCCGGGCGAGCGCGAGCACCAATTGGCTCCGCACTTGGGGATCGGGATGGGTGGGTATGTCGGCGAGAACTTCAAAGGCGCGCGTGAGAAGCGCGTCGCCTGCGAGGATGGCGGTCGCCTCGTCGAAGCGGACATGGCAGGTCGGCTGGCCACGACGGAGATCGTCGTCGTCCATCGCCGGCAGATCGTCGTGCACCAGGGAATAGCAATGCACCATCTCGACCGCCGCCGCGACCCGGAGCGCGCAGCTTTCGGCGACGCTGAAGAGTCGCGCGCCGGCGGTGACCATGAAGGGACGGATGCGCTTGCCGCCGCCCAAGGAGGAATAGCGCATCGCTTCCATCAGCCGCGCCTCGCGCCCGCCGCCGACCTTGAGCAGGCGGTCGAGCGTCTCGCTGACGGCGCGGGCGCTCTCGGCCATCGCTTTTTGCAGATCGGCCATGAAAATCAATCCGACTCGACCGGCCTCGCCGAGGGCGTGCCGTCGGCCGCGAGCACGATCTTGTCGATCCGCGCGCGGGCTTCCTTGAGCTTCGCCTCGCAATGGCGCTTGAGCGCCGCACCGCGCTCGTAGGCCTTGATCGAAGCGTCCAAGCCGCCCTTGCCCTCCTCGAGCTGGCGGACGATTTTTTCCAGCTCGGCAAGGGCATCCTCGAAGCTGAGTCCGACTGTGTCGGTTGGCGCGGATTTAGTCATGAATACCCCCGAAAGCACGGAAGTCTAGGCTTAGGCAGGACCCCCCCGCAAGCGCGCGATTACGCGGCTTTCATCATCTCGCGCACGTGGGCGGCGGCGGATTCGGCCAGCGCATCGAGGTCGTATCCGCCCTCGAGGCAGGAGATCGCGCGGCCCTGGGCGCTGGTTTCGGCGACGGCGAGGAGTTCGCGGGTCACCCAGGCGTAATCGTCGGCGCCGAGGCGCATCTGGGCGAGCGGATCGCGCGCGTGCGCGTCGAACCCGGCCGAGATGACGAGAAACTCCGGCGCGAATCGTTTGAGCGCGGGCAGGAGCGTATTTCGGTAACCCGCGCGGAACTCGGCCGAGCCAGCGCCGGGCGGCAGCGGCACGTTGGCGATGTTGTCGGCGATCCCGGTTTCCTCGGCCAGGCCGGTACCCGGATAGGCCGGCCATTGGTGGCTGGAGCCGTAGAACAAGCCGGCATCGCGCTCGAACGAATGCTGGGTGCCGTTGCCGTGATGCACGTCGAAGTCCACCACCGCGATCCTTTTCAGGCCGTGGACCGCGCGTGCTTGGAGCGCGGCGACGGCGGCGTTGTTGAACAGGCAAAAGCCCATCGCCTGGGCGTTCTCGGCGTGGTGGCCGGGCGGACGGATCGCGCAGAATGCGTTCTTGGCTTCGCCCGCCATCACCGCGTCCACCGCCGCCGCCGCCGCGCCGGCGGCGCGCAACGCCGCCTCGCCCGAGGCCGGCGACAGGGCCGTGTCCGGGTCGAGGTGTATTTGCCCCCGCTTCGGCACGCTCGCCAAAACCCGCTCGACGTAGCTTTTTTCGTGGACCCGCTCGATCTGGGCGCGCTCGGCCTTGGGCGCCTCGCGCCAGGCCAGCGCCTCGAAACCCGCGCCTTTGAGCGCGGCCAGCACCGCACGCAGCCTGTCGGGGCGCTCCGGGTGATAATCGCCGGGGTCGTGCTCGACGCACGCCGGGTGGGTAAAGACGATCGTGGCCACGGTTTCAGGTCCGATTCGCTTTGTGAATCTCGGGCATAATGTCAAAAACCCATTGAAATACAAAGTATTTTTGGAAAACCGGGAATCGTCATCTTAACGAATTCAGCCCCAATTTCGCCATAATCCCCCCCTACTCTGCCCGACGATTGGAATGTTCCATCACTCAAACTGACTTGGGAGAGACCTATCCTATGAAGAAGATCCTCGCTTCTCTCGTCGCCCTGACCTTCGTTCTCGGCGCCGTGGCCGTGACCTATTATCCGATGGACGCCTTCGCCCAGGAAAAGAAGAAAGACGAGAAGAAGAAAGACGAAAAGAAGAAAGACGAGAAGAAGAAAGACGAGAAGAAGTAATTTTTCCTCTCCTTTTTTCGGAAAATTCGGCACAGGCCGCGGATTCGTTCCGCGGCCTGTCGCTTTTTATCCATTCCCCAGGGTCGATTGTGGCACCCCGCGCTTCGGCGCCCTAATTGCCACAAAGCCGACCGTAATCGCGCCCAATTTCAGGTCTACCGATATCGGCAAGGCAGACACGTGACTGCCGATCCTGAACCCTAACGGAGATTACCGATGAACCGCATTCTTGCCGCCGCCACCGCGCTTTCCATGCTCGCCGGTGCCGGCCTGATGACCGCTCCCGAAGCCTTCGCCCAGGCCGCCCCGGCGACCCCGGCGCAAAAAGCCGAACCCGCGAAAAAGGCGGAGCCGGCGAAAAAGACCGATGCAAAAAAGTCCGACGCGAAGAAATCCGAAAAGGCGAAGGAGAAGGCGAAGAACGGCCAGCCCAAGACCGAGACCAAGGCCGAGCCGAAGAAGTAATCCTTCGTTCCCCGCCCGATGCCGGTTCGTCGATAAACGGACTTATCGTCGGACCGGCATCAACGCGCCGGGGTCGCCTGCTTGAGATAATCGATCAACTGGCGCAACTGATCCGAATCCTTGATCTGTTGCATCGGCATTTTGGTCCCCGGCAACATGACGTCGGGGCCGTCGTCGAACAACCGGAACAGGGTGGTTTCGTCCCAGACGAAAGCGGCGCCCTTGAGCGCCGCGGAATAGCTGTATTCGGCGAGCGCGCCGACGCGGCGGCCGAACAGCCCGGCGAAGTGAGGCCCCGATTTCCGAGATCCGTCGGCGATCAAAGAATGACACCGGGCGCATTTCGGAAAAAGTTTCGCGCCCGGATGCGCGTCGGTAAGCCAGGGTTGCGCCTCGTCCGGCACATCGGCGGCAAGCCCGATCCGGTCCCCGGTTTCCAGGTGCCAAACGCGCCCGCTGCCGTCGGAAGACACCGAAACGGCGAAGCGCCCGTCGGGCGATGGAGCGATTCCCCAGATGATTCCGTCGTGGGCCCGCAGTTCGCGCGCGACTTTTCCGTCGGCGAGCGACCAGACCGCGACGATCCCGTCGCGCCCCGCCGACACCGCGCGCTGTCCGTCGGGCAGAAACGCGATGGCGTAGACCTGCGCCTCGTGATGGCGAAAAATAGCGATTTCGCTCTCCTTCTCCGCGTCCCAAAGCCGCACCGTGCGGTCGATGCCGGCGGAGAGAATCCGCTTGCCGTCGGCCGAGGCGGCGATCTGGGTCACGCCCCGTTCGTGGCCCGTAAGCTTGCCCTTGAGTTCGCCGCTGGCCCGGTCCCACAGCCAGACGAAACCGTCATGGCCGCCGGCGGCGACAAGCGCGCCGTTGGCGGCGAAGACGACCGTGTTCATGGGCTCGCTTGCCTTCAGAACCGGGCCGGCGCGGCCGTTGCGCGCGTCCCACAGCCGCACGGTGCGATCCCAGCCGGCGGTGGCGATCCAGCGCCGATCGGGCGAGACGGCGACGCCCATCGCCTTGTGGCTGTGACCTTCGAGCCGGAACGCCGGCTTTCCCGAGGCGAGATCCCAAACGATCGCGCTGCCGTCGTCGCTCACGCTCGCCGCGCGGGTCGAGTCGACGAAAGCGACGGCGTTGACCGGGCCGGCGTGTCCTTCGAGGACGAATGTTTCCGTTTGCTCGGCAAAATCCCAGAGCCGCGCCGAATAGTCGAAGCTGCCGGTGACGACGCGCCGGCCATCGGGCGAAACTGCCACCGCGCGCACGATACCACCATGCCCGACCAGGTCGGCGCGAATCGCAACCACGGGCATGAGCAGGACGACCAGGAGAACCGCGAGAGAAAAGATGGGCGCGGGCGCAGCCGGGGGTAAACGTTTCGCCATTCGCAACCGATGTTTGCCGGACATGGACCCGGAATATTGCCGCTCGCGGGCTTTCTGCACAGCCCTCAATTCGCGCGGGCGTCTCGGGTATCCGGGCGTCCAGATTTTCGGGCTCGTACGTGGAGAGAAACACCTCGTTTGGGTTTAATGTTGCATTGCGGCATATTTTTCGATCCGCCAGCCAGGAAAATCGGGATCTAAAAAATGCCCCCGCACAGTGCCCCTTCAATGCTAAAAATTGCACCTATCGTTAAAAATCACGGTTATGGGCTTGTTTTCAATATGTTCTTGATTGGACGAAACCAGGATTTTCAGATATCAACCCGAACAATTCAGCGCCCCAACAGTATTGCGCTGCACATAAAATAGGTCATTTTTCTGTGGTATATAACTTTCACGTTTATTAGTTTGAACGCATGGAATTGTGTTAATCCGCCTGAGCTTTGAGTCCCACCCAGATCCGAAAGTACCCATGGACGCTCAAACATCTACCCCCGCGAAGTTGCAGACAATTCAGACCAACGCCCGCCGCGCCAGCGCGCTGCTCAAGGCCATGAGCAACCAGCACCGGCTGATGATCCTCTGTCAGCTCGTTCCGGGCGAAAAGAGCGTCGGCGAACTTGAGCGGATCATCGGCTTGAGCCAGTCGGCCCTATCGCAGCACCTCGCGCGCCTGCGCCGCGATCAGATGGTCAAGACCCGGCGCGCGGCCCAGACGATCTATTATTCGCTCAGCGGCGAAGAGGCGAGCGCGGTGATCGAAACCCTCTACAGCCTCTATTGCGGCGCGAACGCGACGCTGACGCTCGATAACCCGAACGAAACTCCGCGCACCGTAGCGGCACGCTGATTCAACTAAATTTTCCGGCTTGACGGAACAGGCGAACGCCGTCGGCGCGCGTTGTGCGCGCGACCGCGCCTTCGCCGATCAGAAGATGGAGATGCGCCAGCGATTCGCCGATGGCGAACATGAGTTGGTGCGCATCGAGTTTCCGGGTGAACAGACGGCGCAGGACATCCGCGCCCGTCGCCGGAGAAGAACAGGCGTTCCAGGTGTGCCGGAGGCGATCGCGATGATGATCCGCAAGTTCGTCCAGCCGCCAGGCGAGTCCCCGAAACGGGCGGTCGTGGCTCGGCAAGACCAGTGCTTCATCGGATAAGGCGCGGAATTTTCCGAGCGATTCGAGATAAAGCGCGAGCGGATTCGCCTCCGGCTCATGCGGCCAAACCGCGATGTTCGGGCTGATGCGCGGCAGGATCTGGTCTCCGGAAATAAGAACGCGCAGCTCTTCGCACCACAGGCAGGCATGTTCGGGGGAATGGCCGAGGCCGACGATGACGCGCCAGCCGCGCCCGCCGATAGGGATGGTCTCGTCCTCGCGATAGCGGCGGAATGTGAGCGGGATCGGCGATACGGACGCGGCATAGCGGCCGCGCCCGCCGGCGACCGCCGCGAGCTCGGCTGGATCGAATCCGGCGGCGCGGTAAAAGGCGACGGTCGCGGCATGGGTTGCGTCGCTCTGATCGAGGGTCAGCATCCGCGCAAACGCCCATTCGGCGAGCGGCATCCACACTTCCGCGCCGGTGCGTTCCTCGAGCCAGCCCGCCAGGCCGACGTGATCGGGGTGGAAGTGGGTGACGATGACGCGCCGGAGTGGCCGGCCGCCGAGGCGCTCGGCGAATATGCGCTCCCAGGCATCCTTGACTTCGGGCCGCGCGATGCCGGTGTCCACCGCGGTCCAGCCGTCGCCGTCCTCGAGCAGCCAGAGATTGATGTGATCGAGCTTGAACGGAAGCGGCATGCGATGCCAATAAACGCCCGGCGCGACCGCCCGTGTTTCAGCAGGGACAGGAATCCCGTCGAAGGCGTAGTGGCTCAAATGGGTATCGGGCATGGGGAAAGGCGCGCGCGTAAATGATTGGGCACGGGCCAGCTTAGAAAGGCCCGGCTTAAGTAACAACCTTAAAGAAAATCAGTTCACTTTGCCGGGAACCGCGGCGGAACGTTCCTGGGTGACGATCCAGCGCAATTCTTCCTTGATCATGTCGAGGCGTCGCGACGGCTCCGCCTTGAGCACCGCGCCGATGATGCTGAGCCGGACGGTCCGCGGCATGCGCTGGAAGTTTTCGAGCAGCAGGAACTTGATGCTCGGGCGGATGGTTGGCGACAGCACCAGGCTCAGGACCAGTTTTTTGCGGATTTCGTTGCGCAGGTTGCCGGCCTCGGTCAGGTCGAAGAATTCATGCACGAACTGGCGCGGCGCGATCGAGCCGTCGAGCAACGCCTGAAGATTTTGGCGCAGCGCCAGCGTGAATTCCTCGCGCGTGTTGACGATGACGCGCGAGGTTTGCCTCCGCACCTCGGCGATCGACTCCGGGCTAAAGTCGCCGGTGGTGATCAATTCGACGCACCGGCGGACGATATCGTGGCGTGTGGATTCGCCCATCACCTGAAACAGGCCGCCGATCAGGCGGCTTTTCGGTCCGAGCGGACTCATGCGTACCGCCCTGCTCGGAACCATCGCCGAACCCGACCGTCCGCGCGACTTCATCGCCGAGTGGGAACGACGCCTGGTCTTCGAGTTGCGCTACAACCCCGAAAGCGCCGAGGCCGTTGCCCGCGCCCGGCGCATCGTCCGCGCGCTGCAGCGGACCGCCGGCGAAGACACGGACGTTTCCGCCTAACCGTCAATCCTTCTTCGTCCAGCCGCCCGGCGCGGTCTGCTGCCAGTAGGCGAGCGCGTGACCCGCGTCCTGGTAAGCCTTCCAGCGCGCCCGCGCCGCCGCGACCGCGTCCGGATCGTTGCCGTCGAACAATTCGAAGCAGCGCTCGAACTCCGCGATCCGCGCCGACGCCGCGCCGTCGGCGAGGAACAGATAGCGCGCGCCGTTCGGGTTTTCGTCCGCCTGGGTGAGCCACACCGGCTGATCGGCGGCATTGCCGTCGGCGGCGCTGCCGTGGGGAATCCAGGAATCCTGATCGTAGCTCCAGAGCGCGGCGTTGAGCGCCTCGACCCGTTCGGGCGCGCCGAGGATCACGACCGCGCGATGGCCGGCGGCAAGCGTCTTCTCGAGCAGCCGGGGCAGAACCTTCTCCAGCGGCGAGTGCTGCAGGTGGTAGAAGGCGATCTCGGTCATTAGAGCCTATCCCAATTCATCGGGATAGGCTCTCATAGAAGTCCGCCACCAGCCGATCGAGCAGCCGTACGCCGTAGCCGGTGCCGCCCTTGGGCACCGTCGCCATATCCTTGCCCGCCCAGGCCATGCCGGCGATGTCGAGGTGCGCCCACGGCGTCTTGTCGACGAAGCGCTGGAGGAACTGGGCGGCGGTGGTGCTGCCGGCGTCGCGCCTGCCGCTGATGTTCTTCATGTCGGCGATGTCTGAATCCATCATCTTGTCATAGGCCGGGCCGAGCGGCATGCGCCAGACGCGCTCGCCGACTTTGCCCCCGGCCTCAAAGATGCGCGAAGCCAATTCGTCGTTGTTGGAGTACATCCCCGCCATCTCGTGGCCGAGCGCGACGACGATCGCGCCGGTGAGCGTGGCGAGGTCGATCATCAGCTTAGGCTTGAACCGGGTTTTGCAATACCAGAGCGCGTCGGCGAGAACGAGCCGTCCCTCGGCGTCGGTGTTCTGGATCTCGATCGTCTGCCCGGACATGGACTTGACGATGTCGCCGGGGCGCTGGGCGTTGCCGTCGGGCATGTTCTCGACCAGGCCGACCACGCCGACGGCGTGGGCCTTGGACTTGCGCCCGGCGAGCGCCTTCATCGCGCCGATCACCGCGCCGGCGCCGCCCATGTCCCATTTCATCTCTTCCATGCCGGCGCCGGGCTTGAGCGAGATGCCGCCGGTGTCGAAGGTCACGCCCTTGCCGACGAAGGCGACCGGGCCAGTCTCCTTGCCGTCCTTGCCCTTGGTCTTCGTCGCCGCCCCGGCGCCCTTCCATTCCATCACCACCAGCTTCGATTCCTTGGCGCTGCCCTGGCCCACGCCCAAGAGCGCGTTCATGCCGAGCTTGCGCATTTCCTTGACCCCCAGGACCTCGACCTTGACGCCGAGCTTGGTGAGCGTGCGCGCGGCTTCGGCCAGCGTCTCGGGATAGAGAACGTTGGGCGGTTCCGAGACGAGATCGCGGGTGAAAAAGACTCCGTCGGCGATGCGCTCGAGGCGCCCGTAGCGGGCACGGGCCTTGTCCGGCTCGGCGCAGAGAATTGCCGCGGTTTTGAGGGCGGGCTTGTCCTCGGGTTTCTCCTTGGTCCGGTACTTGTCGAAGCGATAAGAGCGGAGCTTGAACCCAAAAGCGAGTTCGGCGGCGAGATCGGCGGCCGTCAACTTGGACCCTTCCGGCGCGTCAACCGCGACCGCGACCGAGCCGATGCCGTTTCCGGACAGGGCCGCGTACGCCGTGCCGCCGGCTTCCTGCATGACGAGCGCGTCGACTTTTTTCGCCTCGCCGAGCCCGACGAGAAGGATGGCGCCAAGCCCGCTCCGCGCCGGCGCCAGCACCTGAAGCGTCTGGCGAGCCTTGCCTTTGAAGCGGCTCGCCGCCAGCGCGCGCATGACGACGCCCCGCGTCGCACGGTCGAGCGCACGAGCGGCAGGCGTGAGCTTGCGCTCGGCGTACACGCCGACGACGTAGGCCCCCCGGCGGGGCGGCGTGGATTTGGCAAACGTGACTTTCATGGGGGTTATCCTTCGTTGGGGGCAAGAACTATACGGTGATCTTTGTCGAGCAGCCAGAGGACGCCGCCCGGCAGCGCCGCCGCGATTCCGACCAGCCCGGTCAGGATGGAAAGGGCGCCGGCGTCGTTCTCCGGCACCCCGATCAGGCCGAGGAGAACGATCATGGCGCCTTCGCGCAAGCCCCAGCCGCCGATCGTGATCGGCACGGTCGCGATCAGAATCACCGGCGGCACCAAGGCGAGGCAGTCGAACCAGGACACCTCGATCGCCAGCCCCTGGGCGAGCAAGTAAACGGCGAACGTCAGGTTGAGATGGGTCAAAACGCCACACGCCAGCAGCCGCATCAGCGGCCCGGGCGCAAGGAACACCCGCCGCGTGTCGCCGGCAACCGCGCGCAAGCCCCGAACCACGCGCCATCGGTCGAGCGCGACGGGCATCCGGTCGAGTTGGAGCAGCACGACGATCCCCGCGATCCCGGCTCCGAGCGCGAGCAGCGCGGCGAGCAGCATCGTCGCCGCCAGGTCCACCTCGATCCGCCCGCGCAGGACCGGCTGAGTCGCGGCGACGATGAGCAGAAGCGCCAAGATGGTTCCGGCGCGCTCGAGGAACACGCCGTTGACGGCAGGGCCGAGCCCGAGGCCGGCGCGGTAGGCCTTGTAAATACGAACCGCGTCGCCGCCGACCGATAAAATCTGGCTGAAGAACGCGCCGATATAGAAGAACCGCACCGCCTGGCCGAGCGCCAGGCGCGCGCCGATCGCGTCCGTCACCACTTTCCAGCGGACGCCGCCGATCAAAAGCTGGACCAGGAACACGCCGAACCCGGCCGCGAGCAGCGGCAACGACACTTGCAGAAGTCGGTCCTGGATCGCGGCAAATTCGACATTGGATTCGAACAGCCAGACGATCAGGCCCGCCGACACCAGAATCTTGAGGGCGAGGGCGAGGGTCTGTTTGCGGGTCATGCAGTAGGGTGCGGCGCCGCCCGGCCGACGCGGACCGGCACGCGCTTGCGGCCCCAATTCCCGAACGCGCCGTCGAACACGCCGGGCAGCGGCTCGCCGCAGAACTTGCAATCGCCCTTGTGGTTGCCGGCGAAGGAAAGATTACAGGCGGTCAGGTTATACCAGTCGCGCTCGATCAGGAGTCCGCCGCACTTGGCGCAGTAGGTGCTGCCGCCCTTGGGATCGTGGACGTTGCCGGTGTAAACGTAACGCAGCCCGTTGTTCATGGCGATCATGCGCGCGCGGGTGAGTGTCGCGGGCGGGGTCGGCGGCTTGTCCATCATCTTCCAGTCGGGATGGAACGCGGAAAAGTGCAGCGGCACGTCGGGCCCGAGATTTTCCTTCACCCAGCGGCTCAAGGCGTCGATCTCCTCGGGTAAATCGTTTTCGCCCGGAATCAAAAGCGTGGTGATCTCCAACCAGGCCTTGGTTTCGTGCTTGATGTATTTGAGCGTATCGAGCACATCGGCGAGATGGCCGGAGCAGAGCTCGTGGTAGAAGCGTTCGCTGAATCCCTTGAGATCGACGTTGGCCGCGTCCATGTGTTGGTAAAACTCGGCGCGCGGTTCCGGGCATATGTAGCCCGCCGTCACCGCGACAGTCTTGAGGCCGCGCCGATGACACGCCTTGGCCACGTCGATCGCGTACTCCAGGAAAATGACCGGATCGTTGTAGGTGAAGGCGACGCTGCGGCAGCCGGTGCGTTCGGCGGCGGCGGCGATGTCGTCGGGCGAAGCATGGTCGGCGAGGCGGTCGAGTTCCCGCGCCTTGCTGATCGACCAGTTCTGGCAGAACTTGCAGGTCAGATTGCACCCTGCGGTGCCGAAGGACAGGATCGGCGTGCCCGGGAGAAAATGATTCAACGGCTTCTTCTCGACCGGGTCGATGCAGAAACCCGAGGAGCGGCCGTAGGTGGTGAGTACGATCCCACCCCGGTGGTTGGCGCGCACGAAGCAGAGTCCCCGCTGGCCGTCGCGCAGCTTGCAATAGCGCGGGCAGACGTCGCACTGCACCCGCCCGTCCTCCAGCGTGTGCCAGTAGCGCCCCGGGAAAGTCGCGCCGAGATCGGATTCGGTTTCGTGGGTGTCCATGATCTATCCCGGCGGCTCCATTCCCTTGGCCTTGAGTTCGGCCGCGGCGCCGGGCCCGACCAGCGTTTCGAGCAACGCCCGCGCCGCGCCGGCGCGCGCCGCCTTGGCGCCGATGCCGGCCGCGTAAACGGTATAGTTCTGAATCTCCTTGGGCAGCGGCCCGGCGAACGCGACGCCCTGGACCGGGATGATCTCGCTGATCTGCTGCACGCCGATCTCGGCCTCGCCGCTGATGACCAGCTCGGCGACGTGGCCGCCTTGCTTCAGTTTTTCCTTGGGCCTGATCTGGTCGGCGATGCCGAGCCGCTCAAGCAGCTGGGCGGTGTAGATCCCGCTCGACCCGCCGCTTTTCGGATCAATGTAGGAAACCGACTTCGCCGCGAGCAACGTCTTCTTGAACGCCTCGACGGTGCCGACATCGGGTTTAACCGCGCCCTCCTTCACCATCACGCCGATCCCGACGCGGGCGAGCGGTTTGGCGGTGCCGGCGGCGACATGACCCGCGGCGATCAATTTTTCGATTCCGGCCGGGGTCACCACGACGAGATCGAACGCCTCGCCCTCCTCGACCCGTTTCATCAACTGGCCGACCGTGCCCCGGGTGACGGCGCGCTTGTGGCCGGTCCGCTTTTCGAAATCGGGCGTCATCGCGGTCAAGACCTGGAGAAAGGCTCCGGCGCTGAGCACCTTGATTTCGTCCGCCGCCGCCGGCGCGGCGCCGAGCAGGGCCGCCGCGAGCACGCCTAAAAACTTCGAGCGCATATTCGCCATGAGAACCCTCCCCGAGGACGGCCAGAGTCTAGCGTAACGCCGGCCCCGCAGCCATGCTTGCGACGCCGCATCGCGGCCTTTACAGCGCCTTGAAACGGGCCTAACTAATTGTCCAAGCAACCGCACCCTTCGCCCATGAACGCGATCAGGCCTACCGCCGTCGCCGGCCAGTTCTACCCGGAAAACCCGCGGGAATTGGAGGCGTCCGTGCGCCGCTATCTCGCCGAGGCGAGCGCGGCCGAGGGCGCCTTGGCGAAGGCCGCCGAAAATAGAGTCCCGAAGGCGGTCATCGCCCCGCACGCGGGCTATGTCTATTCCGGTGCGGTGGCGGCGAGCGCGTACGCGCGGCTCGCCCCGGCGCGCGGGCAAATTACCCGCGTCGTCCTGCTCGGTCCCTGCCACCGGGTCGCGGTGCGCGGCCTCGCCCTTTCCGGCGTCAGCGCTTTCGCCTCGCCCTTGGGAGACGTGCCGTTGGATCGGGAAATGTGCGCCAACCTCGCCCAACTTCCCCAGGTCGAGATTTTCGACCCCAGCCACGCCCACGAACACAGTTTGGAGGTGCATCTGCCGTTCCTCCAAGTCGTGCTCGGGCGCTTCGCCCTGGTGCCGCTCGCGGTCGGCGACGCCAACGAGACCGAAGTCGCGGAAGTGCTGGAGCGGGCCTGGGGCGGACCGGAAACCCTGATCGTCGTCAGTTCCGATCTCAGTCACTATCTCTCCTACGACGCGGCCCGCGCGCTGGACGCCGCCACCTGCGAAGCGATCGAACATCTCGACGGCGCCCGGATCGGCCGCGACCAGGCCTGCGGCCGGGTGCCGGTGAAAGGCTTGCTTGCGCTCGCGCGCAAGAAAGGACTCACGGTCGCCACCGCCGACTTGCGCAACTCGGGCGACACCGCCGGCCCGCGCGACCGGGTGGTCGGCTACGGCGCATGGCTGTTCTTCGAGAACGGATCGGGGATTGCCAAGAAGGACGGCGACGGCGCGGCGCTGACCGGCGTGCGCGCGATGCTCGGCCATCACGGCCAAGCACTTCTCGACATTACCGCCGACTCCATCGCCCACGGCCTCGCCCACGACCGGCCCGCGCCGGTCGCGCTCGATAGCGTCGCCGATGACTTGCGCGAGAACGGCGCCGCCTTCGTCACCTTGAAGCGCGCCGGACGCCTGCGCGGCTGCATCGGCACGGCCGAGGCCCACCGGCCGCTCGCCGCCGACGTCGCCGAGAACGCGTATCGCTCGGCGTTCAAGGACCCGCGCTTTCCCCGCCTGACGAACGAGGAATGCGCCGGCCTCGATTTGTCCGTTTCCGTCCTGACGAACCCCGAGCCGATGACGTTTTGCGACCAGGCCGATCTGCTCGCCCAGCTCCGCCCCGGAACCGACGGGCTGATCGTCGCCGACGGCCCGAAGCGGGCCCTCTATCTGCCGTCGGTGTGGGAACAGTTGCCCGAGGCGGAAAATTTCCTCGTGCAACTCAAGCTCAAGGCCGGAATGGCCGCCGATCATTGGTCGGCCGGGTTCCGGGCGCACCGCTTCGCCGCCGCCGAGATCAAAGGCGTGTTCAAGCCCCCGCCGGCACGGGTTCGCGCGGGATTCATGCGCTCCCTGTAAGTTCGG
>SHWG01000102.1 GCA_009693905.1 Rhodospirillales bacterium | reverse complement strand
TCGATCATCATCTGTTCATGTTCGTGCCGTGCTGGCGCCTGCCGGCGGCGCACCGGGCCTTGCTGGCCGGAGGCCATGGCGAGCGCATGGAACTCAAATCGGGTTATCGAGCCGTGCTCAAGGCAGCGACGTCGGCGGCCGTCGACTCGCTAGGCGGAGCCAACCTGCGCGGCGCCCAGCACATCTGAAAAAGACGGTGGTACTGGCGAAAGCATTTATTCGTATGATAATCTGCATGCTGGCAGCGAATTCATCATAGGGAGTAGTCGATGCTCAAGAAGATACTGGCCGTCCTCGCCGTTGCATTTCTGCTGGGTGCCTGCGAAGATGCGCCGCCGCCGGCACAGGCTGCCGCGCCGGCCATGCGCAATTTCCTGGTCTTCTTCGATTTCGACCGCTCAACGCTGACGCCGCGCGCCGCCGCGATCGTCAAGGAAGCCGCCGCTGTCGCCAAGGCCGGCCAGAACGCCCGCGTCACCTGCACCGGTCACACCGACACCGCTGGCCCCGCCAACTACAACATGGCGCTGTCGCTACGCCGCGCCAATACGGTCAAGGATGCACTGGTGCGTGAAGGTGTGGCGGCCACGTCGATTGCGGTCGTCGGCCGTGGCGAGGGAGTATTGCTGGTCCAGACCAAGGACGGCGTGCGTGAGCCGCAGAACCGCCGCGTCGAGATCGTGATCCAGTAAGGCGCAGGTTCGTTTGAAAAGAAAAAGGCGGCCAACAGGCCGCCTTTTTTTGTTCGCTTGTCCGCCCGCTCAGGGCGCCGGGCAGGGGAAGATGCTCATCTCCGGACCGAAATCGTACGGCGACGGCACCTGCTTGAGCGAGGACACTTCCCCAGTCAGCGCCCATTCGAAGGCGCGCAGTTGGCGGCCACAGAACTCAGGATCGACCGGGGCGCGGCCGGCCGTGCGGTTGGCGATCTCCGTCACCATGACATTGAAGTTCGCGCGCTTCTTGTTGGCGACCGCCTGCAGTTCCTTGGCGTTGCTGTTGAGCTCTGAGTTGAACTTGTTGAGGAAGTCCGTGTATTGCCGCTCGTAGAGGCGAACACCGCCGGCGCCCTGGCACTGCAGCACGCCGACCACGAGCGACTGCTGGGTCTGGCGCACGCGGAAGGCGCTGAGATCGGCCTCATTGTAGCAGATGGCGCGAATGTTTCCGGCCGGCGGCAGCGGCGGGTTGGCTGCCTGGTAATCGGGGGCCGGCGGCTTCTTGACGGCAACGGCCGTCTTGGGCTTTTCGAGGGTACAGCCGCCGAGGGCCGATACGCACACCGCAAAACCCACCGCCAGCGCAATCTGCTTGATCATCCAAACACTCCAACGCCATGGCCGGAAAGCGAAAGCGGCTACAACAGATAGCACCCGCTTTCAAATGCCAATGCTGCACAGGGGTCAATCGTCGCGGAATGCGGCTTACTGGGGCGGGCAGGGAAAGACCTTCATCTCCGGCCCGAAATCGTAGGGCGACGGCACCAGAGAGAGTGTCGTCACGTTCGGCGTCAAGGCCCACTCGAAAGCGCGGTGCTGGCGCGGGCAGAATTCCGGGTCGAGCGCTGGCCGGCCGCCGGTGCGGTTGGCGATTTCGGTGACCAGCACGTCGTAGTTGACGCGCTTGGCCTTGGTAATGGTCTGCATCTGGCGGAAGTTGGCGCTGAGTTCGGGATCGAACTTCTTCACGAAGTCCGCCCATTGCTGCTGGTAAAGGTGTTTGCCGTCGGCCCCCTTGCACTGCAGCGTGCCCACGACCAGGGTCTGCTGCACCATGCGGACGCGGAAAGCGCTGAGGTCGGTCTCATTGTAGCAAATGGCGCGGATGTTGGCCGGCAACGGCACCGGCGCTGTGGGGGCCTGATAGTCGGCTGCGGGACCCTTGGCTGTTTCGGGAACCTAGCAGCTCGAGAGGACCAACGCCCCCAGGACGAGAATTGCCTTAGTGCAGGGCCTTGCCCAGCGCCTTGTCGAAAATTTCCAATCCACGGTCGATCTCGCTTTCCAGGATAGTGATCGGCGGCGCGATACGGAAAATGCCGAAGCCTCCACGTACAACGCTGGTCATCATGCCAAGTTCCAGACACTCGCGGGCCACGTTTTGTGCCAGTTCGGGGTCGGGCGTCTTGCTCCGCCGGTCCTTTACCAGATCGAGTCCGAGCAGCAATCCACGGCCGCGCACGTCGCCGATGCAATCGTAGCGTTGCTGCAGCGTTTGCAGGCCTTCCTTCAGGCGCGCGCCGAGTACGGCGGCCCGTTCGGTCATGCGATCGCGCAGGATGATCTCGATCACCTTGATGCCGACGGCGGCCGGCAGCGGGTCGGAGGCATGAGTGGTGTAGAATAAAAATCCGCGTTCGGCCGCCACGTCCTCGATCTCGGGCGTGGTCAGCATGGCGGCGAGCGGCAGGCCGGCGCCCAGCGTCTTGGATAGCGTCAGATACTCCGGCACCACGCCGTCACGCTCGCTCGCGAACAGCGTGCCGGTGCGCCCCAGTCCGGTCTGGGCCTCGTCGAATATGAGATGCATGCCGCGGGCGCGGCATTTCTCGGCTACGGCGGCGACGTAGCCTTCCGGCGGCTCGAGCACGCCGCCCGAGCTCAGGATCGGCTCCATGATGCAGGCCGCGAGCGAGCCGCTCGACTGGCGGTCGACCAGTTCGAAGCCCATCTCGAGTTCCGAGCGCCAATCGTAGTTTCCCCGGTCGTCGATGAAGCGAGAGCGGTAGGTGTCGGGCGCCGGCAGTGCGAAGGAGCCCGGCATCGCCGGCCCGTAACCCGGCCGGCCGTTCGAATAGGTCGCCGACGAGGCGCCGCCGGTGACGCCGTGCCAGGAGCGGCTCAGGGCGACGATTTCGTAGCGGCCGGTCACCAGCTTGGCCATGCGCAGTGCCGCCTCGTTGGACTCGCCGCCGGTCGAGATCAGCAGCACGCGGTCGAGCTTGCCCGGCGAAATTTCGGCCAACAGGGCCGCCAGGTCGACGACCGGCCGCGACAGGATGCTCGAATAGAGATGATCGAGTTCGCCGATGCTGCGGCGCACGACCTCGACGATCTCGGGATGGCTGTGGCCGAGGATGGCGCTCATCTGGCCCGACGTGAAATCGAGGATGCGCCGGCCGTCGGCGTCGGTGAAAAAGTTGCCGTCGGCGCTGGTGGCGATGATCGGCGCGAAGGTCCCGCCGTAGCGGACAAGGTGGGCGCGAGCCTTGGCCCAGAATTCCGGGTCGGCATTACTGGACACTTGGAAACTCCTCTTCGCCGTCAGCGTAGCAGGGCGGCGCGCAGCAACGGAAGGCGGTCGTTGCCGAAGAACATGTCGTCGCCCACGAACATGGTGGGACTGCCGAAGCCGCCGCGGGCGATCAGCTCGTCGGTATTGGCGCGCAATCTCGCCTTGCAGGATTCGGTTTCGATTCCGGCGAAGAAGTGCTGACGCTCGATGCCGGCCCTGGCGGCGATGTCGGCCAGCACCGCCTCTCGCGAGATGTCGAGGTCGTCGCCCCAATAGGCCTCGAAGGCTGCGGTGGCGTAGGGCACAAGCTTGCCAAGGTCGAGCGCCACGAAGGCGCCGCGCATGCACTTGACGCTATTCACCGGGAAAACCTTGGGCGGAAAGACGATCCGCAGGCCGTAGAGCCGCGCCCAGTCGCCGAGATCCTTCAGCATGTAGCCCTGCTTGCGCGGGTTGGGCTTGGCGCGACTGTCGTAGACGGTCTGGTTCACGGCATTGAACACGCCGCCGACCAGGATCGGCTTCCAGGCGATTTCCACGACCAATTCGGCGGCGAGCGGCTGGACGGCGTGGAAGGCGAGGTAGGTCCACGGGCTGGAACAGTCGAAATAGAAGTCGATTGAGCGCGCCATTTCGTCTCTCCGGCCCGGCGTTTGCTTGTCGCAGCTTCGTGAGAAGCGTAAATTACAATGCCATGACGGTAGCGGCTGATCAGCCCCTCAGGAACACCCGCGGGAAAATAGCGATTGTCGTTCACCAGGAGCATTCCCGGCCCGGCCGGGTCGGTGCCCTGCTCGAACAGCGTGGCTACGAACTCCATCGTCTTTGCCCCAATCTCGGCTGCGAACTGCCCGAGGACATGTCCGATTATGCCGGCGTGGTGATCTTCGGCGGGCCGATGTCGGCCAACGATTGCGGCACTCTGGCCGGCATCAAGTGTGAGCTGGAGTGGATTCCCAAGGTGGTGGAGGCCGGCGTGCCCTTTCTCGGCCTCTGCCTCGGCGCCCAGCTGCTGACCCGGGCGCTCGGCGGCACGGTCGGCCCCCATCCCGACGGCCATGTCGAAGCAGGCTACGTGAAGATCGAGCCGACCGAGTCGGGCCGCGCCTGGATGGGCGCCAAGCCGATGCAGGTCTACCAGTTCCATCGCGAGGGCATGGAGATCCCCGGCAGTTGCGACCTGCTGGCCAGCGGCGAGGACTATCACGTCCAGGGCTTCCGCTACGGCGAAAGCGCCTTCGGCTTCCAGTTCCACCCCGAGGTGACGCTGGAGATGAAGGAGACCTGGACCCTCAAGGCCACCCAGCGGCTGAAGAGTCCGGGCGCCCAGCAGCGCGGCGTGCACCTTTCCATGCACACCCTCTACGATCCGCCGATGCACCGCTGGATCGACGGCTTCCTGGACCGCTGGCTGGCCACCCACACCGACTATCAGGGCTGACGAGACGGTATCGGGGCACCCCTGCCCCTGGGGGGTGGGTGAGAAAGTGAGACAATCGCGAAAAATGCCGATGCCACCTGCATCGGAAGTGTCTCACGCGCGTGAGACTCGGGTGAGACAATCGCGGTCCTGTTCCTCCTGCGGCGCCCGCCGGGCGCGTGCGGTGGTTCGGCCTAGCCGCATGGGCTAGGCTTCCAAATTCAACGGGAGACGCAATCGATGGGCGCTTTGATTTTCGTCGGAGCCTTTGTGCTGGTGGCGCTGGTGCTGATATTCGCCGGCGTCAAAACAGTGTCGCAGGGCACCAACTGGACCATCGAACGCTTCGGGCGCTACACGCGGACCCTGGCGCCCGGCCTGCATTTCATCGTGCCGTTCATGGATACGGTCGGCCGCAAGATCAACATGCAGGAAAACGTCCTCGACATCCCGCCGCAGAAGGTCATCACCAAGGACAATGCCAGCGTCCAGGTCGATGCTGTGGCCTTCTACCAGGTGACCGACGCGGCGCGCGCCGCCTACGAGGTCCAGAACCTCCACCTCGCCATCACCAACCTGGCGCTGACCAACATCCGCAGCGTCATGGGCAACATGGCGCTCGACGAGGCTCTGTCCAAGCGCAACGACATCAACAACACCCTGCTGGCGGTCATCGACCAGGCGACCAGCCCGTGGGGCGTCAAGGTGCTGCGCATCGAGGTCAAGGACATCGCGCCGCCCGACGACATCGTGGTCGCCATGGGTCGTCAGATGAAGGCCGAGCGCGAGAAGCGCGCCACCATCCTCGAGTCCGAGGGCGTGCGTGAATCCTCGATCCAGCGCGCCGAGGGCGAGAAGCAGTCGGCCATCCTCACCGCCGAGGGCCGCCGCGAAGCGGCGTTCCGCGACGCCGAGGCGCGCGAGCGCCTGGCCGAGGCCGAGGCAAAGGCGACGTCGGTCGTGGCGGCGGCGATCGCCGGCAACGGCGTGCAGGCGACCAACTACTTCCTCGGCCTCAAGTATGTCGAGGCGCTGGGCAAGATGGGCTCCTCGACCAACGCCAAGGTCTTCTTCCTGCCCGTCGAGGCGGCGGGAATCATGGCGTCGATCGCCGGCATCGGCGAGCTCGCCAAGGAAGCCCAGGCGCGGGGTGTTGTAGCCGCCTCGCGCGGCTCCGTTCCGCCGGCCGGCTGAGCGATGATCGCCGCGCTGAAAATCGTCTTCTGGTACTGGTGGGCGCTCGCCGCGGTGCTGCTCGTCTTCGAGATGACGCTGCCCGGCGTGGTCTTCGGTTTCCTCGCGGTTGGCGCAGCGGCGGCGGGACTGGTTCTGCTGGTTGTCTCCGACACGCCGCTCGAAATGCAGCTCGTGGTGTTCGCCGTCGTGTCGGCGGCGTCGGCTCTTGTGCTGCGGCCGGTGCTGCGCCGGCTGCAGGCAGTCCGCGTGGGCGAGGGCAGCCTCAACGCACGTGGCGACAGCATGATCGGCAAGGTGATCGTCCTCGACGCACCTATCCTGGCTGGCCGTGGCCGTGCGAAGATCGGCGACGGCAGCTGGACCGTGGTCGGTCCCGACATGGTGACCGGCGCCAAGGTGCGGGTGGTCGCCGTCAACGGCACGGAATTGAGCGTCGAGCCGGCGCCCTAGTTTCGTAAGGCAAATCTGCAGGGCGTCACCGTCATTGATGAAGGTTGTAGATACTTAACCAGTCGGTTATGTATGGGGCGGGATCGACGAAAGGCGCCGGCATGAAGGTCTCGTACGGTTGGGTCGTGGTCGGCGCCGGCATGATGACGACCTGCGTCGGCATGGGCGCGATGGGCATTGTCACGTTGGCGCTTGTGAGCCATTTCTGGCCTCTGCCCGAGCCTGCTAAGTCATTGGAAATGCTACAGCGCCATCAAGCGAAGCGGTCGGAGTTTGGGGGTGAACTCTGCCAACGTGACAATGCCGGAACAGCGCGTAGTTCTGGAAGACGATGCCGACGT
>SHWG01000101.1 GCA_009693905.1 Rhodospirillales bacterium | reverse complement strand
ATGAAGGCGTTCTTTTCCCATTTGCCGGCGTGGGTCGAGGCGTTGGCCTCGGGGATCTGGCGGGCGAGCGCCATCATCAGGGCGAGCGCGTGTTCGGCGGTAGTGATCGAGTTGCCGTAGGGCGTGTTCATCACCACGATGCCGCGCGCGGTGGCGGCGGCGACGTCGATGTTGTCGACGCCGATCCCGGCCCGGCCGATGACCTTGAGGCGGGCGGCGTTCGCCAGCGTCAAAGCCTTGACTTTGGTCGCCGAGCGCACCGCCAACCCGTCGTAGTCCTTGAGCGCGGCGGCCAACTCTTCGGGCGAAAGCGCGGTTTTAACGTCCACCGCGATGCCGCGGGCGCGCAACGTTTCGGCTGCGAGCGGGCTCATGGCGTCGGCAATCAAGACCTTAGGCTTGGTCATGGGAGAGAGTCCTTGGCGTTGGCGAACGCCCATTCGATCCACGGGAACAGGGCTTCGAGGTCGGCGGTCTCGACCGTCGCCCCGGCCCACAGCCGCAAACCCGCCGGGGCGTCGCGATGGTGGGCGATGTCGTAGCCAGCTCCCTCTTCCTCAAGAATCGCGGAAACCTTGCGCGCGAACGCGACCCGCGCTTCGGGCGCGAGACCGGCAATGAGCGGATCGGTGAAGACGAGACAGACCGAGGTGCGCGAGCGGGTGTTCGGCGCGCGGGCGAGATTTTCGATCCACGGCGTGCGCGCGACCCAGCCCTCGATCGCGGCGGCATTGCGGGTGCTCCGCGCGATCAACCCCTTGAGCCCGCCTTCCCGCTCCGCCCACTTGAGGCCGTCCAGCGCATCCTCGACGCAGAGCATGGAGGGCGTGTTGATAGTCTCGCCCTCGAACACACCTTCGATCAGCTTCCCCCCTTTGGTCAGGCGGAAGATCTTGGGGATTGGCCAGGGCGGCGCATGGCTTTCGAGCCGCTCGACCGCGCGCGGGCTCAAGATCAAAATTCCATGCTGCGCCTCGCCGCCCAAAACCTTCTGCCAGGAGTAGGTCGTAACGTCGAGCTTGTCCCACGGCAAATCGTAGGCGAACACCGCCGAGGTCGCGTCGCAGAGGGTGAGCCCCTGGCGCGCGGGCTTAACCCCGCGCGCGTCAAATGATGCGCCCCTATCGGGGCGCGCGGGCGCGATCCAGTTTCCGTCCGGGACGCGCACGCCCGAGGTGGTGCCGTTCCAGGTGAAAATCACGTCGCGGGAAAAATCCACCTGGGCGAGATCGGGAAGCTCGCCGTAAGGCGCCTCGATCGCGCGCGCGTCTTTGATCTTGAGTTGTTTGACGACGTCGGTGACCCAACCCGACCCGAAGCTTTCCCAGGCGAGCACGTCGACGCCGCGGGCACCCAACAGCGACCACAGCGCCATTTCGAACGCGCCGGTGTCGGAGGCCGGAACGATGGCTATGCGGTAGGCGGCGGGGATGCCCAAAATGGCGCGGGTGCGCTGGAGCACCTCTTTCAGGCGGGCCTTGCCCGGCTTGGAGCGGTGCGAGCGGCCGGTGAGCGCGCCCGCGAGCGCGGCGGGCGACCAGCCGGGGCGCTTGGCGCAGGGACCGGACGCGAAGTTGGGATTGGCCGGGCGGAGTCCCGGCTTGGAGGGTGGTGCCGGACGCTTGCCCGGCGGCGCAGGCCGCCCAGATGAAAGACCGGGCGCCAATGATGCCGCCGGGTCGTTTGGTTTGGGCGCTTTCGCGCCCGGCTCAGGCGTGATTTTCGTCATAGTCCCTTCCTCGCAGAAGGGCGCGACCCGTTGGGAGGTCGTGGCCCACGGCGCTTATAGGGGCTCGGCGGGCGGGCGTCAACGATCACCGGCGGCGGGTGCGCATGGGCGATGTGGACCCAGATATTCGCGCATCAAAGCCCGAGCTCGCTATGCGAACCCAGGCGCACCAGGTCGAGCGTTCGATCGTCGGGCTTCCGGTAGATCAGCACCAAGTCGGGCTTGATATGGCAATCCCGATGGTCCTTCCATTCTCCGGCCAGGGGATGGTCGCGGTTGCGTTCCGGAAGCGGCGCGTCGGATGCCAGCGGCGTGACGATCTTCAAAAGATTGTCGTCGAGCGTGTTGCGATGACGCCCCTTTTTCTCGCGCTTGTAATCGCGCTTGAAGGCGTTTGTGCGCCTAATCGTCCGCATTCAGATCGGCCAGCAGCTTGTCGGCGCTGCCGACGGCGATCAGATCGCCTCGCCGCGCGGCCCGCATGGCCTCGATGGTCTCGGCATTGGGCACCAGCGGCTCGAAGGGCAGCCGTTTTTCGGTGGCGATACGCACCATCATGAGGCGGAAGGCATCGGAAACGGTCAGTCCGATCGACGCCAGCACGGCGGCGGCGTCTTTCTTCACCCGTTCGTCGATGCGGGCACGAACAACGACGGTCATGAATTGGCTCTCCTTAAACTGAGCCATATTGTAGCCCAAATATGGCTATGCCGTCCAGAAGCCGCAAGTGATTACAACGACGTGATGAATCGGAAAATCGATCATGACCATAACCTGGCCCGCCATGCTGCCGCTGCCGACCGTAGAGGGCTACGGCATTCGGTCGGGCGAGGGTCAATGGCGCGCCGTTGGGTTATCCTCCGAGTAGCGGAATGAGCGGGACCGATGGCTGTGGACGCGAATACGAGAGATCAAGACCAACGCCGTACGGTCGAGACGGCCGAGCGCCTGCTCGCCGTCGCCCACGCGCTCATTACCGAGATCAATCCCCGCCGCGCCGCGACGCTGAGCGTCGCCCTCGACAGCCGCCTCGACAAGGATTTGGGCCTCGACAGCCTGGGCCGGGTCGAGCTGATGGCCCGGGTCGAGCAGGTCTTCGACGTCACCCTTGCCGAGGAAGCGATGGCGGCGGCGGAGACGCCGCGCGACATGCTCCGCGCGGTGCTCGCCGCCGAAGCGCGCGGCAAGGGCTGGGCGCCGCCGGAAGTGAGCGCGCTCGCCCTGGCCGAGACCGGGGAACTCCCAACTTCCGCGCGTACTCTGATCGAGGTCTTGCGCTGGCACGCGCGCCGGAACCCCGAGCGGCCCCACATCCGCCTTTACGCCGACGAAGGCGACGGCGAGGTCATCACGTACCGCGATCTCGAACAAGGCGCCGAGCGGATCGCCGCCGCTTTGCGCGCGAGCGACGTCAAGCCCGACGAAGCGGTCGCGCTCATGCTGCCGACCGGGCGGGATTATTTCATTTCGTTCTTCGGGGTCCTGCTCGCGGGCGCGGTGCCGGCGCCGCTTTATCCGCCAGCGCGCCTGACGCAGGCCGAAGATCATCTCCGCCGTTACGCGGGCGTGATCGACAACTGCCGGGCCGGCGTTCTGATCACTTCGCCCGAGGTGAAACCCTTCGCCCAATTGCTCGGCGCCCAGGTGCCCAGTTTGCGCGCGGTGACCACGCTAGTGGAACTGACCGCGCGCGGCGGCGCCTTCGTCCCGATCGCGCGGGGACCCGAGGAAACCGCGTTCCTGCAATACACCTCGGGCTCGACCGGAAACCCTAAAGGAGTCGTGCTGACCCACGCCAATCTGCTCGCCAACGTCCGCGCCATGGGCGAGGCGGTGCGGGCGACATCCGCCGACGTGTTCGTGAGCTGGCTGCCGCTTTATCACGACATGGGCCTGATCGGGGCGTGGTTCGGCAGCCTCTATCACGCCATGCCGCTGGTGGTCATGGCGCCGATGGCGTTCATCGCCCGGCCCGAGCGGTGGCTGCGCGCCATTCATCGCTTTCGGGGAACGCTTTCGGCCGCGCCCAACTTCGCCTACGAGCTGTGCCTGAAAAGAATCGACGCGCGCGAGATCGCCGCCCTCGATCTTTCCTGCTGGCGGGCCGCCTTCAACGGCGCCGAGGCGGTCAACCCCGATACCCTCGAACGCTTCGCGAAACGCTTCGCCCCGGCCAAGCTCAAGCCGGAATCCCTGATGCCGGTTTATGGGCTTGCCGAAAATTCCGTCGGACTCGCGTTTCCTCCGCTCGGGCGCGCGCCGATGATCGACCGCGTCGCGCGCGAGACCTTCATGCGCTCAGGTAGAGCGGTCCCGGCCGGTGCGGACGAACCGGCCTCGCTCCGTTTTCCCGCCTGCGGTCAGCCGATCCCCGGCCACCAGATCCGCGTCGCCGACGCCAACGACCGCGAGCTGCCCGAGCGCATCGAAGGCCGCATCCAGTTCAAGGGGCCGTCGGCGACCAGCGGCTATTTCCGCCGGCCCGAGGAAACCCGGAAGCTTTTTCGCGGCGATTGGCTGGAGACCGGCGATCGCGGCTATCTCGCGAACGGCGACATCCATATCACCGGGCGGACCAAGGACATGATCATCCGCGCCGGGCGCAACATCTACCCGGTCGAGATCGAAGAGGCTGTCGGCGCGCTCGCGGGCGTGCGCGCCGGCAACGTCGCCGTGTTCGGCATGCCCGATCCCCAGACCGGCACCGAGCGCCTGGTGGTGCTGGCCGAAACCCGGAGCCAAGAGTCCGCCCGGGACGAGATGCGCGCGGCCATCACCGCGATCGTCACCGATCTCGCCGGCGGGCCGCCGGACGAAGTGGTGCTGGCGCCGCCGAACACGGTCCTCAAGACGTCGTCGGGCAAGATCCGGCGTGCCGCGACCCGCGAGCTTTACGAGCGGGGCGCGGTCGGCCAGGGGCGCCCGGCGCGCTGGCGGCTGATGGCGCGGATGGCGCTGGCCTCGCTCGTGCCCCGCACCCGGCGCCTCGCGGCGACGCTCACCGAAGCGAGTTACGCCGGCTATGCCTGGACGCTCGCGGTGCTGGCGGCGATGGTCGTTGTCCCCATCTTCGTTGTCATTCCCACCGAGACCGCGCGCTGGCCGGTGATGCGCGCGGGCTTGCGGATTCTCGCCCGCCTCGCCGGAATTCCGATCACGGTCCGGGGAATCGAGAATCTTCCGCCCGAAGGCACGCCTTGCGTGTTCGTCGCCAACCACGCGAGCTATCTCGACAGCTTCGTCCTCGCCGCCGCGATTCCGCGTTCGTTCAGTTTTATCGCCAAGGCCGAGCTGGCCGGGCAATTCCTGCCCCGGCTGCTGCTTGGGCGGATTGGAGCCGAGTATGTCCGAAGGTTGAACAAGGAAGACGCCGTCGTCGACGCCAAGCGTATCGTCGCCCGCGCCAAGGCCGGCCGAAACCTGATGTATTTTCCGGAAGGAACGCTGATACGGGCGCCGGGACTGCTGCCGTTCCGCCTGGGCGCCTTCGAAGCGGCGGCGGCGGCGCAAGTTCCGCTCATACCCATCGCGCTGCGCGGCACCCGCTCGATCCTGCGCGACGAAAGCTGGTTTCCCCGCCGGGGCGCGATCGCGGTGACGGTCGAGCCGGCGATCGACCCGGCCGCATTGACCTCCGCGGCCGGCGTCATGCCGCAAGGCGTGCAACCACAAGACCCCTGGAAGGCGGCGCTCAGGCTCCGCGATCTCGCCCGCGAGCGAATCCTGCGCCATTGCGGCGAGCCCGACGCGAGCCACGTGCAACTGCCGTTTTGAGCGCGAGGGCTAGAAACCGACCTCGCGGAGAAACGCCTCGAACGCGGGCTTCCAGGCTTCGGGATTCGCGGAAAATATTCCGTGCCCGTCGCGGCCGTGCGGCGGCAGCGGCACGAATTTCCCCTTCCCACCCCCTTTGACAAAAGCGTCGAACCACTTCTTCGGCAGCGCCGGCCCCCAAAAGCGGTCGTTTTCGCTGTAGAGCCAGATCGTGGGGACCTTTGCTTTCGACCCGTAATCCTCGAAAAGCTTTTCGATCCGATGCGGATAGCAAGGATTTTCCGGTCTGGTGGTCGGATTTCCGCCCGCGCCGCCGGCGAAATTCACGGCGCCGGCCAGCCCCGGCAGTTCTCTCGTCGATAGCGCCATTGCCGTTGTACCACCGAACGACTGCCCCACGACGAGGCCGCGAGTCGGATCGACGTAGGGCAGCATTTTCGCATGACTCAGCACCGTCGCGACTTGATCGGCGGCGTTTGCAAACGGCCGGTCGTATTCCGTACTGAAATCGCACTGCTGTCCAGAGGTTTCCATGTCCGGGCCGCCCGTCTCACCGTAGCCGACCCGTGTCGGAACGAATACGACGAAACCCAAGGACACAAAATATCGGGAGTTCTGCGAATACCGCGCCCGCGTGAACTTGGACATTTCGCTCGCGACCGGCCGGCCGTGATTGAGAATCAAATAGGGTGATTTCGCTTTCTCAGTATCACGGAAGACCGTGACCTTGATGTTTTGAGTGAATTCTCCCCAGTGAAGCGTCTTGAAGTTCATCGGAACTTCGAAGGCCTCCTCGACAATGCCCGCCTGTGCGGTGGTCGGAGCACATAGAATCGAAAGCGCCAGCAGCGCGATTGTTCCCGGTTTAGAGACACGATCGACGAAAGCGCGATTGACGCGACAAGGATGCCCAAACGTCATCAAATAGCCCCGCGACCGCCCCTCAACTTCCACGGCGCCGGAATATATCACCCCGCCCAGGGATTGACAAAGCTCACGCCGAGTCCCTCGAAATGCCTGACGTTCCGGGTCGCGAGCGTCGCCCGGCGCGCCGCCGCGATTCCGGCGATTTGGACGTCGCGGATTTCGATCGTGCGCCCCGCGCGCCGCTCGCGGGCGGCGATTCCCGCCGCCGCCTCGG